>JAFUFT010000023.1 GCA_017469795.1 Oscillospiraceae bacterium
ACCCTCGCTTACGGCCTGACAAGGTTTCTGTTCGTCGGGCCAGAGCTTTGCCTATGGAGAGACCTTTCAACTCTCCAAATCCGGCTTCCTTCAGATTCCACCTCGCGATGGACACCTTTGCCTTTGGCTAACGCTTCCCATTGCCGGGCGCGTTCGGGACTTTCACCCTATAGAACGTGCGCTCGCCGGGCGCACATCAAGGAAACGGCAGACAGTTCCAGGACTGTCTGCCGTTTGCCTTCAAAAATCAGATTTTGGCGTCTTTTTCCGCGCGTACACAATGACTGCAGCGGCAAGGACAGCCGTCACGATCAACGCCGGGATCGCACCTTCCACGCCAAATACCGTGTCGTACAGGATGCTGTCCGACGCGGCTTCCAGATGGAGGAAGGATCCTTTCGAGACGAACCCGGAATTGGGAAGACCAAAGAGAAAATTCTGTGTAAAGTTCCACGAAGTGTGAATAGCGGCAGCCATCCAAATACTCTCGAAATAATACACCACAAGACTCAGAGCCAGGCCGATGCCGACGATCTCCAAAAAGGACACCACGGTGATCCCGGTATTCAAAAGATGGAACAACCCGAAGAAAAGGGCGTTGCCCACTATGGCGATCCATCCGCGGTAGCGGGCTTTAAGAGCGCCCATCATATATCCACGGGTGACAAGTTCCTCCGCGCAGGACTGGACGAAGACGCTCAGCAGCGCGCAGATCAGGTAGATCAGACGGAAATCCCCCACGGAAAACCGGAGATCCCCGTGCAGCCAAGCAGCGAGAATACAGATCCCGTTCATTGCGAACCCGATCAGAAGGCCGAACCCAATACTCCTGAAACGGTTTCCGCGGCCGCCGCCCCGTCCGGCCCCCAGAAAGCTGCGGAAGATTTCCTTTTCAAACACAGCGCAGTACAGGAGCACCAGAATGTCGATCCCAATGAATTCGAGATACATGAACAGAAACTGTATACTGTCGTCAGCGCCGTCTGCCATTATCTTAAAGGGCAGCATGATCAGCGCCCCCGCCAGCTGTCCGACCAGCGTGAGCGCAACCGCGATGACAAATACGGCCAGAATAAAGTGACGTTTCTTTTTCGGCAGAGCAGATGCGTTCTTATTTTCTTCTTCCATTTGCATACCCTCCTGTTTTGCCCTGATATTACAATTATCTTATCACATCCGACAGCGGCAACGCAATCCATTTCCCGGAGGATCCGCCGGCTGCCTTGACTTGCCGCCGCATTTCCACTATAATCTCTTGCCGGGGAAACCGCTTGCGGATTCCCGAGCATTTGGAAGAAAGGAAATGACGAACTTGAAAATAACCCTGTTTCGGCTTGCGGCGCTGTGTCTTGCGATCCTGACACTCTCCGGCTGCGGCCTCCATTTCAACGTGAACGACAAGCTGCCAAGCGCAGAGGAACTGCTGAGGAATCAGAACCTGACCGCCGATCCTGTGGAGTACAATCCCGAGGGGACCTATTCCGTGATCTTCCGCAGCGACAAAGGCGGATTTGAGAAGATGGATCTGTCCAAAGCGTATGTGGCCTACTATCCCGTTACGGTGGAAGATCAGATCGACGCTGTTGTCGGGGAAGACGCTGATGACGTTCCGCCGCTGCCGGCTGACGCCCAGAGCAAAATCGACGAGGTCACCGGCGCCGGAGAGCTGTCGAAGATCGCTGTCGTGACGATCGAGACTGTGGATGACCGGACGCTCAAGGTTTCTTTTACGGACAAGGACAATCCGGTCAGCGGGAAGGAATACTTCTTTATCATCCCCAACGAAGGCCTAGCAGGCTCGGTCCTGCCTGAATAAGGAAAGGGAATCGCGAATCGAACAGGGCGCGGAGGCGCTGCTGGCGGAACCGCCGCTTTTATGATACAATACTGTTAGAAAGACCGCACGCAACCTCGATCTAAATGGAGAATGACCATGATCAGAAATATCGTATTCGACATAGGCGGCGTCCTGGCCGATTTCCGCATCCGGGAATTCCTCGCGGAAAAAGGCCTCGACGGACCCACCATCAAACGCGTCCTCAAGGCCTCGGTCCTGAACCCCTACTGGGGAAAGTTCGAACGGGGAGAGGTCACCGAGGAGGAGACCCTTCAGGCCTTCTCGGCGGCGGATCCCGGCATCGAGCGGGAGCTGCGGCTTGCCTTCACCGACCTTGGCGGCATGCTCGTCATGCGGGAATACGCCATCCCTTTGGTCAGAGGACTGAAGAAGGCCGGGTTCGGGGTCTACTACCTGTCCAACTACTCCAAAAAGGCCTATGACGAGTGCGCCGAATCCCTGGCCTTCCTGCCCGATATGGACGGCGGCGTCGTCTCTTTCCGGGCGGGCCTGACCAAGCCGGATCCCCGGGTCTACCGCTATTTCCTGGAGCAGTACGGACTTCGGCCGGAGACCTGCCTCTTTGTCGACGACACGGAGGAAAACGTGACGGCGGCGCGGGAGCTGGGGTTTCACGGCCACGTCTTCCGGACCTATGAGGAGCTGGCGAAAGAACTGAAAGATCTGGAGAAAAGCCGCTAAGACCTAACTACCCCCAAAACCCTGTCTCTGCCCTGCGGCAAAGACAGGGTTTTTCCGTCCGCCTTTAAAAACTGCCCCGGAAATATGGAATAATTGCCGCCTTCGTGCTACAATGAACCTACCATATCCGGAAGGGGGGAGACCGCCATGAAGACGAGGAGCTATCTGGCCATTGATCTCAAGAGCTACTACGCCAGCGTGGAGTGCGTGGAGCGGGGATTGGACCCGCTGAAGACCAATCTGGTCGTGGCGGATCAGAGCAGAACCGCCAAGACCATCTGTCTGGCGGTCTCACCGTCCCTCAAGGCCTACGGCATCTCCGGAAGGGCCAGACTATTTGAGGTGGTCCGGCGGGTTGAGGAGGTCAACGCCGAGCGAAGGCGCCTTGCCCGGATCCGGGAGTTCACCGGGAAAAGCAGCAGTGACGATGAGTTGAAGGCGGACCCGACTCTGGAAGTGGACTACATCGTCGCGCCGCCCCGGATGGCCCACTACATGAAGATCAGCACGGAGATCTATCAGATCTATCTCAAGTACGTCGCCCCGGAGGACATCATCGTCTACTCCATCGACGAGGTCATGATCGACGTGACCAACTATCTCGGCACCTACAAACTCACGCCCCGGGAAATGGCCAGACAGATGGTCCTGGACGTCCTCCGGACCACGGGTATCACCGCTGCCGCCGGCATCGGGACCAACCTCTATCTCTGCAAGGTGGCCATGGATATCGTTGCCAAGCACGTTCCGGCGGACGCGGACGGAGTCCGCATTGCGGAGCTCGACGAGATGCAGTACCGCCGCCTCCTCTGGGACCACCGGCCCCTGACGGACTTCTGGCGTGTGGGGCAGGCGACCCGGCGGAAGCTGGAGAAGATGGGTCTATACACCATGGGCGACGTCGCCCGCTGCTCTCTGGGGAAGGAGACGGATTTCTACAACGAGGACCTTCTCTACAACACCTTCGGCATCAACGCCGAGCTTCTGATCGATCACGCCTGGGGCTGGGAGCCCTGCACCATCGCGGACATCAAGGCCTACCGGCCGGAGAGCAACAGCCTCAGCTCCGGGCAGGTCCTGCAGACGGCCTACACCGCCGACCGCGCCAGAATTGTTGCCGCAGAGATGGCGGATTCCATGGTACTGGATCTGGTGAGCAAGCGGCTTGTTACTGACCAGATGGTTCTGACCATTGTCTACGATACGGAGAACCTGACGGATCCGGTGCGCGCGGCCCGGTACAAGGGGCCTGTTGTCACGGATCCCTACGGACGGAAGGCGCCCAAGTCTGCCCACGGCAGCGTCAACCTGGGGAGATACACCTCTTCCACTAAGCTGATCCTGGAGAAAACCCGGGAGCTGTACGACCGTATCGTTGACCCGGAGCTTCTGGTCCGGCGGATCTATATCGGTGCCAATCACGTCAAGGCTCTGGATGAGACCTTGAAGCCGGAGGCATATGAGCAGCTGGATCTCTTTTCGGATCCGGCGGAGACTGCCCGGGAGAAGGAGAAGGAAGAAAAAGAGCGGCGGCTCCAGGAGACTATGCTGGAGCTTCGGCAGAAATACGGCAAGAACACGGTCCTGAAGGGGACCAGCTACCGGGAAGGCGCCACCGCCAGAGAACGCAACAGGCAGATCGGCGGACACAAGGCATAGGAGGCAGTATGAGTATAGAAAAATACGCGGACATCATCGATTCTCCGCACCATGTCTCGCAGAAGCATCCGCAGATGCCTATGGCGGAGCGGGCGGCGCAGTTCAATCCCTTTGCGGCGCTGACCGGCTACGGCGATGCAGTGAAAGAGACCGCCCGCCTTACGGACCAGAAGATGGAACTGACGGAGAGCCGGAAAGAGGCCCTCGATCAGAAGCTCCGGGAGATTGTCTCCTCGGAGGGACATCCGGCAGTTACCATCGTATACTTCGTCCCGGACGAGCATAAGGACGGCGGGCGGTACGTGGAGATAACAGATACGATCGAGAAGGTGGATCCCCACCGGTCTGTCATCAAAATGGGGGACGGGACCATCATCCCCATAGATAATATCTCCGACGTATCGGATTCTGAATAGGCAGCGCACTTTCGCCGCCGCACCAAAGGAGAACGGATCCAAATAAATCAGAAAAGAAGAAACAGCTTCGCGGAAGAAAAGAGAGAATATAGCCGGTATCTGCCTCCGATAGACGAGTGTGCAGGCCTGTGGCTGTAACATCGGATGGTGCTTTTTCGTCATGCTCGGATGGATGGCTTCACGGCCACCACATTGAAAAAGCGGGGACAGCGTGGTATAATAGTAAGAAGTGACTAACTGTGTTTGCTCATCATACAGAAAGCTGGCGTATGTCGGGCAGTTTTTTAAAACCTACAGTTAGACATTTCTAATTTCAACTGAAAGTCCTCATGGAGAAGGGCAATGGCCACTCACCAATCCGGAACAGAAGCAGGACAGACATCGTGTCTCCTTTAAGGGAGACTGCGAACCCCGAAGAAGTATCGCCCGGCGGCAGACGGAGCGGGTTTACGCGGCAATACAACAAGAGGGAAGAGAGGGAATCGTTATGTTCGATAAACGACTGATGCAGATGTGTCCCGAAAGCAAAAAATACATCATCGGGAACATCCTTTTGCAATTTCTGGAGCTGTGCTGCAATGCGCTGATGATCGTCACCGTTGCAGTTTCCGTGCAGAAACTATACGAAAAGATCTGGAGCCTAAACGATCTTCTGATCCCACTTTTCGTCGTTGGCATGACAGTTCTTGTGCGCTTTTTTACAACACGTTACGCCGCACGGATGAGCTACCTCGCATCCCGCACGGTCAAACGCGTCATGCGCGAGAAGATCTACGAAAAGCTCCTTCGCCTCGGCACGGCCTATCGCGAGCACGTGACCACAGCGGAACTGGTTCAGGAGAGCGTGGAGGGCGTAGAACAGCTGGAAACCTACTTCGGGCAGTATGTGCCCCAGTTCTTCTATGCATTCATGGCGCCAATCGCGCTGTTCTTCCTCTTCGGCTTCGGCGGGAGCTGGAAGGTTGCGGCAGTACTCCTGATCTGCGTACCGCTGATCCCGGGCGCGATCATGATGGTACAGAAGATCGCTAAGAAGATCCTGTCGAAATATTGGGGACAGTATACCAAACTTGGCAGTACGTTTTTGGAAAAACTTCAGGGCATGACGACCTTAAAGACCTATCAGGCGGACGAGTTTAAAAACGAGGAAATGAACAGAGAATCCGAGCACTTCCGGAAAGTCACTATGGCGGTGCTGACCATGCAGCTCAACTCGGTCACCATCATGGACCTGGTCGCCTACGGCGGGGCGGCGCTCGGCATACTGCTGGCAGCCAGAGCGTTCGGCAGCGGCGAAATCAGACTGGCCAATGTGATTTTCATGATCCTGCTCTCCGCGGATTTCTTTCTCCCCATGCGCCGGCTGGGAAGCTATTTCCACGTGGCTATGAACGGTATGGCGGCCAGCGACAAAATATTCAGGTTTTTAAGCGAAGAGGAGCCCGGCGAAAAGACGGATAGCGCCGGCAAAGGCGACATCGTGCTGCAAAACGTTCGCTTTTCCTACAGTCAGGAGCGGGAGGTTCTGCATGGCGTTGATCTGACGATTCCGGAAGGAAGTTTCACCGGGATCGTCGGAGAATCCGGAAGCGGTAAATCCACGATCGCATCTCTCATCATGGGGAGGAATACGGTCGATTCCGGAGAACTCCTGATCGGGGGAACGCGCATCGACACCATCCGGGAAGACAGCCTGATGAAATGCATTACTTACGTCGGGTTCGGTTCGATTTTCTTCAAGGGAACGGTGCGGGAGAATCTGCTCCTTGCATCGCCGGGGGCCGGCGACGAAAGACTGTGGCAGGTCCTGTCCGACTGCGCGCTTGCCGATTTCCTGAAGACTGAGAACGGACTGGACACCGTACTTCTTGAAAACGCGTCAAACCTCTCCGGCGGACAGAGACAGCGGCTGGCGCTCGCCCGGGCGATCCTGCATGACTCGCCCGTATACATCTTCGACGAGGCGACCAGCAATATCGACGTGGAGAGTGAGGAAGCGATCCTTGCGCAGATTCATAAACTCGCCCGGCAAAAAACGGTCATTCTGATCACCCATCGTCTTGCCAATGTGGCGGCGGCCGATTGCATCTATGTGATGGAATCGGGTACGGTTGCAGAAAGCGGAACGCACAGGGAACTGCTGGCGCAGAACGGCAGCTATGCGAAACTGTGGCAGACACAGCAGGCCCTTGAAAACTTCGGGAAGGGGGCGGAGTAACATGAAACAGCCAAGCAAAATAAAGGTACTCTTCCGTATGCTGAGACTCGTGGGGCCGCTCACCGGATTTATGCTCCTGGCAATCGGGATGGGCATGCTCGGATTCCTGTGCGCCCAGTTCATTCCGGTCCTCGGCGGATTTGCGGTCCTTCACACGCTGAAGATCGGGATCCCCCTTTCCATCATGCAGGTCTGGGTACTCCTCATCCTCATCGCGGTCCTTCGTGCCGTACTGAAATATGGGGAGCAGCGGACCAATCACTACATAGCCTTCACGCTCCTTGCCATCATCCGGGACAAGGTGTTCCGGGCTTTGCGCCGGCTCTGCCCGGCCAGACTTGAAGGCCGGGACAAGGGAGATCTGATCTCGCTGATCACATCGGACGTAGAGCTTCTTGAGGTCTTCTATGCGCACACGATATCTCCCGTCTGCATTGCGCTGCTTACAGAGCTTGTCATGGTACTGTTCATCGGCTCCTACCACTGGAGCCTTGGACTGCTTGCGCTGTGCGCCTACGTCTGCGTCGGCGTCCTGCTGCCGGTGATCATCTCCAAACGCAGCGGAACACTCGGCGATGAGCTTCGTCAGGACAATGGCGACCTTGCCGCATATATGCTCGAAAGCATTCGGGGCCTCGATGAGACCATCCAGTACAGCGGCGGGGCAGATCGCCTTGCGGGACTGACAGACAAAACAGCAGAGCTTTCCGGAAAACAAAGCAGCCTGAACCGGCTAACCGGTGTGAATCTGGCGTTGGCCAACACCTTCATCCTATTCTTTGATGCCGCCATGCTTGCCCTTTGTGCAGTGCTGTACAGTCAAAACCAAATCGGCTTTGACGGCTTCCTGATCCCGGTGATCGCCCTGATGTCCTCCTTCGGTCCTGTCACGGCACTTGCCAGCCTGGGAACAACGCTTCAGACGACCGTGGCTTCTGGGGCCAGGGTGCTTGCGGTGATCGATGAGACGCCCGAGACCGAGGAAGTCACCGGCAAAGAAGAGGTGACCTTCCGCGGAGCTGCATTGGAAAACGTCATGTTCTCCTATGGCGGCGAGCCGGTACTGGACAACCTGTCGCTTTCGTTCCCGGAAAACAGGATCGTCGGCGTTGTCGGCAGGAGCGGCTGCGGCAAATCAACGCTCCTGAAGCTGCTCATGCGCTTCTGGCGCACCACAAGCGGAAGGGCAGAGGTGTCCGGTATCAGCGTGGACGAGATCAACACGAAGAATCTCCGCGATATGGAGAGCTATATGACCCAGGAGACGCAGCTTTTCAAAGACACCATTGCCGGTAATATCCGTATCGCAAGACTGGACGCCACGCAGGAAGAGATCGAGGAGGCGTGCAGAAAGGCATCCATCCATGACTTCATCATGACGCTTCCGAAAGCATACGAAACGGAGGTCGGCGAACTGGGAGAAACGCTTTCCGGCGGCGAACGGCAGAGAATCGGTCTGGCCCGGGCCTTCCTGCACGACGCGCCGTTCCTCCTCTTTGACGAGCCAACGTCCAATCTCGACAGCCTCAATGAAGCGGTGATCCTGAAGTCGCTGAAGGAGTCGTCCTTCGGAAAAACGGTCATCCTTGTCTCCCACCGCAAATCTACGGTGCGTATTGCGGACGACATCATAGAAATGGCGGAGGGAAGACTGTCATGACGGACGTTCAGACAAAGCGTGCGAGGGAAAAGCGAATGGTCGGGGACATGATCGCGCTCTATTGCCGGAAAAAGCACAGGACAAAAAGAGGCCGGATTTGCAAAGTCTGCCGGGAATTGACGGATTACGCATGGCAGCGCAGCGACAAATGCCCGTTTATGGAGGAAAAAACATTTTGCTCCAACTGCCGCGTGCACTGTTACAGCCCGGAAATGCGGGAAAGGATACGGGAAGTCATGCGTTTTTCCGGACCCAGAATGATCTTTCATCACCCGGCAGCTGCCATTCGTCATCTGGTATCCACCAAAAGAGAGAAGAAAAGGATGGAACGGACATGAAAATAAAACGTATCTTATTCGCTGTGTTTGGACTGATCTGCTTTGCCCTCGGTACGATCGGCGTATTTCTGCCGATCCTGCCGACCACGCCCTTTTACCTTCTGACGCTGTTTTTCTTTGCCAACAGTTCCGAAAAGCTGCATACATGGTTTCTTGGCACAAAGCTATACAAAAAACACCTTGAGTCTTTTGTCAGCCACCGAGGAATGCTTCGCTCCACCAAACTGTCAATTATCCTGACCGTGACGCTCTTGATGGGTTTTGGCTTCTTTATGATGGCGCGGAAGGGGATTTGGATTCCCTGCATCCTGCTCGCTGTCGTGTGGGTGGCGCATATCCTCTACTTCACGCTGCGCGTCAAGACGATCTCCAGGGAAGAGCAGTCGGCCCTGGAGCAGAAGGAGAGGAGAGAAGCGCCAGTACAGGACTTTGCACCGTAGAACACATAGGACTTCCGTGCAGATCCGATTGCCGAAAGGCTTCCCAGGGTGTATAATTAAAGCATCATATGAGCAAAACCGGGGTGGCAACCATGAAAAACATCAGAAACTATAGCGCAGAGAAATACCGCACTTCGTCATACCAAGCAGTGGAGCCGGATATCTACCAATGCGCCGAAGGCTTTGTCACGAGCCTTTGCTTTGAGCAGGAGCCGGAACTGGGGGAAGGGACTTCCTCCGCAGAGTTGTCTCAGTATCCTCTTGAGGACGTGCTGGATCGATATTACGTTTCTGTCTCTGATTTTTACGACGAATTGAATACGCCGGACTCCCGGGACTGCCGTCTCGAGTTCTGCGGGACAGCATCGAAGACATTCGGCAGTTGAGAACCATCATCGGAAAACACGTGTACAACAAAGAAGAAGGATCCGTTGTTCACCTCGTAGTGGAGTAAGGAAAGCAGGGAAAAACATGATAATCATTCATGCGGAACGGGACAGTGTGTGCATGGGAGATGACGTCGCAGCCCCGAACGAGAAAGACTTTCTTTTCGTCTCGAACAAACCGATCGACTCCCTGATGCAGACTCTTTCCGGCTATGTCCCTGCCATGAAAAACGTGGTATGGGCCGTTTCCTCGGATCAGCAGACCATCGGGTATCTGTTTTCCGACGAAACTGCAAGATATCAATACGAACTGGCCGGCACTGTCAGATCCATTTCGGATCTGCCGGAGCGCTCAGTCTTTTGCAATTACTACTACAGCAGCAAGCTTCCAGAAGAACGCTTTCCCGGATGTCCAACGCTTTTGGATCGGGTTAAAGCGTCCATCGGAGAAAACCCCAAAAGGAAACGAAAAGCATGACAGCGGGTACAAACGGCGGAGAGAAAATGGATATATCGCCTCCTTTTCCCGTCAAGGGGAGGACTTTCGGATGTAGTCCTGTGGGATGATGACCTCCAAACCAGAATCGCCCTGAATGAACCGCTGCACAGAATCCGGAAAGAACTGTGGAGGATCGTGGATTCTTAGCTTGACGAAAACAGGCAAACAGCCCCGGACATTTTCGCCGGAGCTGCTTGCCGTTTTTTCTTATCTCAAGTCGTTGATCAGGTAAATGCCTACATATTTTTTTCTCCCGATAGAAGCGGACGGGGTCATCGGGAAGCCTGCCGTCAAACCGCATCAGGAATACCGGCCCGCTGAGCTCGCTTCCCACGCGGAGATACGGCATGAGTTCTTCTCCGTCAACGCGCCAGCAAGGCAGCGTTTCGCCCGGGATGACCAGACCCTGCCGGCACAGCCAGGCATATACCAGATCAAGATAACAGGCTCTCTGGGGAAGGACGCACAGAAGCACCTCATCCACCTTCATCAGATCCGCAATCCGGTCGTCACCTTTGAGGATCGTCATCAGCTCTTGACCGTTCCCGATCTGAAAAAACTGTTTCAGGATCGATCTGCGCCTGGAAAGGCCGATAATCAGGGCCGCGGCTACCGAGACGGCAGTGACGGACAGCGCGGCCAGAGGCCTTTTCACGGTCATCAGCCACGGAATGGAAATAAGAGGTACAAAGATCCCCAATGACACTAACGTAATTGCATACGCATAATCGGCCTTTCTCTCCCGTTTGGACATAGGACGTTCAGAATTGACGGCCATGACAATCCGATTGCAGGCCCTTTTGTCCCGTCTGATTTCTCTCTTGGTCATTTCTGAGCAGTTCTCCCGAAATAGATTAAGCAGGCCGTCAGAATCAGCATCACAATCAAAATGACAACTCTGGCCGCAGCGATGGAAAAGGTGATCAGCAGTAACAGGAACAGCAGCACATCGAGTACTGCCAGCAGAACGATCAGCGGCCTGCGATCCTGACGGATCATCTTTTGGGGTTCCCGGGGAGGCTCGATCTTTTCCGCCCCATCGATCAGCGTTTCTTCCGGAACCTCGTTGGCCAGAATCATCCCGATAAACTCATAAAGATTATTAGCGACAAAGTAGACTTCGTTTCCCATCTCGTTGTCCACGCGGACGACTCGCGGTTCGCCGCCTTCGTCCGTTGCGCGGAAATCCAGGTAGTACATATCGTGTCCGGCAGACTGAGTTTCGCCAAAGGGAATACCGATGTCCGGGTATTCCCATCCGTCCCGCCAGTTGTCGAACATACATTCAAGTCCATAGAAAGCCTTCGGATCTTCTGAAATCCCGTAGATAGCTGACAGCCAGCTCTCACTGAGTTTCTCGCTGATCAAGCCGCCGTTCTGAAATTCCAGAAGTTTACGATAGGAAGCAGGGATCTTGTATCCCATCAGCTCCTCAGCCCGCTGTATGAGTTCATCTGTCACTTCACCAAACCTGTAGTTTCTGCCAAAGGTGCTTTCGCTGTCGAACAGGCCCGACAGATCCATCCCGCTGAAATAGTGCTTTTCCATCCGGATAACCTCCAAAAGGATCGTTACTCTATCTTACGCTTTTGCCCACGGAAAATCAAGGCAGGCTCCTTAATCGTACAGACCTCTGCATTTTTAGCCTGGTTTTTCGTCCGCACCGCCGTTCGCGCGCAGAAATTTGCAATTTCCCCTTGACTGGGCCCCTGGGGCACGGTGTACCATAGGGGTGAGGTGAGACCCATGACCATCAAAGAAGTGTGCGGGAGGACCGGCCTGTCCCGGAAAACCATCCGGCTCTACCTGGAAAAAGGGCTGGTTTCTCCCGCCAGCGAGCGGCGAAACGGCAGAACCTTCCGTACCTGGTCCGAGGAGGATGTGCATCAGCTTGAGATGATCGCCTCCCTGCGCAGCGCCTGGTTCACCATGGAGGAAATCCGAAGGATGCAGGAAGATCCGGGATCCATCGGCGAGATCCTTCCGGCCTACCGGCAGTGGCTGCTCTCGCAGAAGGAGTCCCTCGACGGACTGGTGCAGGCGACCGATCAGCTCAGCGCAGACCGGATTTCGGACGTATATGCCCTGTCTGCAGAGATCTCCCGTGCGGCCGGAAAGCTCCCGCTTCCGGAGAGCGACATCCGGCCGAGGTTCGGATACCTGGACGCCATCGAGGGGACAATACGTCCCGGGCAGATTACGAATGGAGGAAGCGCTATGAAGTTTAACGACATCACCGGCGGCAGCGACATCATCGCGCAGGAACAGAAGGACCGGATGTACCGGCAGTTTGTGGCGGACTGCTCCAAGGACTATACTGACAATCTGGCCGTAGCCATGGGGCAGCTGCAGGAGGCCATGGACCTTGGAAATCCGGAAAGAAAGCAGAAGAAGCGGAGCCGGCTGTCTCCGGCGGTCATCGTATGCATCGGTCTGCTTCTCGAGCTGGTCCTTACGCTGATGATCTACGCTATCGTCCATCCGGACGGATTTCAGTTCCCCGGGGGAGCGCCGCGGGGAACCACAGCGCAGGTCGACGCGGTGGAAATTTCGCCGGAATACCTGAACGGATACACGGAACGGGAGGCGCTGCAGGCCGCGGATCTGATTCTGGAGGAATTCCCAAAGACCTATCGGGACTGTGCGCTTTTGTCGCTCCGGCTTACTGATCTGCACAGCGAGGAACCTGGCCGCATTCTGTTCTCCGGAAGGATCCGCTCCGGAGACTATACCGCCAAGGCCATGGGTATCTCGATGACGCAATCGGAGTACACCGTCTACTGGATCGTGGCCAGGGACAGGAGCGGACACTGGTATATCTCCTCGGAGGGAGTGGATCAATTCCCGCACTGACAGAAAGGCAGGAGTGTCCGGCAACTTAAGGGTGCTTTCTTCTTGCAAAACTGTGAAAATATGGTAATATAGAATTGGAAAATAACTTGCCGGCTGCCGCGTAACACTTTTCGCGTTTTCGCGTCTACTTAAGCAGGGGGATTGCCATGAATCGAATCATCAAAGCTCTGATCCTGCTGCTGGTATTGAGTATACTGGCGGCCTGCAGTATGGCCCACAAGCTTTCCCTGCTGCCGGAGTCTGTGCAGATCACGATCTCTCAGTACGCACGGCCGGAGACAGCGACTGTATATACGGATATCCCTTCCATAAACCGGCTGGTTGATTACTTGGAAGGACTCTCTCTGGCATGGAACACATCACGCGTCGGCGTTGGCTCTGTCGGATGGTATATCACTGTGACTTCTTCCGGCGGAGATTCCACGGAATATATGATCAATGTGGATGACTGGGGCAGGGAAACATTCCGTGAAGGACATACCTGGTACGAGATTCCGGAGGAACAGTGCGGCGAGTGGGAAGGGATCCTGCAGGAGCTGAACTGGAACGAATCCGCTGGCGGCGGGGAATCATCTCTGCCGGAACCACCAGTGCCGCCCGACACCATGCCCATGCCTCTGGGCCGGGATCTTGATGCCATTCAGGCGTATTTTGAGACACTGCCTGAGGATTTGGACGCACTTTCGGAACGCGGAGATCTCGTCCTCCAATATTCCCGCGGCCTCGTGACGGAGGCGGGACTTAAGCTGTGGGCCAATTTTCTCGATGTCTCCGAACACGGGCAGGAAGCGGCCGTGACGATCGTCAGTCTGTCACCGAATGACAGGATCAGGCGATTCTACATCCATTTCAACGGTCCGGATTACTATCTCTGCGTTCAGGATTCCGTGACGCCCGGAGAATGGGAAGAATACAGATTCGCAAAGCTCGAAAAAGAAACGCAGACCTATCAGAATGCCTCAGGGGAGGAGTTTCAGAAACGAATCAGCTACCACCTGATCGAACCGGTGGGCGAGGGCTATGCGCCGACGCTCTTCGGTGTGCTGGGCGTGGCGGAGGAGCTCGGGGACTTCGGTGTAGATCCCATCGCGGAGCCCACATTGGACTACGCAGAAATCGAATCCTATCTCCGGTCCTTCCCCGACGGCTGGTTTGTAATGCCGGATATGCCCCATGTGATGGAAAACATTCAGGGACAGGTCAATGACTGGGGCAAGCAGCAGTGGCGGGACTTCATGGGCAGCGTGGAACAGGGAACGCCGGACTGCCTGACCTTCATTGTCTTTACAGAGGAAGGAGACCCGGTGATCTGCTATACGGCCTTTGACGGGACAAGTTTCCTGTTGGCGGAGGATACCGGGCGGGACGAATTCGGCGCGTTCGGTGTCAGGTTCCGGGAAGGAGTCGACCTGGATACAGTAAAGGATCACGCCCTGTACGGTGAGGAAGGACTGAATTAACAGGACAAAGACCATCAGGAATCTCATTTCCGATTATTTCGAAAAACAACTTGACAGTGACCTTACGTCATCTTGTACGATGGAGTCAGAAATCCGAAAGGAGGGGTTTCCGTGAAGCTGAAGGAAGATATCTATGCGGAATTTCGAAACAGAAAGAAAGCAGTGCAGGCAAAAAAACAGGCGGAAGGATTGCAAATCGGCGTGCATACTGCAATAAGCACCCGGGCTACCTACACGAAAGGCAGCTCCCGTTCCCTTGACTTGGGCAACGAGCAAAAGCTGGCCATCATGCAGATGCTCCGGGATGATTGATATCTTTTGTGCAGTTTATTTGTTATGGATTATTGGAAGGTCGCTGCACGGAAGAAGAATGAGCGCGTTGTCAGAGCGTTTTCTGACAGCGCGCTCACTTTTTTTAAAAAGTTCTTGACAGTGCCCTTGGGGCATCGGCTATCATGCCGACTATACAGGAGAAAATTCAATTAGCTCCTTTACAGCTGCATCCAATTCATCACTTTTGGAGTCTATATTACTGAAAGGACCTTTCAATCTCCCGAAGGAGGAACCCATGGAAGACGAAAAAATCATCGCGCTCTTTTTTGACCGGGACGAGCAGGCGATCTTTGAGACCCGTGAGAAATACGGCCCCTACTGTACCGCCATCGCATATAATATCCTCTCTTCCTTTGAGGATACCGAGGAATGCGTTTCGGACACATACCTGCGAACCTGGAACTCCATCCCCCCGAATTGCCCGCGGAACCTGAAGGGATATATGGGCAGGATCACTCACAATCTGGCGCTGACCATGTACCGCAGGCGCAGCGCGAAAAAGCGCAGTGTGATCACGGAGGTCCTGGAGGAGCTGCAGATCCCTTCTCTGGAGGATCTGGTGGAAACTGCAGAGCGGAAGGAAACAGCCAGGTTGATTTCGGACTTCCTGCGGGCTCTGCCGGCGGAGAAACGCCGGATCTTTGTGCTCCGCTACTGGTATTACGAGACGATCCCTTCCATATCCCGGACCACCGGATGGAAGGAGACCCGGATCAAATCCGAGCTGAGCCGGATTCGGAAGAAGCTCAAGAAGCATTTGGAACAGGAGGGGGTCATGTCATGAAAGACGACACCTTGTTCTGGGCCCTTTGCGATATGGATGAAGCCCTGATCCTGGAGGCAAAGGAGGTCCCAATCATGAAAAAGAAATCGATGAAACCAATGCGGATCGCACTGATCGCTGCGGCGATCACGATCCTGCTGGCCGGAGCTGTGTTTGCGGTTTATCAGTACACCCGCAGTACGGAAAGCCTGGCAGACCGGTGGGAAGTCTTCGGCAATACGGAAATGCCTGAGGCGCAGAAGGACTATATCGACGGTAAATCCGCCAACATTGGTGAAAGCGTCACAGATCAGGATGTGACCATCACCCTGGACTCCGTGACAGCTGCTGAAAAATCAGCCTATCTGATCTTCCGCATCCACCCGGACCCGGAGGTGTACGGAGAGAGACAACCGACGCAGCACTATACGCTCCGGTTTTCGGACTCGGAGATCTATGCGGAAAACCCCAACTACGGCCGGATCGAAGGATACTCCGGCGGAGGCGGAGGAGGGGACGACGAAAACGGCGACGAATGGGCCGGGTGTACAGTGAACTTTGATACTCTGCCAGAGGACGCCGGATTAAACGATGGGAATACCACACTGTACATTTCCCTTCATACGCTCATGCAGATGGGGCCTATGGGAGAGACGCCTGAGATCCACGGCACATGGACCTTTGAAATGAAACTGCCTCAAAGCGAAACGCCGGACTCTATCGTATCGGAGGAAACGCTTTCCTTCTCCGGCGGCGTCGAAATGGAGATTCGGGATATCGTTCTGCGCGAATCCGATGTGGAATTTGTAGCTGTCACCGATAACAGCAACTATATCTTCGTGGGGAGCGGGACTCAGGCCGAGCTTGCCCGGATGGCAGAGCCGGATAAGATCTGCCTCACGGTGGAGGCGGTTCTGCTGGACGGGACACTGGTTCCAACAACGGGAATCCACGTGGGCCGAGACCTAGACAGCAGGGAGCACAGATGGTCCATCGACTGGGCCGCTCCGTTGGACCCGATGCAAATCGCAACCCTTGTATTCAGCGACGGTGCAGAGCGATTTGAGGTTAAAGTAAATCATTGAGCACACCGCCCCGGAGAAAACAAGTCTCCGGGGCGGTGTATTTTTCTTGACAAAACAGCAAGCAATCATGATGGAATGCCGCCCGTTCATTGTTTTCCTTGATCCTGGATGCTATAATGGAAGCACGAAAAGATCAGTTCATATTTAACAGGAAAGTCTCTGTCAGCGAAACGGGATACCCAGGTCCTTTAGCCCTGGGTAGCTCACCGTATCGTAACATGCAACGATGCTTTGGAGGAATTGAGTTATGGCAATTGTCGGCGCGTTTATGGTTCCCCATCCACCCATGATCGTCCCGGAGGTGGGAAAGGGGAGTGAACATCAGATCGCGGCCACTACTGCCGCCTATACCCGTGTGGCGGATGAGATCGCGGCTCTGGCTCCGGAGACCATTATCCTCTCCAGTCCCCACGCTACCATGTACCGGGACTATTTCCACATCTCCCCCGGCAGTCGGGCCCGGGGCTCCTTCGGCAGCTTCCGGGCGCCTGAGGTGAAATTCCGGGAGGAATATGACACAGAGCTGGTTAAGACCATGGAACGAATCGCACAGGAGCAGAGTTTCCCGGCGGGGACCAAAGGCCAGCGGGAGCCTGCCTTGGACCATGGGACCATGGTGCCGCTGTATTTCATCCGGCAGGCGTATCAGAACTTCAAGCTTGTCAGGATTGGACTGTCCGGTCTGCCGCTCCGGGACCACTATGTGCTGGGGCAGATCATCCGGAGAGCCGTGGAGGAAGCCGGGCGGCGGGCGGTCTTCGTCGCCAGCGGCGACCTGTCCCACAAGCTCCAGAGTTATGGCCCATACGGCTTTGCGGAGGAGGGCCCTCAGTACGACGCCCGGATCATGGATGTCTGCGGCCGGGGCGCCTTTGGAGAGTTGTTTGACTTTGACGAGGACTTCTGCGACAGGGCCGCCGAGTGCGGGCACCGGTCCTTTGTGATTATGGCGGGAGCGCTGGACGGCGTGGCGGTGGAGGCAAGCAGGCTTTCCCATGAGGACGTCACCGGTGTGGGATACGGCATCTGCACCTTCCACCCCACGGGGCCGGACGACAGCCGGCGGTTTCTGGATGCTGGAAATGAATCAGAGGATCCCTTTGTCCGCCTTGCACGGGCCTCTTTAGAGCGTTATGTGCGGGAGCATCAGGTGATCTCCGTGCCGGAAGGACTGCCTGCGGAACTGACGCAGCGCAGGGCGGGGGCCTTTGTGTCCATCCACAAGCACGGACAGCTGCGTGGCTGCATCGGCACCATCGCCCCTACGAGAGAATCGCTGGCGGAGGAGATCATCCACAACGCTATCAGCGCCTCCACCCGGGACCCCCGGTTCTATCCCGTCACGCCGGAGGAACTAGGAGACTTGGAGATCAACGTAGATGTTCTTGGAGAACCGGAGGAGATCCAGTCCGAAGCGGAGCTGGATGTGAAGCGCTATGGGGTCATCGTTACCAATGGACTGCGAAGGGGACTCCTTCTCCCGGACCTGGAGGGCGTGGATTCCGCAGCGCAGCAGGTCGCCATCGCACGGCAGAAAGCAGGGATCGGCGCAAGAGAGCCCGTGAAGCTCCAGCGCTTTGTAGTGGTCCGGCACATCTGATGGGAGGAAACGGTATGGACACATGTCAAGTTTGCTTCAGACACTGTCAGCTCCGGGAAGGTCAGACCGGTTTCTGCGGCGCGCGAATATGCCGAGACGGGTTGGTGCAGGCGGGGAATTACGGGAGAATCACAGCGCTGGCTCTGGACCCCATTGAGAAAAAGCCTTTTCGGCGGTTTCATCCCGGAGCAAAGATCCTGTCAGTGGGGAGCTACGGCTGCAACCTGCGCTGTCCCTTCTGCCAGAACCACGAGATCTCCTGGTCAGCCCGGGCCCTTAAACAGGCAGACACAGCGAAGACCGTTACCCCGGAGGAACTGGTCTTGGCGGCGAGGCAATATCAGACGCAGGGAAATATAGGTCTGGCATTCACCTATAACGAACCGCTGATCGGCTATGAGTTCGTCCGGGATACGGCAAAGCTATCTCATGAGGCCGGGATGGTGAATGTGCTGGTGACCAATGGCACGGCGGAGCTTTCGGTGCTGGAGGAGCTTGCCCCACACATTGACGCCATGAACATCGATCTGAAGGGCTTTACCCAGCGATACTACCGGGACGTGCTGGGCGGCGACCTGGAGATGGTCAAGGCATTTATCACCCGGTCGGCACAGCTTCTGCATGTGGAGCTGACTACTCTGATCGTCCCCGGAGAAAACGACTCCGAGGAGGAAATGCGGGAGATGACCGCCTGGATCGCGTCGCTCGATGAAACCATTCCGCTGCATATCTCCCGGTTCTTTCCTCGGTTTCAGATGCGGGACCGCCCTCCCACTGAGGTGCGGAAGGTCTATCATCTGGCGGAGGTGGCCGGAGAACGTCTTAAGTACGTCTATACCGGGAACTGCTGATGAGCAATATATGACCAATGATTTGTGAATGGCGGCAAAAGAACCAAAGAGGGGATCAGTATGAGAATCGGAGTATTATCAGATACGCATAATCTCTTAAGGGATGAGGTAATCACGGCCTTAAATGGCTGCGACGCGATCCTTCACGGCGGAGATATCAGCAGTCAGAAGGTCCTGAATCAGCTCATGGAGCTTGCGCCGCTTTACGTGGTACGGGGCAACAACGACAAAGCGTGGGCGGAGCAAATACCCATGTATCTCGATTTCTGGCTTGCAGGTGTGCATGTCTACATGACCCATAAGAAAAAGGACCTGCCCGAGGACCTCAGTGCCTATGATCTGGTTGTCTATGGTCATTCCCATAAATACGAGGAGTCGAGACAGGGGAGGACCCTGCTGCTGAATCCTGGAAGCTGCGGGCCGAGGCGGTTTCATCAGGCGATCACCCTGGCGATCCTGGAGATTACCGATGGAGAGATCACAGTCGAGAGAATCGAAATCCCCCATCCGGAACCGGCAGTAAAAGCGTCCGGAGGTAACATCAAACAGACCATAGAGACTGTTATACGTGAGATCGATAAAGGCCGAAGTATTGGAGAGATAGCCAGCAGGCATGGACTGAATCCGGATCTTACGGAACAGATTGCAAGGCTCTATGTGACGCATCCGGGCGTCACCGCAGATGGTATCATGACGAAGATGGGAATGTGATGCACAGTGACGTTTTAAGAATCAGGCTTACCCGTGTTACCCGGTGTACTATCCTGTTGGAAATGGCAGAAGCAATCTAGGAAAGGCAGTGGAAGACATTGCCTAGCTGATCCGCGAACTGGAATGCGGATAATGCATTCAGACCTGAAATAAGAGGAGAATCCCCATGACGGTAGAAACAAATAGCCCCTATTTCACGAAAGAGCACAATGCGCTTCGGGCCCAGGCAAAAGAATTTGCAAACCGGGTCCTGGCCCCGGCTGCGGCAGAGATCGATCGAACAGAGACATTTCCCCAGGAGATCGTCGATCAGATGGCGCAATTGGGTTATTTCGGCCTGCGGATCCCAACTACATATGGCGGGAAGGGCCTGGATATGCGCAGCTACGTCTGCGTGATGGAGGAACTGGCAAAGAAGTGCGCCACAGCCACCCTCTATGTGTCCTCGGCCAACTCCCTTTCCACCGCACCACTGGTGTTCAATGGAACTGAGCCCCAGAAGCGGGCCTGGATCCCCGGTGTAGTAGACGGCACAAGAAAGATCACCTTTGCCTTGACAGAGCCTGGCGCAGGCTCCGACGCGGCCTCCCTCCGGACCACAGCAGTACAAGATGGGGACAACTATATCCTTAATGGCACCAAGTGCTTTATCACCTTCGCGCCATTGGCTGTCCACCATATAGTTTATGCCAAGACCGATCCGGACAAGGGTGCCAAGGGCATCACCGCATTCCTGGTGGACAGGGATATGCCCGGGGTCATTGTGGGAGATCATCTGGAGAAAATGGGGCAGCGGGGTGTGCCGGTCAGCGATCTGATCCTCCAGAATGTCCGGGTCCCGAAGCAGCGGATCATTGGTGAGAAGAACCTGGGATTCATCAATGCCATGAAGACTCTGTCCGTGGGCCGCATCGGCGTGGCCTCCATGTGCCTGGGACTCATGGGCGAGGCGCTGGACCTGGCGGTGGAGCATCTCAAGGGAAGGCAGCAGTTCGGCAAAACGCTCTCCAAGAACCAGGCCCTCCGATTCACCGTTGCGGAGATGGCCACAAAGGTAAAGGCCGCCCAGGAGCTGGTCTACCATGCGGCATGGCGGATGGATCAAGGGGAAAACGCCGATATGGAAGCGTCCATGGCCAAGCTGTATGCCGCAGAGACCGGCATTGAAGTCGTCAATAAAGCGCTCCAGATGTTCGGCGGTTACGGCTATGCCCGTGGTTATGCCATTGAGCGGATCTATCGGGATATCCGGGTCTGCGCGATCTATGAGGGCTCCAGCGAGGTGCAGAAGATAGTCATCGCCGGAAACCTCTTCGGCAAGACGGCAAACACGGCAAAACAGATGGATACGCCTGCGGCGCACCCCATCACTGGACAGCGGAAGCGAATGATGTTGAATGACGGTACCCTGGAAGAGCGTGCGGCCCAGTTGGCAGGTGCGCTGAAAGGGGAGGGGTACGACTTCTCTCTGGAGGCACCCATCGACACACCTGTCAGTCAGGCGGACCGGCTTGTTTCCGCGGGCCGTGGAATCGGCGAACAGGCAAACATGCGCCTGATCGCAGAACTGGCGCAGGCAGCGGGAGCTGCCATATCGGGATCCAAGCCGGCAGCGGAGAGCCTCGGTTTTATTTCGAAAGACCGCTTTGTAGGCATGACAGGGCAGAAGTTCAACGGAAGCCTGTACATTGCATGCGGCATCTCAGGCGCTTCGCCCCA
The DNA here is from genome assembly GCA_017469795.1 of Oscillospiraceae bacterium. Classification (GTDB taxonomy): domain Bacteria; phylum Bacillota; class Clostridia; order Oscillospirales; family Oscillospiraceae; genus HGM13006. The sequence continues at coordinate 21,531 of JAFUFT010000023.1, forward strand.
TTTGGAGGGTATCAAGACCGCAAAAACCATCGTTGCCATCAACATCGACCCGTCTGCGCCCATCTTTGAGGCCTGCGACTATGGGATCGTCGCGGATGCCGCAGAGTTTCTTCCCCTGCTGACGGCGGCTCTGCGCCAGGCTTGATTCCGTTATCGTTATCAAACATGAACGGGAAAAGGATCTGTTGCAAAAAAACTGTAAATAAAAACATGGAGACTGTTGCCCCCAAGCTAAACCGGTCCCCGTCAAGTAGACAATAAGAAAACAAAGACTTTCTGCCATCGGATCCGTCTGATGGCAGATTTTTATTCGGTGTGAGAACACCCGGATTCCTTTGTAACCGTTTGTTGTTGTAGTATTCAATTAAATTCTCGATCACAGCCACCAGTGTTCCGCTATCTGTATATCTTTTACCTTAATACCCCGATGCCACGCCGCTGCTTTGTGGCATCAGGGCTTTTAAATGGCATTATTGTTTCAGCTTACAAATATTACTGGCAAAATGAAATAACTCTTGCATTTTTGCCGGTACTGTGATAGCATATTGCCATATTATTTGAAAGGAGGTCGGCATAATGAAGAATTACAACAATACAATCGAAATGGAATATGTGCCGGCCGGCATGGATTACCCAGCGGAAAGAAGATAACTTTCGGGGTTTTGCGCAGGCCGCGGGTCTGTGCTCTTTTTTTGCGAAAAACGGGGACAGAGGCTCTGTCTCCGTCTTTTTGCGCCCATTCCGGCCGAAAACGCAGAAATCGCAACTGGATTCTGCGAAAACGAACATGACGTGCCCACCCTTTGCGGCACAGTCTGACCATAGAAGGAAGGTGTAAGACTTGAATGAATCCAATGAGAAAAAGCAATCTTTTGGCGCGCTCTGGGGATATACCAGGGGCTATCGGAGGTATCTGGCGCTGGGATTTCTCCTGCTTCTTTTTGAACTGGCGCTGTCCTTTATCTCTCCGCTGGTACTGTCCGTGACAATTGACTCCGTGCTGGATACAAAGCCCTTGAATACCCCCTGGTATTTCGCCTGGATCATCCAGCTTTGCGGCGGAATCGGCTATATCCGGCAGCATCTTGCCATCATGGCGGTTCTCACGGTGATCATGGCGGCTCTGGCGGGAGCGCTGTCCTTTGTACGGCCCTGCCTGACCGGCACAGCGGCTTTTCAGATTTCTGAGAATCTGCGGAACCGCTTTTACAGCCATGTGGGCCGCCTACCTTTTTCCTATCTCTCCGCCACCCCAACGGGAGATCTGATTCAGCGGGCCACCAGCGACATCGATACGATGCAGCGGTTTATGTCCGGCGTGCTGCTGGAGCTGCTCAGGACGGTGTTCCTGCTGGCAGTGGGGTTCTTTATCATGGCCTCGCTGAATCTGCCCCTGACGGTGTTGTCTTTTGCCATGACCCCAGTCATCGTTCTCGATTCCATCTGGTTCATCCGGCGGATCGACCAGATCGTGGAGCGGTATGAAGGCGCGGAAAGCAAGGTCTATACCGTGATCCAGGAGAATCTCACCGGCGCCAGAGTGGTCCGTGCCTTCGGGAGCGAGCTCTTTGAGCAGGAGAAATTCGTGCAGCACAACGAGACCCTCCGGGGAGAGCATATCGCCCTGAATCGGACACTGGTGCGGCTCTGGTTCACCCTGGACCTGCTCAGCGGCATCCAGATTGCGCTGATTACCATAGCCGGGGTGCTGTTCACGGTTCGCGGCAGCATCACCCTGGGACAGTACACCGCGTTTTTGTCCTATGTGATGATCTTCCTCTTTCCGGTACAGAACCTGGGAAGAGTCCTCGGAAACGTCAGCCGCACCGGTGTTGCGGCCGGGAGGCTGGAGACGCTGTTCCGGGAGCCGGAGGAGGACTATGTGGAGGGCGGCCTGACCCCGAATCTCTCCGGGGATATCGTCTTGGACCATGTGAGCTTCTCCTTCGGGACGGAGCGTGTGCTGGACGATCTCTGCCTGACCATTCACGGCGGGGAAACCGTGGCGATTCTGGGCGGCACCGGCAGCGGAAAAACCACGCTGATGTATCTGCTCCAGCGGCTCTATGACCCGGACAGCGGAACAATCACCATCGGCGGGACCGACATCCGGTCCATGGACAAGGGACATCTGCGCAGGCGGATCGGCCTGATCATGCAGGAGCCCTTCCTGTTCTCCCGAAGCATCCGGGACAATCTGCGGATCCAGAACCGGGACGCCGGGGATCAGGCGGTGGAGAATGCCGCCCGGATTGCAAATATCCATGAGGACATTCTCTCCTTTGACCAGGGATATGACACTCTGGTGGGAGAACGGGGCGTGACCCTGTCCGGCGGACAGAAGCAGCGGGCCTCTATCGCCAGAACCATTCTGGGCAGTCACGACATTTTGATCTTCGACGATGCCCTGTCCGCTGTGGATACCCGCACGGACCAGAGCATCCGCCGGGCCCTGCGGGAGCGGCAGGCGGGAACTACCACCATTCTGATTTCCCACCGAATCTCCACCCTGATGGAGGCGGACCGGATCCTGGTGCTGGAGCAGGGCAGACTGGTGGAGCAGGGGAGCCATCAGGAGCTGATGCAGCTTCCAAACGGTGTCTATCGCCGTGTTTACGAGATTCAGACGGCCTCTGTGTCGTAATCTGAAATAGGAACTTCCAAACAGAAAGAAGGGAACGATGTGAACGAAGAGACAAATCAAACGATACATATCTCCGCCTGGCGGACCATACTCTCCCAGGCGGATCACCGTGGAAAATACTTTGTGCTGATCGTGGGCTTCGGCGCCGCGGCGGGACTCGTCCAACTGCTGACCTCGCTGCTGCGGATGTATATCATCGACCGGTTCCTGTCCACCATGCAGCTGCGCGGCTTTCTGCCGATCGCGGTCTTGTTTGTTCTGATTCAGGCGCTCTACGCCTTAGCGTCCTATGGATTCGGAACGGGCTCCGGACTTCTGGAGGCCCATCTGACCGCGGACGTCCGGGAAAAGTGCTTCCGAAAGCTGCAAACGCTGAGCTTTTCCTTTTTTGATAAAAACGCAGTGGGCAACATCCTCTCCCGGCTCACCAGCGACGTGGGCCGGACCATGGAAGCGGTATCTTGGTCGCTGATTGACGTGGGGTATGGCGTCATGTCCATCATCGGCGCGATCATCGGCATGTTTGTCATCAATCGAAAGCTAGCGGTGATCCTGATCCTGGTGATCCCGCCTCTGGCGCTAATCTCCATGGGATTCCGGCAGCTGATCCTGAAATACAACCGTGCTACCCGACGGCTCAACAGCCAGATTATTTCTTCCTTCAACGAGGGAATCACCGGCGCCGTAGCATCCAAAACTCTGGTGCTGGAGGATCAAAGTTATGGGGAGTTTCGGGAGCTTACCGTGAGTATGCGAAAAGCGTCCTTCCGGGCTGCGGAGGTTTCCGCCCTGTATATGCCGGTAGCCTCTCTGCTGATCTCATTTTCCACAGCCGCGGTGCTTTATATTGGCGGTACAGATGTGCTGCGTGGCCTGCTGACCATTGGAGAATTAAACTTCTTTATGAATATCGGCACCATGATGTTTGAGCCTATCCGAAACTTTGCAGCCATCTTTGCGGAGTTCCAGTCCGCCCAGGCGGCGGCGGAGCGTGTGGCGGAGGTCCTGACGGCGGAGCCTGATGTACAGGACAGCCCGGAGGTTCTGGCGCGATATGGTGACGTTTTTCACCCGAAAACCGAGAATTGGGAGCCGGTTCGTGGCGAGATCACCTTCGAGCATGTGGACTTTCGCTATGGAGCCGAGCCGGTGCTGACGGATTTCAACCTCCATGTGCTTCCCGGGCAGACCATTGCGCTGGTGGGAGAGACCGGTGGTGGAAAGTCCACCATCGTGAATCTGCTCTGCCGGTTCTATGAGCCCTGCGCCGGAAGGATTCTGGTGGACGGCACAGACTACCGGGATCGAAGCCAGATCTGGCTCCATTCGGCTTTGGGTTATGTGCTCCAGACGCCCCATCTGTTTTCCGGCACCATCCGGGATAACATCCGATACGGAAATCTGGAGGCCACCGACGCCGAGATCCGGAACGCCGCACGCCTTGTGGGCGCGGACCGGTTTATCGAAAAGCTGGAAAAGGGCTACAATACAGAGGTGGGGGAGGGTGGAAGCCTGCTCTCCACCGGACAAAAGCAGCTCATTTCCTTTGCCAGAGCGATCCTGGCTGATCCCAGAATCTTCGTCCTGGATGAGGCTACATCTTCCATAGACACGGAGACGGAGCAAGAAATCCAGGCTGCCATTGAAACCCTGCTGGGCTCCAGAACCAGCTTTGTGGTGGCCCACCGCCTGTCCACCATCCGAAACGCAGACCGCATTCTGGTCATTGACGGCGGAAAGATCCTGGAGCAGGGAAACCACCGGGAACTCATGGCGAAAAAGGGCCGATACTATGAACTCTATATGGGCTATCAAACGGAGGACCAGATCCAGCAGTCCGTACAGGTGATGGCGTAAGGCTCATCCGAAGGCAAGAACATAGGATTCGCGATCTTTGGTTGATAAATAAATCTGGGGTGGCTTCTGCTCAATCGAATGGGCAGAAGCCACCCGTTTCTGCGTGGATGAACAACTTTTCAAAATGTCTTCTTTTTCGTAAAAGATCTCCTTTCCATGACGTCATAGAGGTTCTTCTGCCGCTCTTGCCTGTGTACGGGATCTTTCCTCTCGTCAAAAGAGCACTCGGTTATCACATTCAGAAGCAGCGTGGAGAAGTTGAAAGGGAACATGGGGAGATCGAGAAACAGTAAAGATGCCCGGGACTACTGGGAGGAGCATCACTGAGACAGCAGAAACGAAATAACCAGACTAAGAAAACGGCTCCTCCCACCATTTAAAAAGCGGGAGGAGCCGGCATTTAATTTGAAATGTGGGAACGCGGCTTCGTGATCAGTCGTACTCTCCATATTCGCATCCAATGTGGGAAGCGTCAATTTCGTCCACCAGATTCAGAGCGCCGCCGTGTTTCTCGTAAAGGCGCACCGTACCCCAGCCGTTGCCACCGTTCCAGAGTCGGTTGTGCCGTTTGCTGCCGTCCGGTGCCTCATAGTTGACAAGCAGCATATCTTCCTTCCTGCAGAAGACCTCTGTTTCCATCACAGCATGGAGGTTTTCCTGCCGTACCTGCCAGTGTACGAGATCTTCCTGCTCCTCAAAGGAGAATTCAGTTTTCACATTCAGATGCAGTTTGGAGAAGTTGAAATCGTATTCCTTGCCTTCGTAATACATAACGCCCAACAGACGGCGGTCCAGCGGAACGAAATAGATCTTGGGCCGTCCGCCTCCAATGTCGAAAACGCTGCTCAGGAGACGCTGCCCGGTCTTCCGGCTGACCAGATGATTCGAAGACAGCCATACCCACGGACTGGTGAAATCCCTACCCCAGTTTTTGTCCGCATAGCCATAGCTCTTTTCGGGCATCACGGTGAAGCGTCTCCCGTTAAAGAAAATCTCTCCGGCGTATGCGCTTTTCATGCCCTCCGCGTGCCAGTACATGGCAAAGGCTTCGGCATCCCGCAGCGGTTTGCTGGCCCCGTAGCCCACGTTGAACGCGATCTGTTTGTCAACCGTCAGATTCCAGGAAATTTCGCCCCCATCGCACATCCACTCCGGGTGGTCAGCAGCCTCCTCCGGTGAGATGGAAATACTTCCCCGGAGTGCAGTCTCGCAGGCGAGACAGTCTCCCGCCTCAATCCGATAGGGAGCGTCTGCGTGCATGGTTACATCTTTCCACGCGAAGAAGCGGTGCAGCTGGCAGTGATCCTTTCCCCATGCGCCTGCCTTTACCATCAGGTAGGACGGCTTCTTTCCCGCATCCCGGTTGGCGGGAAACTGGCCGAGCACAGGTTCGTCCTCCGCCAGCGCCGGATTGCAGACGAAGAACTCGATGAAGAAGGCCTTGTCCTCACCGGTTTCAGCGTCCTGCGCCGTGAAGGAGTGCCACCACCAGTCATAGCCTCGGCGGGCAAGCGGTCCGTGAAGCATGCAGGCGTCACGGCTGATGTCATGATGATTGAACATGGTGTGAACTTTCATCCTTTCATATTGTGTAGCAAAGAAATTATACCAGCTTGACGAAAGAATGCAACCTAATATTGATGCACCTGCTTCCGGATAGAGAAGGTCGGCTGCAGGCAGCAAGGCGTTGCTGAATAGAATCGAACGCGCCGCCGGAGTATCTCTGGCAGCGCGTTCGTCTGAATTTGCCGGGTATAGTACGCTTTTCGGGAAGAGTCCCGCCGCTATTCCGCGGTCTTGAAATTATACACCGGACGGATATGCGCAACGATATCCGCCGTAGGCGCGATCTCGGAAACGATCTCGTCCATGGGCTTATAGCCCATCGGCGACTCGTCAAGGGTGTCGCGCATAACGCAGGAGGACCAGACCCCATCCATCTCCGCGGCGTACTCCTCCATGGAAAGCCGGGCGAAGGCCTCCTTGCGGCTCATGAGCCGTCCTGCGCCGTGAGGGGCCGAGCAGTTCCAGTCCTCGTTGCCCTTGCCCACGCGGATCAGGCTGCCGTCGCGCATATTGATCGGAATCAGCAGCTTCTCTCCGGCCTCAGCGGAGACGGAACCCTTGCGGAGGATCATCTTTTCCGTGTCAATGTAGTTGTGGATCGTAGTAAATGCTTCTACCTTCGTCAGTCCCATTCCCCGCAGGATCACGTCGGTCATGGCCTTCCGGTTCAGCTCCGCAAAACGCTGGGTAAGACGCATATCGTGGATGTAGTCTTCAAAGAGCTTCCCCTCCACATAGGCAAGATCCCTGGGGACGCTGATCGGATGTTCCTTCAGCAGCTCCTCAATGGCGCTCTGGATCTCCGTCTGGCGTCCGGCGGCCCGGTATTCGGCGATCAGCGTCTCGATCTGGTGGCGCGCGCCGCCCCACATGGCGAAGCGGCCCTGCTCCTGATAGTACCGGCAGACCTGAGTCCCCAGATGGCGGCTGCCCGAATGAACGACGAGATACAGCTCGCCCTCTTCGCCGCGGTCCACTTCTATAAAGTGATTGCCGCCGCCGAGTGTGCCGATACTGTGCCTTGCGCGCTCGATCGACACACAAGGGGCGCAACGGAGCAGGGAAAGGTCGATCTCCCTGCTGAGCGGATGCTCGTCACGGCGGATATTCCGTCCGCAGGGGATCTCCCGCCGGATCAGTTCGTCGAGGGCGGCAAAGTCGAGCTCCCGTTCGGCAAGCCGGACGGTCTCCATGCCGCAGCCGATATCCACGCCGACCATCCCCGGGACGACCTTGTCCCGGATCGTCATTGTCGTGCCGATCGTACATCCCTTGCCCGCGTGAACGTCGGGCATGATCCGGATCCTGCAGCCGGCAAAGGCCTCCTGATCGCAGACGGCCCGGATCTGGCTCTCCGCGACCGGTTCCAGGGCGGGCGTAAAGCAAAGGGCCGTATTCCACGTTCCCTTGATCTCAATCATTAAACTCACTCCTCTCGAAACGGACGCACGGACATCCCGGAGACACACCGGAGCCGTGCGCCCGTTTCAGGCTTTCCCGGAGACACCGGGCTAAGCGGCAATGGGCACGTACCGTTCCGTATCGATCACGCGCAGCATGAACTCGTACGGATTGAGCTGTCCCTCCATCACCATGGAAAAGATCCGGGCGCTGCCGCCGGCGTACAGGCGCGGCGCTCAGACACCCTCCTTCATCTCCACAAAATACCTCCCGCTGTCGCAGTACAGATAGGTCTCCGTACCCCGGACAACGATCGTATATCGAAGGGCGACCTCTCCAGATCTTCCGGTCTTGGCCCGCACGGAGCCCTTCACATCGTCTATTTCGTAGGTCCTGCCGTCCGCGAAGATGATCGTCCTGGGCCGGACGGCCCCGTCGATATAGTGGGTGGCCAGGACCTCCACATACTGTTTCCTTCTACTGGATGCCGGCATGATCTTCCTCCATCTTCTCCGGGCCGCCGCAGACGGCCATAATATCCTCAAAGGGGATAGAAACCGTGTCCAGGATCAGCTTCCGCTCGATCTCATCCACCCGCACCACGGCGGCAGTGACGGTCCGGTATTCGCCCAGATCCTCCTCGGCGCCGCGATGCACGGAGACGAAATAGATCACCGTCACCGTATCCCGGCGGCGGAGGGCCGTCAGATGCCGGCTGATCCCTTCGCAGATCTCTTCGCTCAGCTGCATCCGCGGCACATACACAATGTCCTTTCCCCGGATGGCGGATCCGAATCCGTTCAGCGCGTCAAAGGGCGCGAACAGCTTGGCCCGGTCTCCCCGGCGCATCTTCGGATGCCAGCCCTCCGGCCGGTCCAGATAGACCATATCGTCGTAATTACCCATAGGCTGCTCTGTGCCCTCCGATCTGTCCGTTCCGCTCCCGGGTCGTGGCTCCCGTCAGGAAGTCATGGCCCTTGAGAATGACGTTCTTTCCGTACCGCTTCTGCAGGCCGATGATCGCCTTCTGCAGATGGAGCTCCTGTTCCTTTTCCCGCAGATCCGTAAACAGGTCCAGCTGCGGCGCCGTCTCCGCCTCCCGGGCCACCCGGATGGCGGCGACGTTCACCCGGCGGACCGCCAGACGGCTGTCCACGATCCGGTCGAACAGGCACATCACCGCGTCTGTGATGACGGAGAGGGAGGACGTGAGCGCCCCCAGACCGGCCGTCCCGTGGGCCGAGCGGGGATAGGACCTTCCGTAGTGATCCACCTTGGTCTGTCCCCGGTATCCGCCCTTCACATTACTGTGATCATATCCAATGTGGAGCACGATGGCGTCCGTCAGCAGTTCCTTGTCGATCAGGTCATAGACCAGCTGCTCCAGCATCTCTCGCACAATGATCCGGGCCTCCGCGCAGCTGTAGTTCCTGGGAAGCACCTGCCCGATCCCGAGAGACTTGGAGGAGGTCGTATACCCCTTGATATCCGCCATAGTGCATGGTTCCAGCCCCCAGGCGTGGTCGATCAGCAGCTCCGCATTCACGCCGAACAGCCTGTAAAGCTCATTCTCATTGTAAAAGTCGGACGGGGATCCCAGAGAGCAGCGGGCAATATCCCCCATGGTCATCAGACCGGCGCTGGCCAGTCTCCGGACGGTGCCGCTGCCCACCTGCCAGAAGTCCGACAGCGGGATATGATCCCAGAGCTGCTTTCGGTAGCTGATCTCATCGAGTTCCGCGATTCGCACTCCGTCCGCGTCGGCGGGCATCTTTTTTGCCACGATGTCCATGGCAATCTTCGCCAGGTAGAGATTTGTGCCGATCCCGGCGGTGGCGGTGATCCCGGTCTGGGACAGCACGTCCCGCACCATGGTAAGGGCCAGCTCGTGGGCGCTCATGCGGTAGAGCTTCAGGTAGGGCCGTGCGTCGATGAAGACCTCGTCGATGCTGTATACGTGGATATCCTGCGGAGAGACGTAGTTCAGATAGATCGAGTAGATCTTCGCGGACACCTCGATATATTTCGCCATCCTGGGCATGGCGGTAATGTAGTGTACCTCTTCGCCGGTCCGCATCTTGTGATCCAGCAGGATCTGCTTGACTTCAAAGAGCCGGGGCCGGCCCGGAACGCCCTTGGCCTTGAGGGAAGGGGATACCGCCAGACAGATGGTCTTGTCCGTTCTGGTATTGTCTGCCACCACAAGGTTGGTGGTCAGCGGGTCCAGACCGCGCTCCACGCATTCCACGCTGGCATAGTAGCTTTTCAAGTCGATGGCGATATAGGGACCTTGCCCGCTTTTGCCGGAGTTCATGTCGGCACCCCCTTGGCGCATCTTACGAATTTAGTATAAATCGCTTAAATAGCGCTGTCAATATAACAGTTGTTGCATAATATGCAATTTCTGCTTGACGGAGGGGAGAAGAGCATATATAATAGAGACATCTAGAGACATCTAATAGAGACATCCGGGGCATACAGCGGAACGCACATCCACGCGTTCCGCCTGCCGTTACGTCTGGAGGAATTACTATGCAAACACGGCCGAGATTTTCCGCAGCCGCATCGACGGCCGAGGGCTATAACGCCGCGGCGGAGCGAGATGCCAACATCATCGGGCAGCGGCTCTTTGAGGCCAGGAAGCGCAAAGGACTTACCCTGGCGGAGCTCAGCAGCCTGCTGGGACAGCGCGGGCTGGCCATTCAGAAAACGGGCCTGCAGAGGTGGGAGTCTGGCCAGTCGATCCCGAATGCCTATCAGCTTCTGGCGGTCTGCCACGCGCTGGACATCACCAGTGTCCTGGACTACTTCTCCGACGTGCCGGATCTCAACGGGGAGGGTATGAAGAAGCTGGCAGACTACAAGGCGGATCTGGTCGCCACCGGGAAATACCGCCCGCAGCCCAGAGCCGCCGGTCCGAAGATCATCTATATCGAAAAGCCGGTGAGTGATCTGCCTGTCTCCGCCGGCACAGGCGAGTTCCTGGACGAGAACAGCTTTGAGATGGTCCGCTTTCCCGCCACCACCGTGCCAGAGGGCGCGGAATTCGGGATCCGGGTCAGCGGCGACAGCATGGAGCCGGTCTACCATGACGGACAGATCGTGTGGGTCCGGAGCTGCGACAGCCTGATCCCGGGTGAGGTCGGGATCATGGTGTACGACGGCGAAGGCTACATTAAGGTCTACAACGAGCAGGAACCTGCCGAAGCGCTTCAGGAGGCGTATACGGACAGCGAAGGCGTCCTCCACATGCAGCCGGTTCTTGTCTCCTATAACGAGAAGTATGCCCCGAAGGCGGTCTCGCCGGAGCTGAAGTTCTCCATTGTCGGGCGTGTCCTGAACTGAGGATAGCAGGGGAGGAACAAAGATGGATACAGTAAGACGAGTCTATGAACTGGCAGACCAGCAGGATATCTCCCTCTATCAGCTGGCGCAGCGCAGCGGAATATCCGTATCGACCATCAAAATGACTGAGAAACGCGGCGGCCAGCTGAAGATCGATACCATAGAGCGGATCTGTGAAGGCCTGGGCATTTCTCTGGCGGCCTTTTTCACAACGCAAAGTCAAAACAGTTAAAGAATAGAAAACATGGCCTCTGGCGCGATTGCCAGAGGCCATGTTCTATCAACAGATGGATTCACTCCCTCAAAAAAACGGACCTGGCGTGATGAGAAGCCACACCGATTTCTCGGCGGCCCGTCGCTCCAATACACCAGATCCTGCCGCCAGTATACACAACAGTTGGCCGCCGGTGTCAAGGTATCTTGAGATAATCTTACGGGAAGCAGGCGCTCGGATCATGAAAAGGGAATATTGTGATAGAAAAAAGAGCAATTGTTTGATCGAAATACCGTTTTTGGTACATCCCGTTTGATAGACTGGGGTCAGATCGGAAACAGAAAGCAGAAAACAGAGATAAAAAGGAGGTCACGGCCATGAAAAGTATTTTGGGGTTTCGGGACAGCGAAGCAGACGACATCATGGAGACAATGCCGGCGGAGGCGAGAACCGAAGAGGTGCCGGTCCGGTCTCTGGTTCAGGTCCGGCTTTCCGGCTACGGCTCGCTGACCTACTACAACGACCGGTTTGACCTGCAGCCCGGGGATCTGGTGTACGTATCCGGGAAACTGGAGGGGAGGATCGGCCGGGTGGAGTCGGTCAGCACCAGATTCCGCATTCGGAAGTCCGACTTTGAGAAGGTGATCCGCAAGCTGGATACATCGGTCCACGGGGAATTCGCGCCGGCCGATGGATTCATGGTATCCGGAGATCCGAACGTCATTCCTCCGGAGCGTTTCCGTTCCTGGGTCATCCCGCCGGAGCCACCGAAGAGCAGACTGTGGTACGTCGATCCGGAAACCGGTACGCGCAAAGGCTATCTGGAGAGCGGGATCGACGCCGACGGAACGGATGATGAGATCGTTGAGGGCGACGGATTTGAGTTGTCCCTTGCCGATCTGGAGAATGAACCGGATGTACGGAAGGTCATTCTCGAGCGGGCAAAGGGATATGTGAAAGAGAAACGAGTCAAGTACATCCGTATGGAGAGCGGAGCGGGAAAGGCCTATGTACTGGGAGGGAACTGGTACGAGGTGGAGTTTTCTCTGAACGAGGATGAGATTTCCGGGTTATACTGCGACTGCCCCTATCCCGGCCTGTGCAAGCACGCCATGGCGGTTCTGCTCACCATCCGGGATCAGCTGAAGGCGCCTGCCTTTGCGGAGGACTACGCCGCTGTGGAAAACGACTGGTTCTGGAGATTTCTCGGGAAACGTCCACAGAAGATCACTCTGTAAAGAGCATTGGAACTGTATAAAGAGTGTTTCACACAGAAATCGTTAGCAGATATTTCCGATTATTTCAATGCTATGTTATAATTCTAGGGGTGAACGTCATGAAGTATTATATGATCCTAAAATTGACAATATTGATATGTCTCACGTGTGCGCTCCTGAATTCCAGCGGCTGTTCTGTCTACAGTTCGTCGCCGGGAACCACGGCTCCAACAGCAGCCACCACACGGCCGTCAATCACGCCGAGGCCATCGGCGACAGTCAAACCATCCACGCCAAAACCAACTACAACACTAAAGCCCGTGGTCAGACCAAGTGCAACGCGGAAGCCAGCGGTCAGACCCTCTGCCAGACCGTCTGCGGACCCGTTTGATGCGGGTGACTATTCCCATCCGGATGACTTCTACTACGACCACAGGGATGACTTTTTCGACTTTGAAGACGCAGAGGAATACTGGGAAGACCACAATTAGGAGATGCCCGTATGGCGAAGATAGGATACAGCACCCAGCACGTCTTAGGAGATGGATACACACACTACGACTCCAAAGGGCACAAGACCGTCGAAAGCCGCCGCAACTGGGCCGGCGGCTATACGGATTACACCCTGACATCCGAGGAACTGCTGGAGCAGGCAAAACCGGATGCGGCCTATCTGGAGCGAATCCGGAACGCCTAACTGGATTGCGGGAAAACGGAATCGGCGACTGACAAGCACCTGAAAGCCTATCAGAAACGGTTCTCAAGCAGCAAATGACAAGAATGGAGGAATAGCGATGTTTATAGTTTTCGTCTGCATCGGCTTGCTTATTGCGCCGATTTACATTATAGTAAAAGCTATGTCGAATAAGGGTGGCTCCATGCCGCCCAAGACTCCTTCCCCGAAGCGTAAAAACCCCATCGACAAACACATGGACGATAATTACGCAGACGTGAATTGGCTCAGAAAAGGGAAGCTGTAGCGGGGAGGTTCACAGTTGCATAAATCTCTGAACGGAGCTTAACTATGGATTTGGCAAAATACGATGGTAAGCATGTTCGCATAACGGACAGATGGGGAAAGACTTTCGCGGGCATGGCGGAATACGGCAATTACGATTTCCTCGAATGTGAATATGGCGGGGAGGAAGACGGCATTTTCATTGAAGATTGCCTTATTTATAATTCGCAGATCGTTTCCATAGAGGAGATCGAAGTGCATGGAACCGTTGAATTATGGACAGATCGAATGATCCTGCGCAGATACCGCCTGGAAGATGCAGATTCGCTATATCATTATCTCGGGACAGATCCGTCGATGTATAAATACTCCGGCTGGAATCCATACGCGACCTTGGAAATGGCTCAGGAAACCGTGCGAGGGTTTATCGACAGATACGATGATGAGCACGTCTATTCGTGGATCATGGATATCGATGATGTAGTCGTGGGGACAATCGGAGCCTACGATTTCAAGGACGATCAGATTGAGGTCGGCTTCAGCATTGTGAAGGGCTGGCAGGGAAGGGGCCTCGCGACTGCGGCGCTGAAGAAAGTGCTGGAATACCTGACTGGAAACGAAGGCATCTCTTGCGTGACAGCGTGGTGTGCATCTGAGAACATCGGATCTCGGAAAGTACTCGAAAGGGCAGAGATGAAGCTCCTACGCACGGAGAAGAATGCCCTCGCAGTCGGTGACAGAGTATACGATAAGCTGACGTATGAATACAGGATCTAACCATTGAAAACTGAAGTAGTTGAGGTGTGATACTATGCGGCACGAATGCAGAATAACCGTACTGGAAACGAAGTGTTTTCCGGATCTTCAGGAGCAGTATCTGGCCGATCCCAAGTCCGGCCCATGTCCGTTCTTTCAACCGGGTGATACCTTCCTGCTCAAGCGCACGCCGCAGCAGGACGATTTCTATCACCTGATGAACGGCAGGTTCTGCGGCGAGGCATGGGATGCCGTCAGCCGATACGTCTATTCAGCCCTGCAGGGCGGCTCCATCATGAAGGGCTGGACCAATGATGATCGCATGATGATCGCCTGCTGCAACGACGGCACAAGGCCGGTCATCTTCAAGATCGAGCGAATTGACATTCCGGAAAATGATGAGGAGCGGAATTGGCTGGCGAAGCAGGACTTCAGTAACACAGCCGAGGATGCTTATACGGGATAAGCTGCGCCGAATATAAGAAGCGGATCCAGGAAAATGATCTCGTTCGTGCGGCGACATATACTACAGGCAAAGAACTGTTATCTGGAGCAGTCCTTTTTTGTTGAATCCATAACAAAAGTATTATATAATTATCATATCAACGCAACAAAGGAAATGAGGCCGAAGCGTTTGGACTGAGCGAAATAATTCTGGAATCACGGGTTTTGCCCTGTGCAGGACAGCTGTTTCATTTGCTCGGAGGCTGGTTCCGCGCGGCTCGCCTGGAGGATTAGCGCACGGTTGGATAGGAATTAACGGATATAAGGGAGTATTCTATGCGCAAGTGGATATTTCGAATCGTCTTTGCGATACTGCTGGCTGTTTTCCTGTTTTCAGCGGGTTCACTTTATTTGATCTACCGGCAGTATAAAGACAGTGAAAAGGTTTATGATGCTGTGGCTGCCCAGTTTGTCACTCCCAGAGAGGACAATGCGGACGGCCCTGTGGCTGTTTTGGCGAATGTGCCGCTTCCGGATGCGAAGACTGAAAAGAAAATCAGCAACGAAACAGACGACGAATCAGACGACGGATATTCAATCATTGCGCCATTTGAAGTGGACTTTGATGCACTGCACGCAATCAATGAAGATATCGTCGGATGGATCTACTGTGAAGGAACAAGCATCAATTATCCGATCCTTCAAACAGACGATAACGACTATTACCTTCATCGAAGCTATGATAGATCCTATCTGTTTACTGGCTCGATTTTTGTCGAGGAAATGAATCAGCCCATCTTCGGGGATTCCAATACAATCATCTATGGGCATAATATGCGGGATGGCTCCATGTTCGCTGTCCTACAGGATTGGAGAGAGCAGGAGTTCTACGATACCCACAGATACATCTGGATCCTCACGCCGGAGCAGGACTACGCGATGCTGGTATTCAGCGCGTATACCACCTCGGCGACCTCAGATACCTATCAGGTTTTCAGCGGTCCCGGGGAGGATCTGAATCAGTACCTTGCCTATGTTCAGAACAGTTCAGAGTTTTCCTCGGATGTTGCACTGGACCCTGAGGGGAAATATGTAGTGCTGTCGACCTGCGCCTATGTATTTGATAATGCCAGATATGTGATGCACGGGATGCTCATTCCTGTTGACAGCGCGGGCGGCAGATTGAAGATCGGAGAATAAACCGTTAGGTCGCGGGAAGTGCGGCGACGGCGTTGCGGCGAATTAAATAGATCTTGATTTTAAATGCGATGTTGCTGCGCTTTCCGGCTGCGCTTGCGGAGTCCTGCAAAGAATAACGCCGGTTTATCGTGGATTCTATTATCTCAGCCCGGACCAGGTGCAGCCTAATCGAATATAAACAAAACTCTCTGCTTCGGCAGAGGGTTTCGTCTTGCGGAAATAAATGGGAGAATACCAGGCGCGAAGGACGCTGCAGTCTGATTTAGAAGGAGAGGAGTGCAGATTGAAACCCATTATAGCAATTTTCAATGGAAGGAAAATCAACAAGATCCTATGCCTTTTCTTCCTTGTTATGACATTGATCTTTTTTGGCGCATGCGTTATTATTGCCTTGTTCAACGCTGAAATGGGAGAAGTCTTCCTTGTCCTGTCGGCAATCAGCGGAGGACTATCTATTATTTATGGCTTGCTTTGGCTGGTCTGGAGGAAAAAGGAACAATCAGCAGAGATGACCATGAAGGAAGCTTTTAAGCAGCAGAAAGCAGCTCAAGATGGTTCTCGCTTTGTCGTAAAGGAATTTGCTCTTCCGAAGAAACGTCTCATAGAAACAGCGCTTCAAAGATTTCGTTCAATTATCCGTTGGACAGTCATCGTTGCGCTTGGCGGCATCCTTCTGATAGGGGGTATCCTGTTAGCAACAGGATCTCTTGTTCATCCAATTCAACTGATCTATCTGATCCTGTTTTTCCTTCTGATCATGTTTCCGGGCCTGATGGTTCAGTGGTGCCTATATTATCTCTATGACCGGTCCATTCCATCAAAGATTCTTTTATATCCCGGGAAGCTGGTCATTGACCATACTGTGTTTCAGGCAAGAGAGATTCTCGAGATTAGGGTATCTCCGAATCAGCTTTATAACCGTAACTCTCCTGCCGTTTTCCGTGAAATGCAGATTCGGACAAAGAGGGACAGCTTGAGGTACCGCATTGACTACCGGGCCGGATCAGAGACCAACGAACAACCTTTTTGGACAGAGTATGGACAGTTTGTTGATGTGCTCTACGATTGGGGCACCGAGAACAGTGTTCCGGTTAACATCCTGTTTATGGACTGAAAAAGATACTTACAGATATAAGGAATGATGCGAGTTTGAAAATACTGTTCGTCTGCCACGGCAATATTTGCCGCAGTCCCATGGCAGAGTTTGTGATGAAGGATCTGGTCGACCGGGCGGGGCTGACAGACCGGATCCGGGTGGCGTCGGCCGCCACAAGCAGGGAAGAGCTTGGCAACCCGGTCTATCCGCCGGCCAGGCGGAAGCTTCTGGAGCATGGGATCCGCTGCGATGGGAAAACGGCCCGTCAGATGCAGAAATCGGACTATGATGCCTTTGATCTGCTGATCGGCATGGATCAGGCAAACTTGCGGAATATGAAACGGATCTGCGGTGGCGACCCGGAGGGAAAAATACGGCTCCTGATGGAGTATACAGACCGCCCCGGCGAGGTGGCCGATCCTTGGTACACCGGCGATTTTGATGCCACGTGGCGGGATGTGCTGGAGGGGTGTCGGGGTCTGCTCGAGCAGATAGCCGGGTTAAATTGACTTCATGATTAGTTATGATAGAATCCCAGCGGGAGGAGAGAGAATATGAATGCATTGGATCGCTTTTTAAACTATGTCACGGTGGAGACTACATCCAGCGAGAAAAGTCAGTCACGTCCTTCCACGCCTGGACAGCGGAATCTGACGGATCAGCTTGCCCGGGAAATGCGGGAGCTTGGTCTGACGGACGTGCACATTTCCGAGGCGGACGGCGCTGCATTTGGAACGATTCCGGCCAATACGGACAGGGATCTGCCGTCCCTTGGGTTCCTGGCCCATGTGGACACTTCTGAGGCCGCTTCCGGCAAAAATGCCCGTGCCAGGATCGTAAAAGACTACGACGGCGGAAGGATCATGCTCAGCGACACCGTATCCATGTCGCCGGAGGACGGTTTTACCGGACTTCTGGACGTGGTGGGAGAGGACCTGATCGTAACGGACGGGACTACGCTCCTTGGCGCGGACGACAAGGCGGGCGTTGCGGAGATCATGACGATGGCGGAACTGCTGATGCAATCGGAGCGCCCCCACGGGACGGTCAAGGTGGCCTTCACCACGGATGAGGAGATTGGCGCAGGACCGGATCTGTTTGATGTGAAGCGTTTTGGCTGTGACTTCGCCTATACGGTGGACGGCGGCCCGCTGGGAGAGCTGGAGTATGAGAACTTCAACGCCGCTTCCGCGGAGATCCGTTTTCACGGCGTGGGAGTCCATCCCGGCGATGCCAAAAACAAGATGAAAAACGCGGCTTCTATTGCGGCAGAGTATCAGATGCTGCTGCCGGGGGAGCAGGTCCCGGAGCATACGGAGGGATACGAAGGGTTCATCCATCTGACGGAGATGTCCGGAGACGTGGTGTCGGCGCAGCTGCGGTATATCCTGCGAGATCATGATCTTCACAAGCTTCGGATCAAGGAAAAGCTGATGGAGGACGCTGCGGCGTATCTGAATCGGAAGTACGGTCCGGGCACCGTGGAGACCGAGCTGAAAGAGACCTACTACAACATGCGGGAGAAGGTGGAACCGCACCGCCATTTGATCGAAACGGCGCAGCGGGCGTTCGTTTCACAGGGTGTGGAACCCAAAACGGTCCCGATCCGGGGCGGTACGGACGGAGCGAGGCTGAGCTTCATGGGACTGCCTTGTCCGAACCTCTCCACCGGCGGATACCAATTCCACGGGATCTATGAATTCATCCCGGTCCGGGCGTTGGAGACCATGCCGAAGGTGCTGCTGGAAATCGTTTACGCTTATGGAGGTGCGGAGAAATATGTATCAGAAACAAATTGAGCAGTGGGTGGAGGCTCACCGCGGGGAACTGATCGAGGATATCAAGACCCTGGTACGGATCAGAAGCGACAAAGGGGATGCGCTTCCGGGCAAGCCCTACGGGGAGGGTCCTGCTGCCGCTTTGGATCAGGCCCTCCGGATTGCGGAATCCTACGGCTTCCGCGTGACAAACTACGACAATTACGTGGGTACGGTGGACTTCCTCCCGGAGAACGACCATCATCTTGACATTCTGAGCCACCTGGACGTGGTTCCCGTGGCGGAGGGCTGGACGGTCACATCTCCCTTTGATCCTGTTGAGCGGGACGGCAGACTGTATGGGCGCGGGACGGCGGACGATAAGGGCCCCAGTGTCGCGGCCCTGTATGCGGCCCGCTGCGTCCGGGAGCTTGGAATTCCGCTCCGGCACAACGTCAGACTGATCTGGGGCTGCGACGAGGAGTGCGGCAGCAGCGATATCGAGCACTACTTCAGCTTGGAGCCGCAGGCACAGTTTACCTTCACACCGGACGCAGAGTTCCCACTGATCAACCTGGAGAAGGGTGGACTGAACGGGACCATCACAGGGGAATATGAAAAAACAGACACGCTCCCGCGAATCTGCTCCATAGACGCCGGCCTCAAGATCAACGTGGTTCCGGATCAGTGCCGGATGGTGATCGAAGGGATGCGGAAGGGCGTAGCGGAGATCTACTGCGCCTCAGCGAAGGAAAAGACCGGGGTATTCTTCCGGGTTCAGGATCTGGGCGAAAACCGGATCGAGATCCAGGCACAGGGAACAGGCGCTCATGCAGCGTCCCCGGAGATGGGCAACAATGCGATCACCGCGATGCTGGAGCTGGTATCCCTGATGCACTTTCCGGCTTCCGAACAGAATGAAAAGCTTCGTGCGCTTTCCAAACTGCTGCCCCACGGGGACTACCTCGGGGAAGGCCTTGGGGTTGCGATGTCCGATGAGATCTCAGGACAGCTGACACTGAGCCTCAACATCATCCACGTCACGGAAACGGGCCTTCGCGCCCAGTTTGATTCCCGCACCCCTGTCTGCGCTACAGAAGAGAATATGAAGCGGGTTGCGGCCGATCATTGCGCGGCAGCGGGACTTGCGCTGGAGGATTCGCCCATGCGGCCGCCGCATCACGTGCCTGCGGAAAGTCCCTTTATTCAGACGCTGCTGGACGCCTATGTGAAATTTACGGGTGACGTCGGCGCCAGGCCCATTGCCATTGGCGGAGGCACCTACTGCCATGAGATTGAGAATGGCGTCGCATTTGGCTGCACCATGCCGGGAACAGACAACAGAATGCATGGAAACGATGAATTTGCCGTCATTGAGGAACTGGTCACTTCAGTCAAGATTTTCGCGGATGTAATCATCCGCCTCTGCGCATAACAAAACGGCCCGGAGCGGTCAGCTCCGGGCCGTTTCTCTGTGCCGTACCAGACGGATCAGCCAATCGGTATCCGCCTGGCTGACAGCACCGGTCAACCGGACCAGAAGCAAATACAGCGTCAGAAAAGCGGCAGCCTTCCACACCAGTATCAGTGTACCGCCGCCCGGCGGGAGCAGCCTTACAGCCATCAGAGATACCACACTGCAAAGACCAGTGAGGATTGGACCGTCAAATCTGGGACGGTATTGGGTAACGAGCAGCAACCTGCGAATGGAGAGAAAAAAATTCAGTGCGTGCGATACGGTAAACGCGGTCAAAAAACCCTGCATGCCATATTGGGGAAGCAGGAGAAAGATCATGGCTACGTCCAGCAGGGAAGTCAGCGTATTATAGCGGACAGAATGGATCTGCTGGGACAGTCCTTTCAGCATCCCGTCTGTGATCGTATCCAGATAGAGGATCGGGATCAGGGGTGCGTAGATCCGGATATTCGTGCCGGCATCCTGACTGTGAAACAGCAATTCCCCCAGATCGTTCCCCAGAGAAAAGCAGATTCCTGCCGCTGCCGCGGAAAACACGACGCTGAAGCGTAGACACCTGCCTGTCAGCGCCTGGATCCGCGGGAGCTGCCCTTTGGCTCGGCACCGGGCCAATTCCGGAATCAGTACATCGCTTAGGGAGTAAAGGATTACATTGGGAAAGGTGATGACCGGAAAGACCATGGCGCTGATGGTCCCGTAGGCGGCAAGAGAGTCCGTTTCGGATGCTCCGTGTTTTTTCAGACCGTGAGGGATCAGCATATGCTCCACCGTGTTGATTCCGCTGCGGAGCACATCGTTGAAACCCAGGGGAAGCGTAAACCGTAGCAGACGTTTCATCATCGGCAGCATCGGCGCCGCAGCCACGCCGCGCATAAAGCGTCGGAATCGGAACAGCAAAAATACAAGGCTTGTCAGAGATGCCAGGGAAGAGCCGAGGAAAACAGCGGTACAGGGATCTGCGCTGCCGGATTGGATCAAAAAAGATACCAGCCCCACCGATAAGATGCGCTCAAACAGCTCCACGGAAACGAGCTCCGTAATACGGCCTGCAGCGGTATAATACCCGGCCAGGACCGCGGAGGCGCAGGTCACGGGGAGAAACACGGCCACGATCCGGAGGGGGACGCCGGCTTCCGCGCTGGAGATCCATCTCTGGGCAATGGGAGTGGAGAAAGAGAACAACAGAAGAGATACCATCAGGCTCAAACCTCCGCCGTAGAGCAGACAGCACCGGACCGCAGCGCGAACGCCGGATACGGAATCCATACCGCCCTCTTCCGCGATCAGACAGGTGGCGGCGATCCGGACGCCTCCGGAAGCCAGAACAGCGGCGAGGGTGCCCACCGTGGTGATCAGATGCATGATGCCCAGACCGTCTGCGCCCATAACGCCGGAGATATAGACCTGAAACCCCATCTGGACGATCCGCAGAGCGATCGTTCCCCCGGACAGGAACAGCGTGCTGTAAAACATGGAATTCCCGCGGACAAGCGGAGAAGGGTTGTCTCCCAAAACAGAACACCTCCCCTTCAGGCTATTCGGTCCGGAGACTGAATATGCCAAAGGGGAGGTGGTTGTCATTCTTCTGAGGGATCAGAAGTTTCCGGTATTTCCGATTCCGGGCCGTCCATAATCTCACGGAAGGTTTCCCCGGACATGGTTTCGTGTTCCAGCAGATAATCGGATACACGCTGCAGCTGATCCATGTTGTCCCGGAGGATCTGCTCGCAGACCTTGTAGGCGTTCTGAAGCGTTTCCTGGATCTCCAGATCGATATGGGCCGCGAATTCCTCGGAGTAGCTCTTGGTGTGTCCGTAGTCCCTGCCGATAAAGACCTGACCGTCCGAGTCAAAGGAGACGGGCCCCAGTTTCTGACTCATTCCGTACTTGGTGATCATCTGTTTGGCGATGGAGGTGGCGCGCTGGATGTCGTTGGATGCGCCGGTGGAGATATCATCAAGCATCAGAGACTCCGCTACGCGTCCGCCCAGCAGAGAGACGATCTGTTCGAGCATCTCGTTCCGGCTCATGTAACTGTGGTCCTCCGTGGGAAGGGAGATGGTCATGCCGCCGGCCATGCCTCTGGGCACGATGGTGATCTGATGGACCGGATCGTGATGGGGGAGCTTGTGCATGACGATGGCGTGTCCCGCCTCGTGAACGGCGGTGAGCTTCCGCTCTCTTTCCGGCACCACTCGGCTGCGCTTTTCCGGTCCGGCGATCACTTTGATCATGGAGGTCTCAATGTCCTCCATCGTAATCACGGGACGGCCCTCCTTTGCCGCGCGCAGGGCGGATTCGTTCATCAGGTTCTGCAGGTCTGCGCCGGTGAATCCGGCGGTCTGCTTTGCAATCACGCCGAGCTGCACGTCGTCAGAGAGGGGTTTGTTCCTGGAGTGGACCTTGAGGATCGCCTCACGGCCTCTGGTGTCCGGCGTGCCCACATAGATCTGCCGGTCAAAGCGCCCGGGGCGAAGCAGCGCGCTGTCCAGAATGTCGACGCGGTTGGTCGCTGCCATCACGATGACGCCCTCGTTGTTGTTGAAGCCGTCCATCTCCACCAGCAGTTGGTTCAAGGTCTGCTCCCGCTCGTCGTGTCCGCCGCCAAGTCCGGCGCCCCGCTGACGTCCCACTGCGTCGATCTCGTCGATGAAGACGATGGCCGGCGCTGATTTCTTGGCCTGGTCAAACAGATCCCGGACGCGGCTTGCGCCCACGCCCACATAGAGCTCCACAAAGTCAGATCCGGAGATCGAAAGAAACTGGACGCCCGCTTCCCCGGCAACTGCTTTTGCAATGAGCGTCTTGCCGGTTCCCGGCGGCCCTACAAGTAGGATGCCCTTGGGGATTTTCGCACCGAGGCGGGTGTATTTTTCCGGATTCTGGAGGAAATCCACAACCTCCTGCAGCTCGGCCTTCTCCTCGTCCGCGCCGGCCACGTCGTCAAACGTCACCCTGTCATTTTCGCTGATGCCGACCGTGGTGCGGGCTTTTGCGAATTTCATTGTGGTCCGGTCGCCGCCGGGCGCGCCGCCGGACATCCGGTTGACCATGAAAAGCCAAACGCCCAATACCAGCAGGGCAATGATGACGTAGGGGATAAACATGATCCACCAGGGCGTCCCGGAAACAGCGGGATAGTCGTAGGATTCCAGGATCCCGTCTTCGTATTGCCGGGTGATCAGCTCGTTGAAATCCTCATAAAAGACGGAAAAGCTGGCGATCTGAAATACTTTCTTGTCGTTCCCGTTTTCGTCCGGTACCCGGAGCGTCAGAGTCAGGGTGTTGTCCGCCAGCGTGAAGGATTTGACCTGTTCTTCCTCAAACAGATCGCGGATTGCGCTGTAGGTTTCCTTTTCCGCCGCGGCCCGGGGCATACGCATGGCCCAGATCGCCACTCCGACGATGATCAGGATCAGGAAAAGAAACGCAAAGTTGTTTTTGCGTGAATTCATGGGGTCACTTCCTTGGGGTGAAAATCAACTGTAAATACTGGGTTTGAGAACTCCGATGCAGGGGAGGTTCCGGTATTTCTGATTGTAGTCCAGACCGTAACCGACCACAAACTCGTCCGGAACCGTAAACCCGACAATGTCGGCCTCCACAGCAGCTTCCCGGCGGCTGGGCTTGTCCAGAAGCACGACCAGCTTCAGGGAAGCGGGGTTCTGCGCCTTTAACAGGCCCATCACATAGCTCAGGGTCCTGCCGGTATCCAGAATATCCTCGATCACGATGACGTCGCGGCCGGATACATCCACTTCAAAGGGCGTCGTCAGGGACAGATCACCGGGGATGGTGGCCGCGGCCCGATACGAGGAGAGGGTGATGGATTCCAGCGTACAGGGAAGATCCAGACAGCGCATCAGATCGGAGGTAAACACCAGACTTCCCTTCATGATGCACAGCAGCATCGGCTCCTTGTTCCGGTATTCCTCGGTCAGTGCCTGTCCGATTTCCCGGACCCGGCTGCGAATCTCCTCTTCGGAAATCATAACGTAAGCGAGATCCTGATTCATTTTTCTTCCTCCATTCGTATTGCAGACAGCATGACGCTGTCATATCCTTCTCTTTTTCGGAATGCGGCCGCGGCCTTGAGTGGGATTACGGCGGCCACCTCGTCGCCCGACATGAGGATCGGAAGCGATGCGCGCAGAACCTTCGGCACTTTGAGATCGATCAGCATGCGGCTGATTTTTCGCGTGCCGCCCGTCAGATGGATCCGGTCCCCAGGCTGCGGACACCGAAGCGTCATCGGACGATCCAGAACGGAACGGTCCAGAATCAGATACTCCCGATCCGGCGTGTACTGCCCGGTATCCGGGAGACACTGAATCAGCCATGACCCAAATCGCACAGCTTGCCACGGTTCAATCGCCGTTGGGGCCGGCAGGGGAGCGGCATTAAAGGAATGCTCCAAAACCAGCATATCATAGTTCCTGCGCAGCCGGAAGTCTCCGGGGAGATCCAGTGCGGCGGAGGGATTCTCCGCGCGGATCAGGGAAAGGGCGGACCGGATATGAATGCTGCTTAGATTGGAAATGCGTCTGAGAAACAGAGCCAGAACACGAGGCTGGAGCGCCTCGGGAAGTGCCAGGAAGGCGGAGCGGTCCAAAGCGCCGCCGGAACAAACCCGGTCCAGACCCAGCGCCGACTGGGCCTGCAGGTAATCGTCCTCTGCACGGAGGATCCGGGAGAGCTCTGCCGTGTTTTCCACGATGCGGGGGTTTTCCTCGCGCAGGATTGGGATGACGCTGTGGCGCATCCGATTCCGGAAAAAAAGATCCGTCTCATTGCTGGAATCTGTCACAAAGGGAACCTGCCGCTCGGAGGCGTACCGCGCAATGTCGGCCCGTGGAATCTGCAGCATCGGCCGAAGGATCCGCTCCCGTACCGGAGCGATCCCGCCAAGTCCGTGCAGGCCCGTCCCGCGGACCAGGTGCATGAGTATGGTCTCGAGATTGTCGTCCCCGTTGTGGGCGGTTACGATCCAGTCGATTCCGGGAACTGACGTGAGGAAGCTGTATCGAAGCGTCCGGGCCGCTTCCTCCAGGCCAACATGATGTTCGCTTGCATAACCTGTTACATCACCGCGTGATACAACCAGCGGGATCTGTTTTTCTTCACAGTATTCACGCACAAACTGCTCGTCCCGCCGGGATTCCTCCCCACGCAGCTGATGATTGAAGTGGGCGCAGGTAATGTCATAGCGGTCGGAAACCGAGACCAGGATGTCCAGCAGGACCATAGAATCCATCCCGCCGGAAACTGCGGCCAGAAGACGGCTGCCCGGCGCGGCGAAATCCTGCAGGACGGACAGGACTTTATTCTTCACTGTGACGCCACTCCCGGTCTGAGAACGTGGTAAACTGCGGCAGCCACTGGAGCTTCACCGTTCCGGTCTCTCCGTGGCGGTTCTTCGCCACGATACACTCTGCCACATTTTTCTCTTCCGTGTCCGGATTATAGTAGTCGTCCCGGTACAGGAACAGCACCTCATCCGCATCCTGCTCGATGGAGCCGGATTCCCGCAGGTCTGAAAGCATCGGACGCTTATCCGCACGGGATTCGTTGGCACGGTTCAGCTGGCTCAGGCAGATTACCGGGACATTGAGTTCTTTCGCCATGATCTTCAGCGCCCGGGAGATTTCGCCCACCGCAGTGACGCGGTTGTCGCTGACTTTGCCGGTGGCGGAGGTCATCAGCTGGAGATAGTCGATGATGATCAGGCCGAGATTATCCACCCGGCGGCATTTTGCGTTCATTTCCGTCACCGTGATGGAGGGGTTGTCGTCCACAAGAATATCTGTCTGGCTCAGTGCGTAGGCGGCCAGGCCCAGCTTTCCCCATTCCTCCTCCGATAGCTTGCCGGTCAAAAGCAGCTGGCTGTCCACAAAGCTCTCGTTGGACAGCAGCCTGGAGGCAAGCTGCTCCCGGCTCATTTCCAGAGAAAAGATCACCACGGCCTTTTTACTTTTTTTCGCCACAGAAAGGGCGATGTTCAAGGCAATGGAGGTTTTTCCCATGCCGGGGCGGGCGGCGATCAGCAGAAGGTCGGATTTGTTGAGCCCGTTGATCTTGCTGTCCAGATCCCGAAGGCCTGTGGATAGACCAGGGATCGCGCTGTCAGAATGGGCGCGCTCGGCCAGCTGTTCGTAGACTGAAAGCAGTACGGTGCTGATGGGAGTCAGATCCTGATTGCTCCGTCCGTTCCGGATGGCATAGATCTTCTGCTCTGCGGCGTCCATGATGCTCTGGGCAGTGCCGACCTCGTCGGAAACGATCTGAGAGATGTCGGTTGCAGCGTTGGCGATCTGCCGCAGCAGAGATTTATCCGCGACGATCTGCGCGTACTGCTTGGCGTTGGCCGCAGTGGGGGTAACATCTAGGACCTGCAGCAGATAGTCCCGGGTTTTCTCCTCGTCGTAGAGGCCGGACTGCTTCATCTGCTCCATGACCGTAACGGGGTCGATGTTCATGGAGTAGCTGAACATGCTGTAGATGGTAGTAAAAATATCTTTGTTCTCCTGAAGATAGAAATCCTCCGGCTTCAGGATCCCCACAACATCCGAAACGCAGCGGCTGTCGATCAGCATGGAACCGATCACGGAACGCTCCGCATCCAGGGAATACGGCGGTTGACGCAGCGCAAGCTCGTCCATACATTCACCCCCTACGTAAAGTGATTTACCTGTCAGCCGTCGCTGACGTGTACGGAGATCGTGGCCGTGATCTCATATCCGAGCTTGGCCTTCATGGAGAAGGTGCCAAAGGATTTGATGGGTTCGTCCTGTACGATCTTCTTCTTGTCGATGGTGATGCCGTGCTGCTGCTTCAGCGCGTCAGAGACTTCAGCAGAGGTGATGGCGCCGAAGAGCCGTCCGCCGGAGCCCGCCTTGGCGTGGATCTCCACGGTGATCTCTTTGAGCTTTTCGGCGAATTCCTGGGCCTGGGCTTTTTCCCGCGCGGCTTGCTCGGCCTTGGCTTTGTCGTTCATTTTCATGGTATTGATGTTGTCGGCAGTGGCTTCGATCGCCATCTTGCGGGGGAGCAGATAGTTTCTGGCGTATCCGTCGGAAGCCTCGATCATCTGTCCTTTTTTGCCTTTGCCTCTTATATCCTGCAGCAGAATTACCTTCATTCTAAATATCTCCTTTCAACCGGTTATTCACTGAAAAAATTGTCGATGTAACGCTTGATCGCCTCGCGAACCTCCTCGGGCGTCAGACCTTTGATCTGGGCGCCGGCTGTAGCCTGGTTTCCGCCGCCGCCAAGAGGTTCCAGGATCATCTGGACGTTTGCCTCGCCGATGGAGCGGGCGGAGCAGATCACCTGATCACCGTCCGGATAGAATACAAAGCTTGCCTGAATGCCGGAGATGTTCAGCAGCTCGTCGGCAGCCTGGGCGGCGATGATCCGGTCGGCCGGGTGATCCAGACAGCACAGCGCGATGTCTTTTCGGTACAGTTCCGCGTGCCGGAGAATCTCATAGCGGGAAAGCGTTGCGCTTAGGTCGTTCTGGAACAGCAACTTCACCGCGACGGTGTCGGCTCCGTGCTTGCGCAGCCATGCCGCTGCTTCAAAAGTCCTGGTGCCGGTCCGCACTGAGAAATTCTTGGTGTCGAGCACGATTCCGGCCAGAAGCGCCATAGTCTCTTCAGGCAGAAGATCCTCCCGTTCCAGCAGGTTCTGGACCAGCTCCGTGACCAGCTCGGAGGCGGAGGAAGCATAGGGCTCGTGGAAATTCAGCAGCGCGTTTTCGATATAATCCGCGGCTCTGCGGTGATGGTCGATGACGGCGACCCGCTTTGCGTAATTTAGGAACACGCGGGACTCCACCTGATCCGGACGATTGGTGTCCACCACCACAAGCAGGCTGTTCTCGTCAGCATCCAGAAGCGCGTCGTCTCCGCTGATGAAGCGGCCCGCGTAATCTCCCAGCGGAACCAGCTTGGTCAAAAGCGCCTTGGAGGAGTTGTTGGCCAGATCGATGACGATCTTGGCGGGGACGTGCAGCTTGCGGCAGATCGACATGACGCCCACGGCCGCGCCCACCGCATCCAGGTCGGCGTTGCGGTGGCCCATAATGAACACGGAAGAGGACTGGGAAATCAGCTCGGCCAGTGATCCGGCCATAACTCTGGATTTTACCTTGGTACGGCGCTCGGCCTCCTGGGCCCGGCCGCCGTAGAACGCGAAATTGTACCGGTCCTTGATGACGGCCTGATCGCCGCCGCGGGAGAGGCTCATCTCCACAGCCAGTGTCGCAAAATCGTAGTTCTCCTGAAGGGTCTGTCCGTCTTTGCCGACGCCGATGGTCAAAGTGGCCGGAGCGCCGTAATCGTTCGTGATCTCGTGCACGGTGTCCAGGATAGAGAATTTGTCCTCAATGAAGTGGGGCAGATCCCGCTGCTCGAACAGGAACAGGTAGCGATTGCGCTCGAGCTTGCGGAGAATGCCGCCGCCGGAAGCCCATGCGGTAATGGCGTCGTCCAGCCGGGCGGAGAGATTGGAGATGGCGCGGTCCGGCAGGTTCGCAGTGAGTTCGTCATAGTTGTCCACAAAAATGGTTGCGACCACCGGCTTGGACAGCTCAAATTCGTCCCTGAGATTCAGCAGCTCCGTCAGATCCACCCAATAGAGCATGGCGGCGATATAGGGGGAGTTTTCCTGGGTGCGGATCAGGTCTCCGTAGACCCGATAGCGGTTTTCACCGATGGTGATGGGGTCGGGGCACTCGGATCTGCCTTCCAGCAGCCAATCCAGGTTCATCTCGGGAGCCAGCGTGGAGATCTGCTCTTCAAACAGGGATTCCTCCGCATTGCAGATCTTCATAAAGGCCTCGTTGCACCACATGATCTCCCCGCCGGAAATATTGAGGATCAGGGCAGGGAGCGGGAGCCGCATTCTCTCGTTGGAGACGGAATCCACGGAGAAGTTGGCGTCCTGAAGATACTGGGTGAGTTTTTTGCGCTGATGCCGTCCCCGGACCAGATAGTATATCAGGACGCCGATCACGACAGCAGTTTCGATCACCGCGACCGGTTTGGGCAGCGCGATCCACCCGATCAGGCAGAATACCGCCAGAATAACAAAATAAATCGTCATACCCGGAGAAAACAGCCGGGACAGCTTCTTGTTCAAAGAGATCTTCTCCCTTCCGCGTCTGTGTAATACCGGAAACATCCGTCTGCACGGAATGTTATATCATTATATCATAGATAAGGACAGAAACACAAGAAAAACCGATGGCGGAGGACGAAAAAACGATGCGGATTTGATCCGGTTCTATCCCCGGGAAAAAACCTGTATACTTTTTACAGGGAATGTGTTATAATATTCTTCAGTGGCTCTCCGAGCGAGCTTTACATTTGTTGTTTTATGTACGGAAAAGTGCATGATATATATCTTTTCTAACGAACCGGAAAGACAGGTGCTGTCCAGCCGTTTTCCGCGTGACAGGGCTGAAAATGCGGGCACACAGATCCGGTTCGGGTCATAAGCAAATCGGGTGTTTCCGGATGGGAGACACCTGCGGGTTGTTGCGCGCTTCAGACTTTTCTGGCGGCATTGCGGCCCATACATCAAAATTTGAGGGGACAGACCCGGCTCAGCCGCCGGCTGTCCCGATTGGAGTAGTGATTGAATTTGGCTGAAAAACTGAAAATTATTTCTTTGGGCGGTCTCAATGAGATCGGAAAAAACATCACCGTACTGGAATACGGCAACGATATGATCGTGGTGGACTGCGGTCTTGGATTCCCGGAGGACGACATGTACGGTGTAGACCTGGTGGTTCCGGATGTGACCTATCTGGTTAAGAACCAGCACAAGCTGCGCGGATTCTTTTTCACCCACGGACACGAGGACCACATCGGCGGCGTACCCTATGTGCTCAAGCAGGTCAACGCGCCGCTGCATACCACCCGTCTGACTGCCGGCCTGATCCAGATCAAGCTGGAGGAGCACGGCCTTTTGGAAACCACCTCGATCTTTACCCATGAGGCGGGGGATACCGTGAAAGCGGGGTGCTTCAAGGTGGAGTTCATCCACATGAACCACTCGATTGCCGATGCGGTTGCGTTCGCCATTCACACTCCGGTGGGAACTGTCATTATGACCGGAGACTTTAAGATCGATCCGACGCCGATCACCGGCAGCATCACAGACCTGGCCCGGCTGGGAACGCTTGGAAACAAGGGTGTTCTGGCGCTTCTGTGTGATTCCACGAACGTGGAGCGGGAAGGGTATTCCACCTCCGAACGGAAGGTCGCGCATACCTTTGATGAGATGTTCAAGGGCTGCGACCAAAGGATCATCGTTACAACCTTTGCGTCCAATGTGGACCGCATCCAGACAGTGATCAATACAGCGGCCCGCTACGGGCGCAAGGTTGCAATTACCGGCCGGAGCATGGAGAATATGCTTCGGGTGTCCACGGAGCTCGGGTACATGGATATTCCGAAAAACACCCTGGTGGACATCAACGCCATCAAGTCCGTCCCCAGAGACAAGCAGGTGATCATCACCACCGGTTCTCAGGGAGAGAACATGTCGGCGCTGTACCGGATGGCCTTCTCCGGCCACCGTCAGGTGGAAATCACAGCGGGAGACCGGGTCCTGATCTCCGCCTCTGCGATTCCCGGCAATGAAAAGACCATCTCCGCGGTCATCAATGAGCTGTACCGCAAGGGCGCGGAAGTCATTTATGACAAGCTGGCGGACCTGCATGTGTCCGGACATGCCTGCCAGGAGGAGCTGAAAATCATCCACGCGCTGCTGAAGCCGAAGTTCTTTATTCCGGTTCACGGTGAGCAACGGCACCTCAAGCGCCACGCGCAGCTGGCCCGTGAAATGGGGATGGATCCCAGCCATATCATTATCTCCGACATCGGCCGGGTGATCGAGCTCTCCCGAAACAAGGCAAAGATCAACGGCACGGTTCCGGCGGGAAAAATGCTGGTGGACGGCCTGGGCGTTGGAGATGTGGGCAGCGTGGTCCTGCGGGACCGGAAGCATCTGGCGGAGGACGGCATGATCGTTGTCGTTGTGAATCTGTCCGGGGAGGACGGCTCCCTGCTGTCCGGACCGGATATCATCACCCGCGGCTTTGTGTACGTGAAAGAATCCGGAGACCTGATGGAAGAACTGCATGATATTGCGGAAAAGGCGGTTACCGACTGCGTGGATCAGGGCATCACGGATTGGTCCACGGTCAAGGCGAGCATCAAGTCCAGCATGTCAAACTATCTGTTCCGTCATACAAAACGAAACCCCATGATCCTGCCCGTGATCATGGAGATCTAAATGAAAGTGCGCCCCGGGGATCTTTGATCCCCGGGGCGATGTTTATATTATTCGGAGATGAGGAATGCCCGGCAGGGAGCACCGTCACACCCGGCAAGGTTCAGCGGCGCGCAACAGAGAAAATACCTGCCGTCCTCCAGCTGACCGAGCCGGATTCCCTCCAGCAGGACGACTTCTGCTCCGAGCAGGATCCTGTGAACCTCCGCAGGTGCGTGAAGCGGGCCGACCGACTGGGATTCGACGCCAAGGAGCCGTATGTTCCTCTGGGCAAAGACAGCGGCGGCTTCAGCGGTGACGACAGCGTCTCCGGCGATCAGGATTCGGTCCATGGCGTTTGCGCCGGCGGCTCTAATGCAGATTTCCTCCGCATTCCCGGCGGAGAGGTTCCCGGATTGGCGGGTCAGATAGGCCGGCCCGGCAAAGACCGACAGCGGAATCTGATCCACGGTTTTTCCGTCGTTAATAAAATGGAACGGAGCGTCGACATGGGTGCCGTTATGGGCGCACATGGACAGGGCAGTCAGATTGCAGGGATCTCCGTCCGCAACAGAAAGCAACCGCTGTTTCTCCGGAGCGGGATCGCCGGGATAAACCTGGCACGAAAAGACCTCCTGTGAGATGTCGATGATCATGGCTGAAGACCGTATTCGGCGGCGAGGGCCTGGAAGTGGGGAAGGGACCGCACGATGGTATCGTGGCTGACGCAGTACGCGATCCGGACATACCCCGGGCAGGCGAAGCTGGAGCCGGGAACCAGGAGGATGTGATACTTCTTTGCCCGCTGGACGAACTCCTTTTCGTCCGGCACGGGCGCTTTGACAAAGAGGTAGAATGCGCCCTGTGGTTTGATGCACTCAAATCCGCATTCCTTCAGGCCATTGTACAGGGTCTCCCGGTTGCGGTTGTAGGCCGCCACGTCCGTCTGCTCGTCCAGACAGCGGGCCACAGCCTTTTGCAGCAGAGACGGCGCGTTCACAAATCCGGACACCCGGGTGGCGATGCCGGCCGCCGCATAGATCAGATCATAGTCGTCACACTCGTTGGGGATCACCAGATATCCGATCCGCTCACCGGGCAGCGACAGGGATTTGGACCAGCTGTAGCCCACGATAGTGTTGGCGTAATACCTGGTGAGGAAGGGCACTTCGACGCCGTCGTAGGCCAACTCCCGGTAGGGCTCGTCGGAGATCAGATAGATGGAAGTGCCGTATTCCCGCTGCTTTTCCCGAAGGATCCGGGCCAGCTCCATACAGGTCTCGTGGGAATAAACCACGCCGGTGGGGTTGTTGGGGTTGTTGATGATCACTGCCTTTGTGAGCGGTGTGATCTTCTCCGCGAATTCCTTCAGATTTGGCTGGAAGGTATCCGTATCAGGGGAGACCACCACGAGCTTCCCGTCGTAGTTCATCACATAGTTGCCGTACTCCGTGAAGTAGGGGGCAAAGGTAAGGACTTCGTCACCGGGATTGAGCAGTGTTTTGAGGATCACGTTCAGTCCGCCGGCGGCGCCGACGGTCATGATGATGTTGCCGGAAGAGAAATCGGTGCCGAACCGCCGGTTCAGGTTTTCCGCGACCGCTTCCCGGACGTCCTCGTAGCCCACATTGGACATATAGCCGTGGACAGAGAGCGGGTCTTCCTCTGCGAGAATGTCGCAGATCGCCCGGTTGACGGCGGCAGGCGCCGGTACAGAGGGATTTCCCAGCGAAAAATCATAGACGTTTTCCGCGCCGAATTCCCGGGCCATCTGCTGCCCTTCTTCGAACATGGCGCGAATGACGGAGTTGTTTTCCGCAAGCTTTTTCATTTTTTCGGAGATCATGTGGTAACCTTCTTTCTTATTTTGCCAAACGGCCCCACTGTCTGGAAAGATCCACGGCAGTGTGCCAGTTGTGTGCGAGCGTCTGCCGGAGCTCGGGGGCCATGTCCGGCCGGAATACCCGGTCTGTGATCTGGAGCTTCGACAATTCTTCCGTTCCGCTCCATACTCCGGTGGCAAGGCCCGCCATAAAGGCTGCGCCTGCGGCGGTGGTTTCCACCATGGTCGGACGGATCACGTTCAGATCCAGCAGGTCCGCCTGGAACTGCATCATAAAGTCGCTGACGCTGGCGCCGCCGTCCACCCGCAGCTCCCGGAGTTTCGTGCCGGACTCTGTCTCCATGGTCGTTACGAGATCCATGACCTCATAGGCGATGGATTCCAGAACGGCGCGGCACATATGCGCTTTGCCGGTTCCCCGGGTCATGCCGAAGAAGCTGCCGCGGGCGCCGGTATCCCAGTACGGTGCGCCGAGACCGGTAAAGGCCGGAACAAAGTAGACCCCGTCGTTGTGCGATAGCGTTTCGGCGAGAATGTCGCATTCATGGGCGGCGGCGATGATCTTGCATTCATCCCGCAGCCACTGAATCGCGGAACCGGCGTTGAAAGCGCTTCCCTCAATAGCGTAGGAGACTTCGCCGCCGAGGCTCCAGCCGACGCTGGTGACCATGCCCTGATGGGACCGGGCGCTCTGGGAGCCAATATTGAGCAGGGTA
Source organism: Oscillospiraceae bacterium (assembly GCA_017469795.1). Taxonomy (GTDB): domain Bacteria; phylum Bacillota; class Clostridia; order Oscillospirales; family Oscillospiraceae; genus HGM13006. The sequence continues at coordinate 55,302 of JAFUFT010000023.1, forward strand.
AAGCATCCGGTGCCGTAGGTGTTTTTCGCCTGGCCGGGCAGGAAGCACCCCTGTCCGAACAGGGCGGCGGGCTGGTCTCCGATGGATCCCGCAATGGGCGTTCCGGCGAGGGCGGCGAGTCCGCGCACCGTTGGCGCTACGGTGCCGTAAATCATGGAGGAGGGAACCGGCGTCGGGAGCATACAGCGCGGAATATTCAGAATGGAGCACAGCTCCTCGTCCCAGCACAGCTTGTCGATATCGAACAGCATGGTCCGGGAGGCGTTGGAGTAATCCGTCACATGGGCGGCGCCGCCGGTCAGGTTCCAGATCAGCCAGCTTTCCACGTTTCCGAAGAGCAGCTCGCCCTGCTCGGCCCGACGCTGCAGCGTGGGTTCCTGATCCAGGATCCAACGGATCTTCGTGCCGGAAAAATAGGGGTCGATCAGCAGACCGGTCTTTTGAAGGACCGTTTCGGAGAGTCCGTCCGCCTTGAGCTTTTCGCAGATGCCGGCAGTCCGGCGGCATTGCCAGACAATGGCGTTGCTGACCGGTTTTCCTGTGGCTTTGTCCCAGATGATGGTGGTCTCACGCTGGTTCGTAATGCCGATGGCGGTGATATCCGTGGGGCTCAGGCCGCTCTTTTCGTAGACCTCTTCCATGGCCAGAAGCTCCGTGGAGAGGATTTCCATAGGATCGTGCTCAACCCAGCCGGGGGAGGGATAATGCTGTGTGATGGGATACTGAGCCATAGATACGATATTGCCGAGTTTGTCAAACAGAATCGCGCGGGATGAGGTGGTACCCTGATCCACTGCCAGTACATAACCGTTCATAGGAGCACTTCCTTGTTGTGTTTTTGTGATTATAGTTTCCATCAAATTCCCCGGAATGTCAATATTCTTTGGGGCATTTTTCGGGAAGCAAACTGTTTTTCTCTGAAAAAACCGGGTTGTATCTTTTCTGTTTATCCGATATAATATTACTTAATGCAAGTAGATCGGAGTGATGTCAGTTGTACAGGACATTGCGGAAAGAAAGCCTGAAAGCGGTTCTGCCGAGAATCATTGCCCTTGCGGTTCTGACGGTGATACTGTTTGGCGTCAGCGGTGGGAGCCTGATCAAAATGGTCTCCGGGCCGAAACCGCTGGATTCCGTGCCGGCAGACCAGCTTAGCGGCGCGTATGTGGAATTTGACGCCAGCGAGATCATTGTGGCGTTTGCGTCGCTGACCTCCAAAGGAGACAGCGGGAGCAAGACCCTGGAGACCTATTATCTGCTTCCTCTGGGGGAACAGCAGTATCTGGCCGTCATGGACCAGAAGGAGCGCAACAGCAATGTGATCGAGCGGGCCATGGAACAGAGCCATGAATACTATATGGGCGATCTGGAATCCCTGACGAAGCTCGGGCCGCTCCATGGGACTGTGAGCGGATTGGATGAAGAGATGCTGACCTACATGGCCGACTGCATCGATAATTATCAGCTCCCGGGATATGAAGAGGGGAGAGACAGCCAGCGGCTGCTGCTGGCCTGCCAGGTCAACCTGGATCATGCCGGATTCCTGCCTGAGGGCCTGGCCCGGATCCTGGGGATCTGCGGCCTTGTCTGCCTGCTTCTTCTCGCGGCGCAGCTTGCCGTGGTGTTCAGCGGCGTCTATCAGAGAAACGTACGGTCTGCAGTCGGGAACGGGGACGACGCAGGATTTGACCAGGCGCAGACCATCGAGCGCGTGCGGGTGGGGAAATACGTCTGGTATCCTCAGGGGCCGAAAAGCCGTGCACTGAAGACAGAGGAACTGATCTGGGGATATGCCATGCCGGAGCCGATGGTCGTGAGCAAATACCGCTGGCCTGTTGCCCTGTACGACAGGTCGCAGAAGCTGACCAGGATCCAGTTCATGGATCAGAAGCACTGCCAGGACTTCCTGGATGCCATCGAGGCCCAGGGACACCCCTTCCGGAAGGGATATACCAGCGCGCTTGCCGAACAGTTCCAAAATGACCCGGAGGGATTCATCCGGGATGCGAAAGCGTCCAGATAAAGGAGACTGCCATGAGATTTACCAAGATGCAGGGAATCGGAAACGATTATGTCTATGTAAACTGCATGGAGCAGCAGATTCCCGACGCGCCGGCGCTGGCGAGGCGGATCTCTGACCGGCATTTCGGCGTAGGGGCAGACGGCCTGATCCTGATTTGTCCGTCAGAAGTGGCGGATTTCCAGATGGTCATGTACAATGCCGACGGTTCCCGGGCGCAGATGTGCGGCAACGGGATCCGCTGTGTGGGAAAGTATGTTCATGACCGCGGACTGACGGACCGGACGACCGTGACCGTCGAAACCCTTGCGGGCGTGAAAACGCTGCAGCTCCATCTGGAAGGCGGGACAGTTGCCTCTGTTACCGTGGATATGGGCGTTCCGATCCTGGATCCCCGGTTCATCCCGGTACGCTCCGAAGAAGAACGCTTTGTGGACGAAGCGGTTGAGGTTGACGGGATCGAATACCGCATTACTGCGGTATCGATGGGAAATCCCCATGCGGTTTTGTTTGTAGAGGATACGGACTCCCTGGACCTTCCGGCGATCGGCCCGGCTTTTGAGCATCACCCGCTGTTCCCGGATCGGACCAATACGGAGTTTATACAGGTGGTGGACCGCAGTACGATCAAAATGCGGGTCTGGGAACGGGGATCCGGCGAGACACTGGCCTGCGGAACCGGCGCTTGCGCTGCGGTGGTAGCGGCTTATCTGAACCAAAAGACGGGATCTGACGTGACGGTCAGACTGTTGGGCGGCGATCTGAACATCAACTGGGACGAGGCTACGGCCCATGTGTTTATGACTGGACCTGCCGCGTTTGTATTTGACGGCGAATTGGAAATTGACTGAAAGAATCAAGGAGTGTAAATTATGGCAAAAATCAATGAGAACTACGCCAAGCTGCCCGGCAGCTACCTGTTTGCGGAGATCGCCCGCCGTGTCGCGGCTTTTTCCGCGGAGAATCCCGATGTGAAGCTCATCAAGCTCGGAATCGGAGATGTGACCCGGCCCCTTGCCCCTGCGGTCATCGAGGCCATGCACAAGGCGGTTGACGAGATGGGCCGGAAGGAGACCTTCCGCGGCTACGGCCCGGAGCAGGGCTATGACTTTCTCCGGAACGCCATTGTCGCCAACGATTTCAAGGCCCGCGGTGCGGAGATCACTGCGGATGAGGTCTTCGTTTCCGACGGCGCCAAGAGCGACTGCGGCAACATCGGTGACATCTTCTCCACGGACAATGTGGTGGCGGTCTGCGATCCGGTCTATCCGGTCTATGTGGATACCAACGCTATGGCCGGACGGGCAGGGGAGTACCTGTCTGAACTGGAAAAATGGTCGAACATCTACTATATGCCGACCACAGCGGAAAACGCGTTTGTTCCGGAACTGCCGAAAACCCATGTGGATCTGATCTATCTCTGCTTCCCCAACAATCCCACCGGCACCACGCTGACCAAGGATCAGCTCAGACAATGGGTGGACTATGCCAACGAGCATGATGCGGTGATCCTGTTTGACGCCGCATACGAGGCGTTCATCACGGAGGACGACGTGCCGCATACCATCTATGAGATCCCCGGCGCCGAGACCTGCGCCATCGAATTCCACAGCTTCTCCAAGACGGCCGGCTTTACCGGAAACCGCTGCGCGTATACCGTGGTGCCCAAGGCGCTCATCCGCCAGGGACAGAGCCTCAACAGCATGTGGAACCGCCGCCACACCACAAAGTTCAACGGTGTTCCCTATGTGGTCCAGAGAGGTGCAGAAGCTGTGTACAGCGAGGAAGGCATGCAGCAGGTGAGACAGACCATCGCCTTCTATCAGGAAAACGCCCGGGTGATCCGGGAGGGCCTCAAAGAGGCGGGACTGGAAGTCTATGGCGGTGTGAATTCCCCCTACATCTGGTTCAAAACGCCGACGGATTCCTGGAGCTTCTTTGACCGGCTGCTGAAAGAGGCCCATGTGGTGACCACACCCGGCGCCGGATTCGGCCCCAGCGGAGAGGGTTACATCCGGGTCACCGCCTTCGGTGACGCGGAGGACACCAAAGAAGCGGTTCGCCGGATTCTTGACCTGCTGAAATAAGAAAACAGGAGACCCTCGGGTCTCCTGTTTTCCGTCTCGGTTTAGATTCCGGCGGCGGATCTGCACATTTGGCGGTACTGCTCCGCTACGGATTCCGGGCCCAGAATTCTGACACGGCCGGAAAAACTGAATATCCAGGAAAAGAACACCGGGGACACGTCCACGTCCACTGTCAGCGTGAACGTATCGTCGGACTGGGGGATCATCATGATATCGTTTCCAAACCGGTCCGCGGCGCTGTCGGCAAGCTCATTCGGGAACTGCAGCCTCACCGATGCGGTCTTTCCGCCGAACATTCCGAAAACCTGCTTGGAATACTGCGCCATATTCAAATCCCGGTATGTTTCCGGAGATTTTCTGGCCGTGTCGAGCAGGCGGATATGCTCCATGCGGTCCACCCGGAAATGGGTGCGGCCCTTATCTTCCCGGTGGGCAATCAGATAGTAGTTTTCGCTGTCCCAGCACAGTCCGTAGGGGGAAGCGGTGTAAACGCCCCGCTTGGTCCGGCTGCCGTCCGGGCGGCGGGACATATAATCAAATTGGATCTCACAGTTGGAATTGATGGCCTCGTAAATGGCATCGATGTTGTAGTAGATCTGTTCGTTGGAGGCCTTTGGACGTCCTACCAGAAACAACTGACGCCGGAGCTGGGAAGCGCGGTAACGGCTGGTCAGGGATTCCAGCTTTTCGATCAGCTCATAGGATTTTTTCTCGGTAATGAATCTGGAACACTGGATCGTATCTACCAGCAGCTTCAGCTCCGCAAGCTCGAAGGTGTCGGAGGCGAGATAGTATCCCTTCCTGTCGTGCAGAATGTCCCATCCGTACTCTTCCAGAATGGAGATGTCCCGGTAAAGGCTTTTCCGCTCGGCGGAGATGCCCTGCTGCCGGAGAAGATTGAGGATATCCTGTGCGCTGAGATGATGCTCCTCGTCGGTTTCCCGCCTGAGGATCGTCATCAGGGCCAGAAGTTTTTCTTTGGTTAGTTCCGATTTTGGCATTTCAATCCCTCCGGAGTATAGTGTATCACAGCTTCCAGAAAAGTACAAATGCTTATCTTGAAATCTGTCGATCTTTTTGGTATACTCAATTTGAGAATCCTAACTTTTTGGAGGCATCATGAAGATTCTGGTTGTTTCCGACATAGAGAGTAAGTTTATCTGGGATCATTTTGACCCGGATCGGTTTCGTGATGTCCAGTTGATCATTTCCTGCGGCGATCTGTCCGCCAGATATCTTTCCTTCCTTGTGACCATGATCCCGTGTCCGCTTTTGTATGTTCCGGGAAATCATGACAAGCGGTATGAGATCAATCCGCCGGAGGGCTGCGTCAATATTGACGGGAAGGTCGTTGTTTATAAGGGAATCCGGATCATGGGCCTGGGCGGCTGTAAAAGCCCCCGGCCGACTACATACGAATACTCCGAAGACCAGATGTGGCGCCGGGTCAGAAAAATCGAATCCCAGATCCGGCGCGCGAAGGGGCTGGATCTCTTTGTGACGCACGCGCCCGCGATCGGCCTCGGGGACGGACCGGATCTGTTCCATGAGGGGTTCCAGTCGTTCCGCTATATTGACGATATCTACAAGCCCGATATCCATTTCTACGGGCATCGCCATCTGGGAGAGAATCCCATGGATCGCAAGGCTATTTATCCCTACCACGATACGGTGATGATCAATGCCTGCGGATATAAGATCGTGGAATACGATCCCGGAATCCCGATGACAGCGCCCCTTGGCACACAATCCTTTGAGGAAATGCCTACCCCGATGCCGCCCCGCCGGTTCCCGTTCCCGTTTTAAGGCCTGCGGCTTGGATCCAGAAAAAATTTTCAGAAAAGAGAAAAAAGCACTTGCTTTTTTCCGGAAGCTGTAGTAATATATACGAGCGCTTGAGAGTGCGCTTTAGATTTCCGGGTGTGGCGAAGTTTGGTATCGCGCTTGAATGGGGTTCAAGAGGCCCCGAGTTCGAATCTCGGCACTCGGACCAAGCTCCAGGACATTTGTCCTGGAGCTTTTTTTCATCATCTGGGACATGCAATTTCCATGGTTTCCTCGATCACGCGGTGGAGCAGCGCGCTTTGCGGGCAGTGCATAAAGAAGCGGGAAAATATATCGGA
>JAFUFT010000024.1 GCA_017469795.1 Oscillospiraceae bacterium
CAAGTATGAAATTGTGGGGCATAAAACTTAACCGGGTGGGCTCCCAACTGAGCTACGAGCCCGTAAAAGGGCCTGCGAACGCAAACCCTGCAAGTATGAAATTGTGGGGCATAAAACTTAACCGGGTGGGCTCCCAACTGAGCTACGAGCCCGTAAAAGGGCCTGCGAACGCAAACCCTGCAAGTATGAAATTGTGGGGCATAAAACTTAACCGGGTGGGCTCCCAGCTGAGCTACAGGCCCAAATGCTTGATTATTTTATCACATCATTTGTCATTCGTCAACTGTTTTTTGCGCTGCTGAAAGGCCGTTTCCCAAGACGGGAAACGGCCTTCTGATCAAATCACAAATCCGCCCGATACGTTGAGCACTTCGCCTGTGATGAATCCGGCCTGCGGAGAGGCAAGAAACCACATGGCGTCCGCCACATCTTCCGGCCGGCCGAGGGTTTCCAGCGGAGTGTCCTGCCGGAGAGCCTCCAGATCCTCTGCGCTGAGGCTGCGGAGCATATCGGTTTCGATCACGCCCGGCGCCACGGCGTTGACCCGGATGCCGGAGGGACCAAGCTCCTTGGCCAGGGATTTGGTCAGGCCGATCACAGCGGCCTTGGAGGCGGCGTAGGCGGCCTCGCAGGAGGCTCCGACCAATCCCCACATGGAAGACGTATTCAGAATCACGCCGTCCTTTCGCGCCAGCATGGAGGGCAGGGCGGCTTGAATGCACAGGTAAGCGCCGGTGACATTTACATCCATGATCCGCCGGAAGGTCTCCGGCCTGACCCAGTTGATGGGATTGTAGTCCGCAATGCCCGCGTTGTTGATCAGCACATCCACCTGGGGAATCTGCCGGAACGCGTGGGCGACCTGCGCCTCATCTGAAACGTCGCACCGGATCGCGGTGGCGCCGGTTTCCGCGGCGAGCTGCGCTGCGGCTTCTTCCGAAGCGGCGTACAGAAAACAGACCCGGTCGCCCTCTGCAGTGAATCGCCGTACCAGCGCGGCTCCGATGCCGCGGGAGCCTCCGGTGATGACTACGGTCCTCATGATTTCCGGAACCCTGCGGGGAATTTGCCGCCCGGGAACCCGCTGAACCCGGCGGGGGTCTGCGGCTCTTCCTCGACGGTGGCGCCGATGAACTGGCTGTTGTACAGGTCGTAATAGAAGCCCTTCTGATCCAGCAGCTCCTGATGGGTGCCCTGCTCGATGATGGAACCCTGATTCATTACGAGGATCAGGTCCGCGTCCCGAATCGTGCTGAGTCGGTGGGCAATGATGAAGGAGGTGCGGCCTTCCATGAGCTTGGACATGGCCCGCTGGATCAGGACCTCCGTTCGGGTATCCACGGAGGAGGTTGCCTCATCCAAAATCAGAATACTGGGATTGGAAAGGAAGGCTCGGGCGATGGTCATCAGCTGCTTCTGCCCCTGGGAGATGTTGGTGGCGTCGTCGTTGATGACGGTATCATAGCCCTGGGGAAGCGTCTGGACGAAGTGATCCACATACGCCATCTTCGCAGCGGCAATGATCTCCTCCTCGGTAGCCTCTTTGCCGGACAGAGAATTGTAGCCATAGGCGATGTTGTCCCGAATGGAGCCGCTGAACAGCCATACATCCTGCAGCACCATGCCGATGTGGCTCCGCAGGTCCTCTCTGGGGATGCTGCGGATATCGGTGCCGTCGATGGCGATGCGGCCGCCGTTCACCTCGTAGAACCGCATCAGCAGGTTCACCAGCGTGGTCTTGCCTGCGCCGGTGGGACCGACGATGGCGACCTTCTCGCCGGGACGGACCACAAGGTTCAGATGCTCGATCAGTTTGGTCTCCGGCTTGTAGCTGAAGGAAACGTCCTCGAAGGACACCACTCTGGGCTCCGCCAGATGGTGCAGCGGCTCCTGATCCTCCATGGCTTCCTCCTCGTCCAGCAGCTCAAAGACCCGCTCGGCAGAGGCAATGGTGGACTGGATGGTGGAGGCGATGGAGGCGGTCTGGGTAATGGGCATCATAAGCTGCCGGGAATAGGTGATGATGGCGGTCAGATCGCCCAGCCGCACCACCATGCCGAAGGGGCCACCGCCCACGATCCACATGCCGCCAAGCACGCAGACCACCACATAGTTGAGGTTGTTGATGACGCCCATGGCGGGCTGGATCACGCCGGAGATGAACGATGCTTTGAAGGAGGACTGGAACAGGGTCTCATTTTCCTTCGTGAAGTTCTCCATGGCGGCCTCCTGCCGTCCGAAGAGTTTGACCACGGTGTGTCCAGTGTACATTTCTTCAATCTGGCCGTTGAGGTTGCCGGTGGAGGCCCACTGGGCGGTGAAGTACTGCTTTGCCTTGGCGGCGATGACCCGGGTCATCATAAAGCAGAGGATGATGGTCAGTATGCTCACCAGGGTCAGCACCCAGTTGAGGATGAACATGAACACCAGCACGCTGATCAGGGTGATGAGCGCAGAGATGATCTGAACCAGGCTCATCTGAAGTGTCATGGAGATGTTCTCTACGTCATTGGCCACCCGGGAGAGAATATCGCCCCGGGAGTGGGAGTCAAAATACTTGATGGGGAGCTTTTTTAGCTTCTGGTCGATCATCTTCCGCATATCGTAGACCATATGCTGGCTGACGTTGATCATAATGAATTGCTGGCACAGGTTGCAGATCACCGTCAGCAGATACAGTGCGCCGACGATCAGGGCCGCATGGCGCAGGGCTGCAAAGTCGATGCTGCCGGTGCCGGCCTCCCGGGCCTTGACGCCGTCGGTGATCACATTGACCATATCCGCCAGTTTCATGGGGGCGTAGGTGGTGGCCACCGTATAGATGATGGTCATGATTACGGTCAGAATCAGCAGGGGAATCTGCGGACGAAGCAGTTCCAGCAGCCGTTTCAGCGTTCCCTTGAAGTCATTGGCCTTTTCATCGCTTCCGACGAACCGGCCGCCTGCATGACGCTTCATGCGCTGCATCTGGAGTTCTCGTTTTTCCTTCTCGACTTCTTCGTTTGCCATTTACGCCACCTCCTCTGCGCTGAGCTGGGACAGTACGATTTCCTTATAGACCTGACAGGTTTCCATGAGCTGCTTGTGGGTGCCGATTCCGGCGATTTTGCCCTCGTCCAGAACGATGATCCGGTCCGCACCGAGGACGGTCGTCACACGCTGGGCAACGATCAGCACTGCCGCGCCCTGGGTCTCCTTCGCCAGAGCCTGCCGGAGCAGGGCGTCAGTCTTGAAGTCCAGCGCGGAGAAGCTGTCGTCAAAGATATACACATCGGGCCGGCGGATGATCGCCCGGGCGATGGCCAGACGCTGACGCTGGCCGCCGGAGACGTTGGTGCCGCCCTGGGAGATGGAGGATTCCAGCTTGTCGGGCATCTGGGACACAAAGTCCTTGCCCTGGGCCACCTCCAGCGCGTGCCACATCTCCTCCTCTGTGGCGTCGGATTTGCCGTACTGCAGGTTGGAGGCCACAGTGCCGTCGAAGAGCAGCGCCTTCTGGGGAACCACACCCAGATGCTCCCGGAGCTTTGCCTGGGGCAGATCCCGGATGTCCACGCCGTTGAGCAGGATCTGCCCCTCGCTGGCCTCGTAGATCCGGGGGATCAGGTTCACCAGAGTGGATTTACCGGAACCTGTGGAACCGATGATGGCGGTGGTCTCGCCGGGACCGGTCACAAAGCTGATGTGTTCCAGCACCGGACGGTCCGCCTCGGGATAGTGGAAGGAGACATCCCGGAACTCCAGCGAGGAGAACGACCCAATGTCACCATCGTTGGTGCCGTTGTCCTGAATGGAGGGCTCATAGTTGAGGACCGCGTTGATACGGCTGACGGAGGTCATGGCACGGGGAATCATGTTCATCATCATGGACGAAGCCATGACGCTCATCAGGATCTGCATCAGATAGGTGACGAACGCAGTCAGGGAACCGATCTCCATGCCGCCGGTGTCGATCCGGATGGCGCCCATGTAGTAGGCTGCCAGAGTGGCCATATTCATGACCAGACTGACCACAGGCATCAGGGACATCATCAGCCGCTCGGACTTGAGGCCGATGCGGAGCATCTCCATGTTTGCCTGATCGTAGCGGGCTTCCTCATATTCTGTCCGGACAAAAGCCCGGATGACCCGGATGCCCGTCAGCTTTTCCCGCATGATCTGGTTCAGAAGATCCACCTGGGTCTGGCGGCGCTTGAACCAGGGGTGGGATTTCCGGGTGATGAACAGCACGGCCACCGTGATGATGGGAACGATGAAGACCAGAATCACGCTGAGCTTCACGTCCTGCTTCAGGCACATGACAATGCCGCCGATCAGCAGAATGGGTGTGGTGATGATAGTCCGCAGCAGCATCTGCATCATCATTTGCAGCTGGTTGACGTCGTTGGTGGTACGGGTGATGAGGGAAGGCGTGCCGAACTTGTCCAGATCCGACTGGGAGAAGGACTGAACCTTGGTGAACAGGGCCAGACGCATATCCCGGCCGTAGGCCAGAGAGGTCTTGGTGGAGAAGTATGTGGTGCCGACCGTGCAGGCTCCGACGATCAGAGCCACCACCAGCATAATGGCACCGTAGGAGAGGATCTTGCCGATGTCTCCCTTCATGACGCCCTGATCGATGATGGTGGCGTTCAGATCCGGCAGGTACAGATCGCTGAAGCTCTGGGCCGCGATAAATACAATCGTCAGAACGATCCACCATTTATAGGGGTTTAGAAATTTCAAAAAGTTCTTCAATGTGCGTCACTCCTCGCAGGGGATTCCGGATGTTCCTTCAGGATGCTCCGGAGGTTTTCCTCCATCTGTATCATGGAGGAGAGCATGGTGTCAAAGTCTGTCTCTGGGATGCCGGAGATGCACCGGGCAAAGTAGGCATTGACATTTTTCTGGTTTTCCGCGTCGATGACAAGCGCGGATTCCGTGGGATAGATCCGGGAAATGCGCTGGTCCTCCTGATCAGGCCGGCGGTCGATGTAGCCGGACTTCTCCATCTTCTGCAGCATGACCGTGGCGGTTGCCCGCTGAATATGGAGCTTGTCAGCCAGCTCCCTCTGGCTCAGTCCGGGATGGCGGATGATGACCTTCATGGCGCCGGCCTGCGCGGGAGGAAGTCCGTCGTCCCGGAACAGGGATCGAAACGCCATGTGGTGCAGCCGTCCCAGCAGCTCGATCTTGCGGATGGCTGCGAATTCCCGGGATTCCTCCTCCGGCTCCTCGTCCTCCGCAAAGGGCGGGCGCCGGTCCGGAGGACAGCCGTCGTAAAGCGGATCCTGTTCCCAGGGTTCTTCCGGGTGCTTCATGTATGGATGCTCCTTCCTTGAAAAGTTTCAATCCGGAATGTAATACAGCAAACTGTCATTTATCTAACAATTAGCAAACTAACAATACAGCATTTCCAAGAGAATGTCAACTGTTTTTTTATGTAGTTTCCATGGAGCGGGAAGTTCGGAATAAAGAAATCCCGGCACACGGTGTGTGCCGGGATAATCGGGATGCGAATCAGAAGTAGTAAAGCTCCTTGGCAGCGCGGGTCAGTTCCTCGCGGTCCTCGGGATGGGCCAGACCGATGAGCAGCTTGGCGCGCTCCCGGACGGTGGTGCCGCGCAGGTCGGCGATGCCGTTCTCGGTGACCACATACTGGACGTAGTTGCGCTGATGGGTGACCACGGCGCCGGGGGTAAGGGTGGCCTTGATCTTGGGCATGCCCTTCTTGGTACGGCTGGAGAAGCACAGGATGCCCTTGCCGTGCTCGGCGAAGTAGGTGCCCAGGGTGAAGCAGAAGCCGCCGCCGGAACCGGAATACTGCACAGGGCCGATGGACTCGGCGCAGACCTGGCCGGTCAGGTCGATCTCAACCAGGGTGTTGATGGAGACCATGTGGTCCTGCCGGGCAATGTTGGCGGGGTTCAGGACTTCGGGGCCGGGACGCATGACGCACTTGGGGTTGTCGTGCAGATACTTGTAGAGCTCATGGACGCCGTCAGCGAAGACGCCGACATGCAGACCCGTGTCGTAGGGTTTCCGGGCGCCGGTGATGACGCCGGCGTCGATCAGGGTGGCCATGGAGGAGGTGAACTGCTCGGTATGCAGACCCAGATCCTTCTTGTCCATCAGGTGCTTGCCCACGGTGTCGGGAATACCGCCGATGCCCATCTGGATGGAGTCGCCGTCCTCGATCAGTGAGGCGACCATCTCGCCGATCTTGTCTTCTTCAGGCGTGGTCTGGGGCGTGCCGATGCAGTACTCAGGGGTGTTGACCTCATAGAGCAGGGTGACAGCCTCCACAGGAATGGCAGCGGAGCCGTTCATGTAGGTCAGATTGGGGTTGACCTCCACGATGATGGTCTTGTGCTGCTCAATGGCGTCCTTCACAGCGTAGTACTCAATGGTCTGGTTCATGCCGATGTACATATTGCCGTGCTCGTCCATGGGGGAGACCTGTGCGGTGAAGATGTTGCAGGGCTTGTGCTTGTTGACCATGCGGTAGTAGTTGGGAAGGTCAACGGGAATGAAGCTGGCGTTGAGCAGCTTGTGAGCCTGCCGGTAGGAGGGGCCGTAGAAATAGTTGTGGCAGTTGATGTGACCGTTCATGCCGGGAGTCATCATGAAGGGATAGGAGCCGATGCGGCTCTTGTAGACGATGACGTTGTCAACACGATCGGCGATCTCATGCAGGCGGCCGAACAGGGTCTCAGGCTCGTTGTAGTTGTTGGAGCACCAGATCACGTCGCCGGACTTGATCATGGCAAGGGCGTCCTCTACGGTGCCCATTTTACTGTCGTAGATCTTTTTGTAATCTTCGTAAGTCATGCAGTAAACCTCTTTCCGGGGGCATCCCCAAATAATGTTATAAACGTAGCTTGTTTTATTATACAAATTTGTCCCGGGATTTGCAATAGAAAGTCTACCGAAAAGCAGAAAATGTGCGCTTTTCCCTTTGGGCAGATTATATAACGGGTGATATATAGCTTCTTTTGGCCGGAGGAGCCGGGAAAAAGCAAAAATCCACGGCGAAAGCCGTGGATTTACTCGTGGGATCAGACCGCACGGGTGACCTTGCCGGAGCGCAGACACCTTGTACAGACGTATACATGGCGCGGAGTACCGTCGACAATTGCCTTAACGCGCTTCACATTGGGCTTCCAAGCCTTGTTGGAGCGTCTGTGAGAATGGGAAACTTTAATACCAAAGGTCACGCCCTTGCCGCAAAAATCACACTTAGCCATTAGCTGCACCTCCTCGCCGTATATAAAATGGCAGATTGCCTTTTGAGCATCGGCTAACATTATAGCAGGACAAGAATTAAAATGCAACACTTTTTTTCGTTTTTTTATTTTTCCGGGGCAGACGCCCGATGTTGCGAAAACCACGGGAAAGCGGTATAATAATATAAAATGTGCAGAAGGAAGTGTCTCCATGGCTGTTTATATGGTCCCGCTTGCGAATTTGGCTGAGGAATTCAAGCTGGAACTGCTGTTCCGGGCTTCGGATTTTGACCGGATCCAGATCATTACGGAGGATGTCAGCCGTCCGTCCCTGCAGCTGGCCGGCTTTTTTGAACACTTTGAGCCGTCCCGGCTCCAGGTTATCGGACGGGTGGAGAATACCTACCTGGCGGGACTGACGCCGGAGCAGCGGGTGGTGGCCTTTGACCGGCTGTTCTCCTACCGGCCTCCGGCGCTGATCCTGGCCAGAAATCAGGAGCCTTGGGACGAGTGCATGGTGATGGCCCGGAAGCACAACGTTTCCATCCTCCGAAGCGAGGAGACTACCTCGGAGCTGGTGTCCTCCATGATCGCCACCCTCAAGCACCATCTGGCTCCCCGGCTCACCCGCCACGGCGTGCTGATCGAAGTCCACGGCGAGGGCATGCTTCTGCTGGGCGAGAGCGGCGTGGGCAAGAGCGAGGCTGCCATTGAACTGGTCAAGCGCGGTCACCGTCTGATTGCGGACGACGCGGTGGAGATCAAAAAAGAGGGGGCCTACCTGCTGACCGGCTCCGCGCCGGAGCTGATCCGGCACTATATCGAGCTTCGCGGGATCGGCGTGATCAACGTGGCCCGGCTCTTCGGCATGGGCGCTGTCAAAGACTCCGCCAGCATTGATATCGTGGTGAATCTGGAGGCCTGGCGGGACGACGCCACTTACGACCGGTTGGGGGTGGACAATGAGTTCACCACGATCCTGGACGTGAAGCTCCCCATGCTGACCATTCCGGTGAAGCCGGGACGGAACCTGGCAGTAATCCTGGAGGTGGCGGCCATGAACAACCGCCAGAAGAAAATGGGATACAACGCAGCCATGGAGTTTACCGAGCAGATCAACCGTCATATCGACGCGACGATGGCGGCGCAGGAATAAAAAGCAGAGCGGCGGCAGGATTTCCTGCCGCTGCTTTTGCATAACCGGCGGTTATAGATTATGATTTTTCGGTATTTGCGAACCGCAGCAGTACCATGGTAAACTATAATGGTATTATCAGAACAATAAGAAAGGAAGATCTGTTATGAAAAAGCAAATCCGGCTGCTGAGCCTGCTGCTTTCCCTGTGCCTGGTGTTTGGCGCACTGACAGCGTGCGGCGGCACCGCAGGCGAGTCCAATCAGGGCAGCGCTGCTCCGGCGGAAGCGTCCGCCGCGGAAGCGTCTGAGACTGCGCAGACGGACACGGAAGAAGCCCCTGCACAGGCGGCGGAAGCTGAGACAGAAGCAGAAGACGGCAGCCTGCTGGAAGAGACGGAAACGCCGGAAGAAGCGGAAACTTCTGATCTGGAAATCGTTCGCACCTATACCGAGGCTGAGCCCATGCCTCTGGTGGACGAGCCCGTGACACTCACCGCCTGGGACTATGTGGTGCCTCCTGTTATGGAGGTGATCCAGGACTACGGCACCCAGGGCCAGGTCTATGTGGAGCTGCAGAAGCGCACCGGCGTCACGCTGGACTTCACCACGGCAAACCTGCTCACTGCCACGGATGACATGGCGCTGATGATCGCGGCCAACGAACTGCCCGATGTGATCTTCAACTTCGGCATGTTCAACAGCTACAACGACGACGACCTCATTGACGGCGACATCATTGTCAACTACTCCGACTATGAGGACATTATGCCCAACTACTTTGACATCATCAACAACAACCCCTCCATTGCCCGGGACATCTATACTGAGCAGGGGAACGTCTCCCTGGCGGCGAACATCGCCAGCGACCTGACGCCCTCCTCCGGCCCCGCCATCCGGCAGGACTGGCTGGACGCGGACGGTCTGGAGACCCCTGTGACGGTGGACGACCTGCATGAGGTCATGAAGACCTTCCAGACGGAGAACGACAGCACCTATCCCTTCTGGGTCTCCGCCAACGGCAACTCCAGCGTGGCCGGTGCCTACGGCATCAGCTATAACGGCGACAACAACGGCGTCGGCGGCTGGATCTGGAACGAGGAGGACGGCATGCAGTACTGCCT
Source organism: Oscillospiraceae bacterium (assembly GCA_017469795.1). Lineage (GTDB taxonomy): Bacteria > Bacillota > Clostridia > Oscillospirales > Oscillospiraceae > HGM13006. The sequence goes on from JAFUFT010000024.1 coordinate 9,463, forward strand.
GCCCATGGACGGCTTCCGGGATTATGTCCAGCTCCTGGCGGACTGGTACGCCGAGGGCCTGATTTCCCCGGACTTTGTGTCCAAGACCATGAGCGGCACCGCGCAGGATGACGAGATGGTAGGTGCGAACGGCCATCAGGGCGCCGGCCTGGTCACCACCTCGGTCATGAGCCTGACCAACCTGGCCGCTTATCTTCCCGAGAGCGATCTGCAGCCCATCCGCGCGGTGGTGCAGAACGAGGGAGACCTCTGCGGCTTCGACGATGCGGGCACCTCCCGGATCGGCCGGGGCGGCGCGGCGGTTGCCTGCTCCTGTCCGGACGTGGAGCTGGCCTGCCGGATCATTGATTACTTCTATTCCGACGAAGGCATCCTTCTGGCCAACTACGGCGTGGAGGGCGTGTCCTTCGAGTACAACGACGACGGGGAGCCGGAACTCACCGAGCTGGTGACCAACAACCCCGAGGGAAAAGCCTTCGGTCTGTGCCTGATCCTGTATACCTCTTCCACACCCTGCTCCATCGACATCAAGGCCCGGAACAACTTTGGCTATACCGATGCACAGGTGAAGGCCCTGGAGCTGTGGCTCCGGAACACCGATTCTATGATGGCGCCCGGTTCCGTCTGGGACGTGGACGCGCAGACCGAGTACTCCACCATTGCCACGGATCTGTCCAGCTTTGTCACGACCAACGTGCTCCAGTTCATCACCGGCGCCAAGCCCATGAGCGACTGGGATGCCTTTGTGGACGACGTGCTGGCCTCCTTCGACATCGAACGTATGAAGGAACTCAACGATCAGGCTGTGGAAGCCTATCTCGGCGCATAACAACACCCATTTCCTTTTTGCGGAGCGGCAGGCGGGGGGCCTGCCGCTTCTGCGTTTCTTGACAAATTCCCGCCTTTTGGTAAAATGAACGGAGAAAGGCGGGTGCGAAATGGAACTGTCGCTGCTTTACTACTTCAAGACCGTTGCCGAGATGGAAAACATCACCAAGGCGGCGGAATCCCTGTATATCTCCCAGCCGGCCCTCAGCAAGGCCATCGCCAAACTGGAAAAAAGCCTGGATGTGACGCTGTTTGAGCGCCGCAAAGGGCGGATCAGCCTCTCCGCCATGGGGAAGGTCTATTATGAATATGTATCCTCCGCCTTTCAGGTGCTTGAGCAGGGGGAGCGGCGGCTCGCGGAGCTGATGCACCAGTCCGGCGATACGGTGGCCATTGCATCTCCTGTGGCCGGAGTGCTCCATGAGCTGATCTATGACTTCCTCTCCGCCGGGGAACAGGTCCAGATCCACCAGTTCCTCTATGAGGAGCATATCCTGGAAAGCGAACTGCTTTCCGGCGCGCTGGATTTCGCGGTGACCCCGGTGACCATCGAGAACAGCGAGATCGAGCAGATCAAGCTCATGGAGGAAGAGGTCTTTATCGTGGTCAGCCAGAACCACCCGCTGGCAAACGGAAAATATGTGCAGCTGCAGGAGTTCCGGGAGGACAATTTCCTGGTGGATGAGGCCAGCTTTGACCAGAAGATCATCAAGGTCCTTTGCGGTCTGGCAGGCTTCGAACCAAAAATCCTCCTGCACTCCAATGAGGGCGACCTGATCGACGACGCCATGCGGAACAACCTGGGCGCGGCGCTGGTGCCGGCCAATATGATCTACCGGAAGAACATGCGGGGACTTCGGGCGCTGCGGGCCACGGATGTGGAACTGGTGCGGCTGCTGTCCATTGCCAAGCGGCGGGACCGGCATCTGCACTCCAACGCGGCCCGGCTTTACAACTACGCCATCCACTATTTCAAAAACCTGGGACGGGAACTGGACGAGTATTTCGGCCGGGAGTTCCCGGAAAACGAATTTGCCGGGCGGAAGCGACTTGGTATCAATAACCTGAAGGAATGAAAGACACCCTGCGGACAAAAGTCTGCAGGGTGTTTCTCAGCTCCAGTTCACGTCTGCCTCATCCCGGAGCGGAAGCTCCCGGAAGATCCTGGCCACCGTGGCCTGATACTCCGTCAGGGACGTGGTTTTCCGGAGGGTCCGCCAACAGGCGTCCCGCCGGTCGAACAGCAGGATCAGGTAGGTCCAGATCTCCTTCATGCGGAACATGGTGGGTTTTGGCCCGTGCAGCCGGGCGGCGGTCTCCTGAAAGAATTCCTCACAGAAGGCCCGGAGAGTTTCCCGGTCCGCGCCAGCGCCGCCCTGAAGCTTCCGCGCCAGCGCCGGATCCGCCACAAGTCCCCGTCCCAGCATGACCGATTCTGGCTCCGGATGGGATGAAAAGATCCGCTGGCAGTCGGAGACTCTTGCGATGCCGCCGCTGAGAGTGACCGGGGTGCGGCTGTGGGAAAACGCCCAATCGTAGGAGGAGAGCTGGACGGGGCCGCGATACAGATCGTCCCGGACCCGGGGATGAAGGATCAGTGTCTTGACCGGATACCGGTTGAACAGCTCGAGCAGCGCGGGGAACTCCTCCGGATCGGATTTTCCCAGCCTGGTTTTGATGGAGATCTCCAGGGGGCAGGAGGAGAAGATCTCATCGAGAAATGCGCGCAGCATTTCCCGGCGCTCCGGGAAAATCAGACCGGAGCCTTTCCCCTTGGCGGTGACGGTGCCGGAGGGACAGCCCAGATTCAGATTGACCTCCCGGTAGCCCAGATCCCGCAGAATGGCCGCACCGGCAAGAAAATGCCCGGCGTGACAGGTGAGCAGCTGCGGCACCAGGTCGATCCCGGGATTGTTTTCCGGCAGCACCTCCCGCAGCTCCTTGCTCGAAAAGACCTTTCCCTCCGCCGGAGAGAGGAATGGCGTATAGTACCGGTCGACGCCGGGGAAATACTTGTGATGGAGCCGGCGGAACAGGTCGTCCGTGATGCCCTCCATCGGGGCGAATTCATAATGCAATGCGATCCTCCCAAACGTTTTTCTGTTATTATACTGCACCGGCGCAGAAAATCCAGACACTCTTTCAAAAAAGATCGGAAAGGGGAGAACAGAATCCGGACTTGACAATCCCAGACGGACAAACTATGATTATCTGCGTCAGGATGAAGGATCCGGGAGAGCGCCCCAGACCGGGGGCCGCCGAAGGGGCTATACTCTCAGGCAAAAGGGCTGGATCGGGACTGCACTCTGGAAAGCATTTGCACCGACGAAGCAATCGGCCCTCCGGCCGAGCATCTTTCAGGTTTTCAGACAGAGTACGCTCAGACAGGGCGTGCTCTGTCTTTTTTCCGGAGATGAAAAAGCCGAATCAAGAAAAGGGGTATCATATGTTTGCTCAAATTGTCAGTGCAGTGGACAACTTCCTGTGGGGCTGGCCGCTGATCATTCTGCTGTTCGGAACGCATATCTTTATGACTTTCCGAACCGGGTTCATTCAGAAGGATATTTTCAGGGCCATCCGGCTTTCCGTGACCCGGGACGAGGACTCCGAAGGGGATGTGTCCCAGTTCGGCGCCCTGACCACGGCCTTGTCCTCCACCATCGGAACAGGAAACATCATCGGCGTCGGCACAGCCATCGCCATGGGTGGACCGGGATCGGTGCTTTGGATGTGGCTGACCGGCCTGTTCGGAATCGCCACCAAATATGCTGAGACGCTCATCGCGGTCAAATTCCGGGTCCGCAGTGAAAACGGCAGCATGATCGGCGGCGCCATGTACGCCCTGGACCGGGGCCTCCACGCCAAGTGGGCGGGGATCGTATTTGCGCTGCTGGCGGCGGTTTGTGCCTTCGGGATCGGCTGCATGGTTCAGGCCAACGCAGTCGTCACAAACATTACCGGGAACTTCCACGTGCCTGCGCTGGCGGTGGCCATTGTGCTCAGCCTTATCGTGGCGCTGGTGATTCTGGGGGGCATCCGATCCATCACCAGCGTGTCCGAAAAACTGGTGCCGTTTATGGCGCTGTTCTATGTGGCGGGCAGTCTGATCATTCTGGTGATGAACCGGGACGTGCTGGGACAGGCAGTCCTGACGATCCTCTCCTCCGCGGTCAGCCCGAGAGCGGTGGGCGGCGGATTCGTGGGCAGCACCATCGCCACGGCTTGCCGCTACGGCTTTGCCCGGGGCCTGTTCTCCAATGAATCCGGCATGGGATCAGCGCCGCTGGTGGCCTCGGCCGCACAGACCAGGAATCCCAAGCGTCAGGCTATGGTTGCCATGACGGGGACCTTCTGGGATACCGTGGTAATCTGCCTGATGACTGGACTGGTGCTGGTGTCCTGCATCCTCAAATACCCGGAGATCGACGCTGCCGCCCTCAACGGCGCGGAGCTGACCAGCAGAGCTTTTTCCATGATCCCCTATGTAGGACTCCCGATCCTGGTGGTGGGACTGATCACCTTTGCGTTCTCCACCATTCTGGGGTGGTACTATTACGGGGAGCGCTGCGCGGTATATCTCTTCGGAGAAAAAGTGATCCTCCTCTACAAGATCCTCTGGGTGATCGGCGTGTTTGTGGGCGCCATGGTGGAGCTGAACCTGATCTGGAACATTGCAGATCTGCTCAACGGACTCATGGCAGTGCCGAATATCGCGGCAGTGCTGCTGCTGAGCGGTTTGGTGGCCCGGGAGACGAAGAAATACAGCGGAACGCATATAAACGACAGAGATGAGACTCAAATCCCGACCCTCAACAATTCAAAATCCGGCGTGCTCTGGTAAAAGAACCGGGCCATGGAGCGTTGTCTCCATGGCCCGGTTCCTTTGACAGATTCAGTTTGAATCGGAGGAGGTCTCCGACGGATGAATTCCGCGCACCAGCCGCAGGTGCCGTCCCTTGCGGATGTAGTGGGCGATGACATAGCTCAGCACGAATCCGATGCTCATGCCGAGGAGTGCCTGAAAGCACTGGAAGGCGCTGCCCTCCATCATGGCCCGGTCCTCAAAATACAGCCCCACCAGCGTGTAGTAGAACAGATCGCCGGGGATCAGGGGGACAATGGAGGGATAGACAAAATAGGTGGAGGGATCCTTCCGAAGGGAGGCCAGCACCTCTCCGTAGAGGGCGGCAAACAGCGCAGAAAGCCCCACATACAGCAACCGGTAGGAGGTCAGGGGCGTCAGCGTCAGCAGGACGATCCTGGTCAGCGCGCCGCCCAGCCCCGCCAGCCAAAGGTCCCTGGGCTGGATCCGGAACACAAGTCCGAAGCTGACGGAGGCCAGAAAAGACAGGGCCACCAGCAGCACCGGATGGGTCAGGGTCGCCACGACGACATCGCCGGTTTCCACCTGCATCCCCAGCGCCCAGATTGCGCCGTAGAGTCCGAAGGCGAGAGCCATGGTTTCCACGGTCACCTTCGCCACCTGCAGGATGCCGTTCATCTCGTTGCCGCAGAGCAGGTTCCGCACGGCGTTGACCAGCGGGATGCCCGGGATCACCAACATGGACAGGGTGATCAGAATGACGGCGATGTTCCGGCCGATCCCCATCCGCCCGAGCAGGATCGCGGCCGCTGCGGCCAGCCCCGTGGTGATGGCGTTGATTACGACCTTGTCCAGTCCCGGCTTTTCCAGAATCCGCATCAGATAGTGCATCAGCACCGTGACGATCACCACAGGGGGAAGGTCCGGGACTCCGCCGCCGAAGATCAGACACAGACAGCACATGGCCACAATCTGGGCTATCAGCACCAGCCAGTCGGGATAGCCTTTCACCTCTGTGGCCTCGGAGAGCATCTTCTTCAGCCTGCCGGCGCCCGGGGTCTGCTCCGCCACGGCGAAGCTCAGACGGTTGAGCTTTTTGAGCTGCTCGAGATGGATGGCCGACGGAGGGATCGAGCCCTGACGGGTGGCATATTTCCCGGTCTCATCCCGGGCACTGAGGGAGATGTAGCTGCTTAAAAGGTACAGGCTCACGTCATGGAGCCCGTAGGCGTGGCAGATTCGGTCCACTGCCAGACTGACACGCTCCAGATTTGCGCCGCTGACGACCATCCGACGGCTCAGATCCACGCAGAAATCCAGAATGTTTTCCAGCCGGGTCTGCTCATGTTTTGCGTTGTGATTTGCCATAATGACCTCATTTCCTGGTAATTGGGGACCCGGTTTAGTCCCGGGGCTCGAGTTATGATACCATATTCTGCGAAAAGGTCAAGCGGTTTTCCGAAAGCGGGCAGCGGATCCGGTGTTGCGTTTTGCCGCCGCGGGGGATAAAATAGAACTCGAAACAAAAAAATAGACGGAGGACAGGAAATGCGGACAAAACAACATATGGAACTGGCGCTGCGCCGGGTCCTGACCGGGGAAGGTCTTGCAAGGCCTGACTTTGCCGTCGTGATCCCGGTGATCTGGACGCAGAATGGTCCGGAGCTGCTGATCGAGGTCCGTGCAGCGGGAATCTCGCAGGAGGGAGATCCCTGTTTTCCCGGAGGAAGGATCGAACCCGGAGAGACCCCGGCCCAGGCCGCAGCGCGGGAACTGGAGGAAGAACTGGGCATGCGGATCGAACCGGAACAGCTTCTGGGGCAGCTTCCGACGGTGCAGACCTATCTGGGAGGGCGGACAGACGTGTTTGTGGGATCGCTTCCGGGAGACGCGCGGGATCAGCTCCGGATCAACCGGGCGGAGGTGGCCCAGCTGCTTCAGGTGCCGGTTAGTTTTTTCCTGGAGCGTCCGACGAATTCCTGCTACGGGGTGCAGGGACATACGGTCTGGGGCATGACAGCCGGTGCGATCCGGCATCTCTGCGCTGCATGGAGGCAGGCGGAGCGGGAGACCGAAAGCCCGGAATCCGCCTTCTCAAACGGAAACCGACATACATGACACAAAATGAAACTACCGCCGGTGCGGGAAGTTTGCTACAATAAATATGTAGAATTCTAAAACAGAGCGATTAGAACGGCTCTGTTCGGGAAAGGAGCAATCAATATGGGCAAAAAATACAGCCATATCATGGCGCCGCTGAAGATCGGCAACGTGATCCTGAAGAGCCGGTTCCTCTCCGCCAATGCGCTGCCCCACTTTCTGCAGGGGCCGGAGCTGTACCCCTCCGACGCGGTGGTGGACTATTTAATCAACATCGCGAAAAACGGCGCAGCGATCATCACCATCGGCGACTGGACCAACCTCAAACAGCGGGAGGGCTTCGGCGACGGTTGCCATTTCCCTATGTGGGACACCCGGGATCCGGCACTGGAAAACGCTCTGACTCTGATGGTGGATCAGCTTCACTTTTACGGGTCCAAGGTCTCCATCGCCACACATCTTCCTGCCCCGGAGGGCTATGGCGTCTATGACGGGGAGCCGGCCGGCGGCATGCCCCAGCTGAGCCCGGCGGAGATGGAGGAAATGATGGAGGAAATGGCGGAAATGATGGGCGGCGACGGAGCGCCCATGCCCTTCGGACCGCCTCCCGGCGGCAGAGGCGCGCCCATCAAGGCCATGGGCCTGCCCCAGATGCAGGAATACTGCGATACGCTGATCAAGAAACTGAAATATTATGTAAACTGCGGCTATGATATGTGTTCTATTCATGCTTCCTACGGCGCCACACTCCTGAGCAAGTTCCTGTCGCCCAAGTACAACAAACGCACCGACGAATTCGGCGGCTCCATGGAAAACCGGGCCAAGTTCCCCGTTATGGTGGCCAAGGCGGTGAAGAAAGCCTTCGGCCAGGACTTCCTGGTGGAGATGCAGGTCTCGGGAGAAGAGGAAGGCGGCATCACCGTGGAGGACATCGTGGAATTCGCCAAGCTGGCGGAGGGATCCATCGACATTCTCCAGCTCCGGGCGGGAGACGGCGATCTGGCCCATCCTACGGGCTTCAACTCCAAACCCCATGACCCGCTGACCCTTCGTTTTGCCGAGGCCATCAAAAAGAGTGGCGCGAAGATCGTCACGGCGCCCATTGGAGGATTCCAGGATCTGGACGATATCGAGTCCTACATTGCCGAGGGCAAGACCGATATGATCGGTGTGGGCCGGGCGTTTATCTGCGACAGCCGCTACGGGGAGAAGATCGCTCAGGGACGGGGCGACGACGTGGTTCCCTGCGTCCGCTGCAACCGCTGCCACGGATTGGGCATGCAGGGTCCGTGGAAATCGGTATGTACGGTCAACCCGGAGGTTGGGATCCAGCACCGGCTCCATGCGCTGGTTCAGCCCAGCACCGGCGGCAAAAAGGTCGCGGTCATCGGAGGCGGTCCGGCGGGCATGCGCGCTGCGCTGTATCTCAAGGAGCGTGGCCACAGTGTAACGCTCTTCGAGAAAACCGGAAAGCTGGGCGGCCAGCTGATCCATGCGGATTATTCCAGCTTCAAGTGGCCTCTGCGGGACTATAAGGATTATCTCATCGCGCAGCTGGAGAAATGCCGGGTCGAAGTCCGGCTGAACACCGCCGCCACCCCGGAAATGATCCGGGCAGAGGGCTTTGACGCAGTGATCGCGGCCATGGGCGCCGCACCGAAGCTGCCGCCGGTTCCTGGGCTTACGGATGATTCCGGCAAGGCCGTCGAAGGCGTCTACGATCCCATCGAGGTCTACGGCAGAGAGCAGGAGCTGGGCAAAAAAGTGGTGGTGATCGGCGGCGGAGAGATCGGCATGGAGACGGCCATGTATCTGGCGGAAAACGGCCATGAGGTCACCATTCTCTCCCGGCAGCGGAAATTCGCCGCGGATGCGGACCGGGTCCACTACTATTCCATGTTCGCCGACGCCTGGAGCAAGATGGACAATCTCACACCCGTCAAGCGTGCTACCACGACGGCTGCGGCGCCTGGACAGGTAACTTATACCGACAAGAACGGGGAGAGCCACACGATCTCCTGCGATTCCATCGTGGCCTGCGGCGGCATGGCGCCGGCGCAGGAGGAGGCGCTGACCTTTGCGGACGCGGCGGACACCTTCCTCATCATCGGCGATAACGAGACCACCGGGAATGTGATGACCGCTACCCGCAGCGCCTTTGCGGCGGCCATGCGGATCTGAAAGCGCAAATCAACCGGAAATTGTCGGGATGCCGTAGGGCATCCCGACAATTCTAAAAAAAAGATACTTACGGTGAGAAAATTGATACGGACGCTGCAAAAACCTTCCCTTGCATCAGGGAAGGTTTTTCGTTACAATGCAGGTAGATTCCAAAACACTGAAGGAGGAAAAACAATGAAAAAAGTATTGGCAATTCTATTGGCAATGGCCATGCTTCTGGCGCTGACCGCCTGCGGCGGCGCGGCAGGTTCCTCGGCTCCCACTGCGGAGGCTTCCGTTTCTGAGGCCGCTCCTGCCGAGGAGGCCGCTGCCGCCGAAGAAGTTGCTCCTGCCGAAGAGGCCGCTGCCGCCGAGGAGGCTGCCCCCGCTGAGGAGGCCGCATCCGCTGAAGAGGCTGAGGCTCCCGCGGAGCCTGTCAACACCGTGGAATACCCGCTGGAGGGCGAACCGAGCTTCACCTTCACGGTTATCATGCGGAACAACGTGCTGGCCATGCTGGGGGATGACGACTTCTCCGTGACCTCCGCCTATCAGGGCCTGTGCGAGGGGACCGGCTGCGATATCACCTTCAACGCGCTGGGCGAAGCCACCGCGTATGAGAAGGTCAACATCAGCCTGGCCTCCGGAGATATGACCGACTTCACGGTCAATATCGGTTCCTATGCCTGGAACATGACCGGCGCCGTGGAGGAGGGCATCCTGTTCGACTTCACGCCCTATCTGGAAGAGTGCGCCCCCAACTACAAGGCGCTGCTGGACACCGATGAGGACATCGCTGCCGCGGCCACCAATCCCGACGGCACTGTGACCATGTTTGTTTCCCAGGCGGCTCCCGTTCAGGACAAGGGCATCGTCATCCGGCAGGACTGGCTGGACGATCTGAAGATGGACAAGCCCACCAACCGGGAGGATCTGGAGGAAGTGCTCAAAGCCTTCCAGTCTGAGAAGGGCGCCACCATGCCGATCCTGACCAACTCCGGCCTGGAGACCGGCCTGAGCCATTCCTTCAACGTCAGCTTCGCCGGACTCAACGGCATCAACTATCAGCTGACCGAGCCCAACGGCAAGGAGGTCGTGGCCAACTTCGCATCTGAAAACTTTATCGACTACATCATGTACCTCAACCATCTGTACGACGAGGGCCTGATCATCGACGACTTCATGTCCACCGGCCGTGAGCAGGGCAACTGGGAGACCTCTTTCTACAGCGGCAAGTGCGGCGTCTGGGCTGACGGCTACCGGGAACTCGACCCGCAGAACCGCGCCAATGCGGAGGATCCCAACTACCGTCTGTCCCCCATGGCGCTGACCGACTATGAGTGCCATGTGTCCGATGTTTCCACCGCCTCCATGAACGGCCAGGTGTTCCTGACCTCCGCCTGCGAGGACATCGAGGACGCCATGAAGGTCATGAACTGGTGCTACACCGAAGAGGGTATCCGCAACGGTCTGTACGGCATGGAAGGTGACGGCTACATTGTGGAGGACGGCAAGGTCCAGCTCACCGACAACATCCTCAACAACCCCAACGGCTGGTCTGTCAACAATGCGCTGAACTGGTACGGCGCCCAGCAGTGGCTGCCCACCTGCGCCAGCATGGAGTACTACAGCCTGATCTGCGCGCCGGAGTCCTATGAGGGCCTGGAATTCTGGACAGAGGCCTACGGCGACAAGAGCATGAAGCTGCCCTCCGCGGTTGCGCTTTCTGCCGACGACACGACCGAGTATTACTCCCTGGCCTCTGACGTTTTGACCCTGTTCTCTGAGAGCGCCATCAAGGTGGTTACCGGACAGCTGGATGAAGACGGCTACCGGAAGGTCATTGAGGACGCCCGGGGCATGGGCCTGGATCGGATGACCGAGCTGTACCAGGCGGCTTACGACAAATATCTGGAAGAAAACTGAGTCTGAACGACAGCCCGGTGCAGGGAAAACCTGCATCGGGCTTTTTCTGCACGCTTCTTCCGATGTGCCTTTTGGAAAAAACACCGGAAATGCTTTACAAGCCAACGGTTTTGACATAAAATCAGAACAGATGAACGCAGCTGCCCGGAGGCGGCATGCGCGGGAGGAGGGCGGATCGGATGCTGGTATTGTTGATGATTCTATGGCTGCTGCTGTGGGGCAGGATAACCTGGGAGATCCTGGGGATCGGACTGCTGATCTCCCTGGCGGTGTGGCTGTTTGCCGTTCGGGCGCTGAAGTACCCCTGGCGCAGGGAGTTGAGAGCCGTAAAGTGTGTGCCGCTGGCGCTGCTCTACGGGCTGAATCTGCTCTGGGAAACGCTGAAGGCGGCGACGCTGGTTGCGGCGCTGGCGCTGAAGCCCGGGGCGAATCCGGAACCCGTGCTGGTGGAGTTCCATTCGGGGCTGCGGCGGGATGCGCTGAACGTGATCCTGGCTAACTCCATTACCCTGACGCCCGGAACCATCACGGTGTTCCAGGACCACGACCGGTTTGTGATCCATGCCCTCCGGCGGGAATATGCCGAGGGAATTGAGGAATCATCGTTTATCCGTCTGTTGAGGAGGTTTCCGCAATGACCATTGAACAGGCTTATCAGACGCTCTATACTGCGGCGCTGCTGGTGATTGCAGTGCTGCTGGCGGTCATGCTGGTCCGCTGTGCCCGGGAGCCCGGGATCACGGACCGGGTCCTGTCCATCAATATGATCGGCACGCTGGTGACGGCAGGGATTGTGATCCTTTCCCAACTGCTGAAGGAAGGTTTTTTGGTGGATGTGGCGCTGATCTACACCATGATCAGCTTTGTCTCGATTCTGATTCTCGTCCGGGTTTACGTGCCGGAGAATCCCGAACGGAGGCCGTTTTGGCGGAAGGACGAGGAAGGAGATGAGAGAAATGGGTGAATGGATCCGATTCTGGATCACAGCAGTACTGCTTGCGGCAGGCATTGTGTATCTTGTGGCCGGTGTGGTGGGAAACTGCCGGTTCCGCTATGTGATGAACAGGGTCCACGCGGCAGGTCTTGGTGATACCATGGGACTGTTTTTCACGGCGGCGGCGCTGGCGGTCAGCGCTGACGGAGCCGCTTCAGGGATCCGGCTGTTTCTCCCGCTGGTCTTCCTTTGGATCACGTCGCCGGTTTCCTCCCATTTCCTCAGTCAGATCGAGTATTTTACACAGAAAAACCTCTTCCGGCACATGGACCGGAGATAGGAGGGGAACGATATGGATGTTCTGGAACTGTGCAGGATCGTCCTGCTGGCGCTGTTGTTGGGCTGCGCGGTAACGGTGAATCTGGCCAAAAGTCTGCTCCAGGCGGTGATCATCTTCATGGCGTACAGCTCGGTGATGTGCCTGCTGTGGATCCTGATGGAATCTCCGGATCTGGCCATTACGGAGGCGGCGGTCGGCGCCGGCGTCAGCGGAATGCTGTTTCTTTTGACGCTCAAGAAGCTCCATCAGATCGGCGGGAAAGACGGTGAGGAACTGTGAAGCGTACCTTTCAAAGCTGGCTGGAGGGGGATCTGGATCTGCTCTCGGAAATCCCGGACGCGGCGGAAGTCCGAAACCTCTCCCGGAGAAAGCTGAAGGATATCCATAAAGAGGAGCGCAGCAGGATCCGAGCGCTGCCGGTGACCCGCAGAGTCGCGCGCCTGGAGAGACGGGCGTTTCGGAGCTGGTACCGGATCCTGGCGGTCGGGTGCTGTATGGCGCTGCTGGGGGTATTTCTCTTTATGACGGCCCATGTGACCCGCTATGGGGAAGAAAACCCCAGAGCGTCGGAAGTGGCGGATCGATATCTCGCGCATGGCGTGGAGGAGACCGGCGCCATCAACGCGGTGGCGGGGATGATCCTGGACTACCGTGCCTTTGATACCCTGGGCGAGTCCCATGTACTGTTTACGGCGTTGATCTGCGTGATGGTGCTGCTGCAGCGGGACAGCAAGAATATGCGGCCGGATTACGAGGACTATTTCCGGATCCGGCAGGAGTGGTACTACCCGACGGAACAGGATCCGATCCTCCGGCGGGTGGGCATGGTGCTCGGCCCAGGGATCCTGATGCTGGGATGCTATATCCTCCTGGGCGGACACCTGGGGCCCGGCGGCGGGTTCTCCGGCGGCGCTGTGCTGGGGACCGGACTGGTGATCCTGGCCTCCGCCTTGGGGGACGAGACGGTAGACCGAATCCTGACTGGAAAGAGATTCCGGTGGATCAGCTTCGTGGCGCTCTGCTTTTACAGCCTTGCCAAAGGCTACGTCTTTTTCACCGGGGCAAACGGTCTGGAAAACCATATTCCCAAGGGAACGCCGGGGGCGATCCTCTCCGCGGGACTGATCCTGCCCCTGGACATTGCGGTGGGCCTTGTGGTGGGATGCACCATGTTCGGCTTTTACAGCCTCTTCCGCAGAGGCAGCATAGGAGGACAATGATATGATCGAAGCGCTGCTTGCCAATTACGAGGAAGCCGTGGCAGTCATCCTGTTTGTCATCGGACTGAGCATGCTGCTGTTCCAGCGAAACCTGATCCGGAAGATCATCGGTATGAACATCATGGATACCGGCTGCTTTCTGTTCCTGGCCAGTATGGGGTATATCGCTGGCCGGAAAGCCCCGATCATCGCGGACGGCGCTGCGGACGCCTCCCGCTATATCAATCCCGTTCCGGCGGGCCTGGTGCTGACGGGCATTGTGGTCTCCGTGTCGGTGACGGCGGTGATGCTGTCTCTGTCGGTCCGGCTCTACCGCCGGTATCATACGCTGAACCTGGACGAGGTCTACCAGATGGCCAGAGATCATCAGGAGGACCGTTGAGATGGAATTTGTTCGGAATTTTCCGCTGCTGACCATCATTCTGAGTCTGGTGTCCAGTGTGCTGTGTACGCTTCTGAGCGGAAGAGCCGCGAAGCGGTACACGGTGATTCTGGAAACCCTGCTGATCCTGATGGCAGGGGCGGTGCTGGCATACACGATCCGCAGCGGAACGTCCTTTACCTATGTGATGGGAGAGTTCCCGGCGCCCTGGGGCAATGAGATCCGGGCGGGAGTGCTGGAGGCGCTGATGGCGGTGATGCTGCTGACGGTCCTGCTGTGCGGCGTCCAGGGAGGATGGCGCTTTCTGGAGCTGGATGTGGAACAGAGCAAGCATAATCTCTATTTCTCCCTGGTGAATCTGTTTACCGCCGCGCTGATGGCGCTCATCTGGACCAACGACATCTTTACCGGATATGTATTTCTGGAGATTATGACGCTGGCCTCCTGCGGCCTGATTGTGGCCCGGGAGATTGGGCGGACAACGCTGGCAGCGGTCCGGTATATGATCCTGAACCTGCTGGGCTCCGGCCTGTTTCTGCTCGGGGTCGTGATGCTCTACAATCTGACGGGCCATCTGCTGATGGTCCCTATGGCCGGAGCGGTGTCGGAGCTGGTAGAGGAGGGGGCGCAAATGCCTCTGACCTTTTCTCTTGCGATGATCACCATCGGCCTCGGGATCAAGAGCGGCATGTTCCCGTTCTACTTCTGGATGCCGGACACCTACGGCGCATCCACGGCCACGTCCGCTGTGATCCTGTCCTCGCTGGTGTCCAAGGCGTATATCTTTCTGCTGTTTAAGATCCTGTTCCGGGCGATCGGTGCGGAGGTCTATGTAGCGCTGCCGATCCGGGCGATCCTTCTTCTGCTGGGCGTGCTGGGGATGGCGGCTGGTTCCGTTTCCGCCATCCGGTCGGGGAGCCTGAACCGGATGGTGGCCTATTCCTCTGCCGCGCAGATCGGATATATCTTTATGGGCCTCGGTCTTGGGACGGAGGCGGGGTTCACCGCCGCCCTGTTCCAGATCCTTGCCCATGCGGTGACAAAATCGCTGCTTTTCCTGACCACGCCCAGACTGTCGCTGGTCTCCGGGGACAGCATGTTGTTCCAGCGGATCCAGGGCAGCGGCCGACGGGCAAAGGACGCGGGTGTATTCTTCACCGTTGCCGCGCTGTCTATGGTGGGCATCCCCGTATTCGCAGGGTTTTCCGCCAAACTGTTATTCGCTGTGGCGGCGGTGGAGACGGGACGCCCATGGGTGATCCTTGCGGTCATGGCCGCGCTGGGTGTGAGTTCGGTGCTCAATGTACTGTATTTTATCCGGACTGTGATCCGGATCTATGCCAAGCCTCAGGATGCAGGGCCGGAGGAACCGTACCCTGTGCCGAAGGAGCTGCGCCGGCAATACCGGGTCTCGGCTGCTGTCCTGACCGGGCTGAACCTGTTTTTGGGGCTGTTTTCCTGGGTGACGGCGAATCTGATCCGGCAGGGACTTTCCATGTTTGGATAAGGGGGGAGAGAATATGCTTTTGATTTCCGTGTTGTTTCCCATTGTGGCGGGGGTGGCTGTTTCGGTTCCCGCCATGTCCCGGAGGCTGCGTCAGGGGTTGTACACGGCAGTCATCGTGCTGACGGATCTGTTCGGCGTACTTACGATCCTGCTGGGACGGCCGGTCACGCTGTTCCGGCTGACGGGAGATATCTCTCTGGCATTTTCCCTGGACGAGGTGGGAAGGTTTTTCCTGATCCTGGTGCTGACGGTCTATACGGCCGCGACGATCTACGCCTTTGAGTATCTGGAGCATGACGACCGGATGAACCAGTTTTTCGGATTCTGGTTCGCTTCGCTTGGCGCTATGACTGCAGCATGTCTGGCGGCCAATCTGGTGAGTCTGTATCTCTGCTTTGAAATGGCGACGCTGACCAGCATGCCTCTGGTCCTGTATGAGCGCACCAAGGAGGCCACGCTGGGCGCTTTGAAATACCTGTTTTATTCCATTGGCGGCGCGCTCTTGGGGTTGTTTGCCGTGATGACCCTGTGTTATTATGGATTCGGTGTATTTGCACTGGGGGGGTTCCTTTCTGCGGACGCGATGGCGGCGCAGGGTCCGCTCCTGCGGGCGGCAGCCTTTGTGGGAATCGTCGGATTCGGCGCCAAGGCGGGCATGTATCCCCTCCACGGCTGGCTGCCTGCGGCCCATCCTGTGGCGCCGGCGCCGGCCTCGGCGCTGCTGTCTGGTATCGTCGCCAAAGCGGGAATTCTTGCGGTGATCCGTCTGGTGTATTTTTCCGTGGGACCGGAGCTGATCCGGGGAACCTGGGTCCAGCTTGCGTGGATGATCCTGGCGCTGCTGACGGTGTTCATGGGTTCTATGATGGCCTATTTGGAGAAGGTCACGAAAAAGCGTCTGGCCTATTCCACCGTCAGCCAGCTCAGCTATATCATGCTGGGCCTGAGTCTGCTGTGTGATGGGGGACTGCACGGCGCGCTGCTGCACGCGGCGGCCCACGCGGTGAGCAAGGGAACCCTGTTTCTCTGCGCCGGTGTGTTCATCCATAAGCTGGGCAGGCACAACGTGTCGGAGCTCCGCGGGATCGGGCGGCAAATGCCCGTTACCCTCTGGTGCTTCCTGATTGCCTCCCTTTCCCTGGTGGGCATCCCGCCTCTGGGTGGATTTGTCAGCAAGTGGAGCCTCGCGCTCACTGCGCTGGAGACGGCGCCAGGTGCCTTTGCGGTGCTAATCCCGGTGGTACTGCTGCTCTCCGCACTCCTGACGGCAGGGTATCTTCTGCCCATCGTCGTAAACGGCTTCTTCCCATCCGGGGACGAGGACCTGCCGGTGCAGAAGGAGGAGCCCTCCGTGCTGATGACCGGTCCGATGATCGCACTGTGCTGCTGCGCCTTGCTGGCGGGACTGTTCGGCAGCGCATGGATTCCGTGAGGTCGCGCCATGAAACCTGTATTTCTTTTGATTCCGATTCTTCTGCCGATCCTTGGCGGTGGAGCTCTGCTGCTGATCCGTCGGGAGCTGCCACGGCAGGTCCGGAATGTGTATACGGAGATCGTGGCCAGCCTGACCAGTCTGCTGGTGGCGGGCCTTCTGGCGCTGGTTTCCCGGGAGAGCGTGACAGTCTACAGCTTTATCCGCGGGTTTTCCATCGCTTTCCGGGCAGACGGTATGGCCATGCTGTTTGCGGGGATGCTGGCGCTGATGTGGCCCTTCGCTCAGCTCTATGCCTATGCCTATATGCGGGGCACCCAGGATGAACAGACCTTTTTTGCCTTTTATTTGATGACCTACGGGGTCACGCTGGCCATGGCCTTTGCCGCCAATCTGGTGACCATGTACGTGGCCTTTGAGATGCTGACGCTGGTGACGCTCCCGCTGGTGACCCACTACCAGAACCATGAGAGCCTGTTTGCCGGAAGACGGTATATGACCTACTGTGTGGCCGGCGCAGCGCTGGGGTTCGTGGCGGTGGTCATGGGGACCCTGGACGGAAGCGGCGCCTTCCGCTGGGGTGGCAACCTGGGGAATCTGTTCCCGCCGGACCTGATGCTGCTGGTGTTCCTGCTGGGGTTCTTCGGCTTTGGGACCAAGGCGGCGGTATTCCCGCTGTTCCGGTGGCTGCCCATGGCCTCGGTGGCACCAACGCCGGTGACAGCGCTGCTCCATGCGGTGGCGGTGGTGAACAGCGGTCTCTTCGCGGTGGCCCGCCTGACTTTCTATGGGTTTGGACCGGACTTGCTGCTTGGGAGCTGGGTGCAGATTCTCTGTGTCCTGACGGCAGCGTTTTCCCTGGTGTTTGCGGCGGTGATGGCCTTGCGTCAGCGGCAGTTCAAACGACGGCTGGCCTATTCCACCATGAGCAATCTGTCCTATATGCTCTTTGGCGTGTCCCTGATGACGCCGGCCGGATTTCTCGGCGCGCTGGCTCATATGCTCTTCCACGGGGTCATCAAAATGTCGCTGTTTCTCTGCGCCGGCGCATTTATGCATGTCACGGGCAAAGAGTATATCTTTGAAATCAACGGCGCGGGACGGAAAATGCCGGTTACCTTCGGATGTTATACACTGGGTGCGCTGAGCCTGACCGGTATCCCGCTGTTCTGCGGATTTGTATCGAAATGGAGACTGCTGACCGCGGGGCTTGACGCAGGGACTGCGGCGGGCCGAGTCGGCGCGGCCGCCTTGCTGATCTCCGCTTTTCTCTGTGCCATCTATACGTTGACCATCAGCGTCCGGGCGTTCTTTCCCTATGATGAGGAGGGACTCCGGCAGAACGGGGTCCGGGAAGCAGAGTGGCAGATGCTACTGCCCATTGTGCTGTTTACGGTGCTGAATCTGGCGTTCGGCGTCTGTTCCGGGCCGGTACTTGCGTTCCTGAGGCAAATTGCGGAGGGGGTCATCTGATGGGAACTGTGATCATAATACTGCTTCTGATCTTCCCGATGGCCGCATCTCCGGTGGTGTTTGCTCTCGGCCGGAAGAAAGAATCGTGGCTGGAGCGTGCGGTGGCGGTGGTGACCGGACTGGAACTGCTTCTGGCGGTGCTGCTCTGGCGATTCCCTGGTGCGTGCAGCGTGCCGGAGGTGCTTTCCCTGGGACTGAGTTTTCAGGAAGACGGATTCCGGCGGGTCTACAGTCTGGTGACGGCGCTCCTGTGGTTCGGAACGACGCTCTTCAGCCGGGAGTATTTCCGGCATGAGCGGGAACATCTGGCATCCTACTGGGCGTTTATCCTGTTGACACTGGGCGCGGCGCAGGGCGTCATGCTGTCGGCGGATCTGATGACTACCTATGTGTTTTTTGAGATCCTCAGCCTCAGCTCCTTCCCCTGGGTGCTGCAGGAGCGGACGGAGGATGCCATCCGCGCCGCCTGCACCTATCTGGCGGTGGCAGTGTTCGGCGGATTGATACTGCTGATGGGTCTGCTGCTTCTGAGTCACGAGACGGGAACACTGGCCTATGCGCAGCTTCCCGGCGCCCTGAGCAGCGGAGATTCGGGACGGCTGCTTGCCGCCGGAATCTGCATCCTGCTGGGATTCGGAGCCAAGGCGGGCATGTTTCCGCTGCATGTCTGGCTGCCTAAGGCCCATCCGGTAGCGCCGGCGCCTGCCAGTGCGCTTCTGTCCGGCCTTCTGACCAAGGTGGGCGTATTCGGGATCCTCATGACGGCTACCTCTGTGTTCCCGGTGAATGAGGCCTTCGGTATTCTGATCCTGATACTGGGCACAGTGACCATGGTCCTGGGTGCGGTGCTGGCGGTTTTCTCCGTGAACCTGAAGCGCACGCTGGCCTGTTCCTCCATGTCGCAGATCGGCTTTATTCTGGTGGGGATTGCCGCGGCGGTGATCTCCGGAAGCCACGGAAGCGGGGAGGGTACAACGCTGGCGCTCTCCGGGACGGTACTGCACATGGTGAATCACTCCATGCTCAAGCTGGTGCTGTTCCTGACGGCAGGAGCAGCGGCCATGAACCGCCATACGCTCCTGCTGCGGGAGCTGCGAGGCTGGGGGCGGAACAAACCGCTGCTGAAGATCCCATTCGGCATTGCGGCCCTGGGCATCAGCGGTGTGCCGCTGCTGAACGGTTATCTGTCCAAGACGCTGCTGCATGAGGGACTGCTTCACGCCATGGAGGGTCCATTTGCAGGTATGATGCGGGGGGTAGAGGTGCTGTTCCTGATCTCCGGAGGTCTGACGTTTGCCTATATGCTGCGGCTCTATCTGTGCCTGTTCCATCAGAAGAACGACGACGATTCCCTGCAGGCCAGCTATGATCGGAAAGACCGATACCTGACAGGCCTGTCTGCGGGGGTGATCTGGGCAGGCGCGGCTGTGCTGCTGGTTTTGGGGTTTCCGCCTGCGGCAACGGCGTTGGCAGGCGTCATGACGGATTTGCCGCTCCGTCACTTTGAACCCCTGGCCTGGGAGAACCTGCGCGGCGCGCTGATCTCACTGAGCGTGGGCGGGGCTGTCTATCTGCTTCCGGTCCGGATCTTGCTGGCCCCCGGAGGCCGGGATCGGGATCTCTGGCCTAAACGGCTCGATCTGGAGGACCGGGTGTACCGGCCGCTCCTGCTGATGGTGCTTCCCGGGATGCTTGGGCGGGCGGCCCGACTGTTTGGAGAAAACCTGCTGCTGCGGCCTGTATGCCGGGGATTGGTGTTCCTCGGGTCGCTGCTGGGAAGAGCCATGGATACCAGCGTAGACGGACTGATCCTGCTGGCGCGGGGGACGTTCCTGCGGGAGGAGCGGGTCCGGGATGGTAGCCGGAGAAGGAAGAATCCGCAGCTCCAGACGCTCCGGCAGGCGACGGAGGAGGCGCTGGGCCAGGTAGTGGACAACTTCTCCTATGCGATGATGATGACCTGTGCCGGCATTGTGCTGATCCTGGTCCTGCTTGTGAGCCTGCTGCTGCGATAGGTTGACATAATTTCCCCATCTGCGTCTGCCGCGCGGATGGGGATTTTTGAAATAGTTTGACGATTGCTGGATCTGTGAGTAAAATAAAGCTGATATCAGCACAGATGGAGTGAGACAATGGCACGGAATATGGAGTATCATCAAAAGGTGGAGCAGAGCCTGCTGAAAAAATACCGGAAGGAGCTCTGGACACCGTTCATCACAGCAGTGAACCGGTATGAACTGATCCAGCCCGGAGACAGAATTGCCGTTTGCATCTCGGGAGGCAAGGATTCCATGTGCATGGCAAAGCTCATGCAGGAGGTTCAGCGTCACGGGAAGGTGTCCTTCGAGACGGAGTTTCTCGTCATGGATCCCGGCTACAACGCGGCCAACCGGAGGAAGATTGAAGAAAATGCCGCAGCGCTGCAGGTGCCGGTCACGATCTTTGAAACCAACATTTTCGATGTGGCCAACCGCACGGACCGAACGCCATGCTATTTGTGTGCCAGAATGCGCCGCGGGCACCTGTACAGCAAGGCCCGTGAACTGGGCTGCAACAAGATTTCTCTGGGGCACCATTTCAATGACGTGATCGAGACCGTGGTGATGAGCATGTTCTTCGGAGGCCAGCTCCAGTCCATGCCGCCCAAGCTCCACAGCCGGAATTTCCCCGGTATGGAGCTGATCCGGCCCATGTATATGGTCCACGAGGAGGACATTATCGCCTGGGCCAGATATAACGGACTGGAGTTCATCCAGTGCGCCTGCCGGTTTACGGAGCAGTCCGCGGCCTATGAAAGCGGGTCGAAGCGCCGGGAAATCAAGCTGCTTTTAAAGTCCATGAAGCAGAACAATCCGGACATCGAAAAGAGCATTTTCCGCAGCGTGCACAATCTGCATCTGGATACCATGGCCGGATTCAAAACGGAGGGACAATGGCATTCGTTCCTGGAGCGGTATGAGAGCCTTGCGCCGGAGGAATGAAGCTCCGGGCGACTATTATGTGCTTCAATGCTGCTCCAGGAACGGGAGAGTTCACAATTTAAACATAAAACGCACATAATATCACCATATTTTTGTTGAAACCACCTGACCGGAGGGATATAATAACGGTATCTCAAAGGAAAGGATGCGAGAGAAATGAAACAGAAAGGACTGCTGAGCCTGCTGCTGGTTCTGTGCCTGCTGCTCAGCCTGACTGCCTGCGGCAGCGGCGCCGCAAGCGCATCTGGGCCGGCGGAAGCGCCAGTGTCTGCGGAAGCCTCTGCGGAAGCGCTGGAAGAGGCTGCAGCTCCTGCGGAGGATGCTCCTGCCGCAGAACCGGCAAACGTTGGTAGCGCTGTGGAGACGGAGGCTTCCGCGGCGGAACCCGCAGAACCTGCGGAGCCGGATATTGACTGCGACGAGGTGTTTGTCGTGGTCCACACAAACGATGTCCATGGCTTCATTGACATTGAGCCCTATGTGAAAGCGGTTGCCGACGAATACAAGGCCAGGTACGGAGATCAGAATGTGGTCACTGTCTCTGCCGGCGACGTGTTTGCAGGCGGCAATGCCGTGGCGCACCTCTATAACGGCGAGACTATCCCACCTGTCATGGACGCGGCGGGCTACGATCTGCTGGCACCGGGCAACAATGACTTCAACCTGGGCGGGGATCAGCTGCTGGTGCTTGCCGGGATGTTTGACCGGACCCAGGTGATCTGCGCGAATCTCTTTGCGCAGATCCTGGATGAAAACGACGAGGTGGTCGTAGACGAGGACGGATATCCCGTACAGGGAGAGACCATTTTTGACCGGACCATGACCCGTGAAACCGCGGGCGGCGTCAAGGTGGGACTGTTTGGCCTGACCGTTTCCGGCGGCCCCATCAACGACAGCTTCGCCGGAATGGGTTCCATCCAGGCGGCACAGGAGGCTGTGGACAGCCTGCAGAGCGAGGACTGCTCCGTGATCGTGGGCGTTGGCCATACGGGCTGGAACGACGATCTGGTGACGCCGAACGCCAACGACACCACCTCCGCCGAGCTGGTGAAGGAAGTGCCTGGGATCGACGTGTATGTGGACGGCCATACCCATTCCATCATCGGCGATGGAAACGGGTGGGTCTGCCCGGAGACCGGGACCCTGGTGAATCAGGCCTCCTGCAAGGGCGAATGCGTGGGCGTGATGATGCTCTATATCAAAGACGGCAAGGTCGTGGAGAAGGACGGCCGGCTGATCATGGAAGAAGAACTGAAGGCCAACTATGAGCCGGACCCGGAAGTCCAGAAGGTCGTGGATGAGGCCTGGGCAAGACTGGAATCGGACGCCGGCGAGATGTATCTGGAGAGCGAGTATTTCCTGGACGGCTACCGCACCAGCGAGAGTCCCGACGGGCGGAGCATCCGCACCGACGAGACCAATCTGGGCGATCTGGTGGCAGATTTCCTCAGGTGGTACGGCAAGACGGACGTGGGCATGATGCCCGGGTTCCGGATCCGTTCCAGCGTGCAGCAGGGCAAGATCTACACCATCAACCTCTATGACGTATTCGCCAATGGCTGCGATCTTTATACCTTTGAAATCACCGGCGAGGAACTGCTCCAGAAGATGGCGAAGTCCCTGAATGATCTTCCGGTGGAGTCCACTCAGTTCAATCAGATCAGCGGCGCCAGCTATGGATATCTGAAGGAAAGCTCCATGACCGAAGACGGTCAGAAGGTCTTTACCATCATCAATCCCATGGTGGGCGGCGAACCGCTGGATCCGGAGAAGATCTATACGTTGGCAGCTGACGCCGGCGGTCCGGATGCTCCGGAGGATCAGGATCCGCTGTTCTCCGGTATGGAGCCCGCGGCGGAGGCCATGGGTGAATTCCTGAAGTCCGGTGAAGCGCAGATCTTCCCGGATGTACCGATTCCTGACAACCGGATTGTGCCTATGGATGAGATTCCTGAGGGCGCGGTGATCTATGAGGTCGAGCTGGAGCCCATGCCGGAAGGCGGCCCCGGCGGACCTCCTCCCGGCGGAGCGGGCGCACCTCCGGCCCCACCGGCAGGATAAGCAGACAAATACAGACGGCCGGCGGATTTCCGTCGGCCGTTTTGCTTGCCAGAGATGAAAAACTGTAGTATGATAGCGGCAGATCCATTCCGAAGCAAGGAGGAAATATTTCGTGCAGGAATCCAGATTCTATCGTCTGATCAAGCCGCTGATCCCAAAGCCGCTGCGGCCCTTGTGTCTGAAATATCAGGAGTACCTGAGCTATCTGGTGTTCGGAGCGCTGACCACACTGGTCAATCTGATCATCTTTTATCTGCTGGTCCGGTGGATGAACTACCTGGCGGCAAATGTGATTGCCTGGATCGGGGCGGTGATTTTTGCCTATGTGGTCAACAAGCTGTTTGTATTTGAATCGGACCGCCGGGACATCCGGGGACTGGTCTATGAGATCGGGACGTTTTTTGCAGCCCGGCTGCTGTCGCTGGGACTTGAAGAGGGGATTCTGTTCCTGTTTGTGGAGCAGTTGGGGTGCAGCGCCGGGATCGTCAAGCTGATCGCCCAGATCCTGGTGGTGATTTTCAACTATGTGGCGAGCAAACTGGTGATATTCCGGAAATAAAAAGGAGCCGCTGAGCGGCTCCTTTTTGCTGCTGTTACAGCGCCTGATAGATCTCTTTCAGGGCAGGATACAGGGAACGGAACACCTGATACTTCTCCTCATACCGGCTGGTCAGCTCCGGTTCCGGCAAAATTTGTCCGCAGAATCGGACAGCTTTTCCGGTGGCTTCATCCAGGGAAGCATACTGGCCGCGGCCGAAGCCGGCGAGCAGCGCGCCTCCGAGGCCCGGGCCCTGCTCCTCCTCCAGCTGATCCAGACGGACATTCAGGGTGTTTGCCAGGATTGTTTTCCACACATCGGATTTCGCACCGCCGCCGCAGAGGGTGCTGCGGTCCACGGTGATGCCCAGGGCACGGGCGGATTCTACCATGTCCCGGAAGGCGAAGGCTACGCCCTCCAGTACTGCCTGGGTCATGTCCGCTCTTGTGGTGTCCATGCTCATGCCGATAAAAGCACCCCGCGCCGCCGGGTCGTTGTGGGGCGCCCGTTCTCCCATGAGATAGGGCAGGAAATAGACGTGGTTTTTACCCAGCTTGTCTGGATCGATCTCCGCCTGGAGACCGTTGTAGTCGGTGGTTTTGCATACGTCCTCCACCCACCATTTCAGGCACGAGGCGGCGGAAAGCATGCAGCCCATCAGGTGGTAGTTGCCAGCCGCGTGGTTGAAGGCGTGGGTGGCGTTGACCGGATCCATGCGGAACGCCTCGCAGGGCAGGAAAACCGTGCCGGAAGTGCCCAGTGACAGGTTGCACTGTCCCTCGTGGAGGCACCCGGTGCCGATGGCAGCGGCGGCATTGTCTCCCGCACCCGCCACTACCTTTACAGTTTCGGGCAGGCCCAGCTTTGCCGCCACATCGGGCAGGAGATTTCCAACAATATCAAAGCTCTCATGGAGCTCCGGCATCTGGGATTCACGGAGACCGCAGATGTCCAGCATCTCTTTGCTCCATTGCCTGTTGGCTATGTCCAAGAGCAGCATCCCGGCCGCGTCGGAGTAGTCGGTGACGTAGTTCCCGGTGAGCTTGAAGTTTACATAATCCTTCGGGAGCAGGACTTTGTCGATCTTTGCAAACAGCTCCGGCTCATGTTTCTTCATCCAGAGAAGCTTTGGCGCGGTAAACCCCGCAAAAGCAATATTGCCGGTATGTTCCAGCAGGAAGTCCTTCCCGATCTCGTAATTGAGGTAGTCGGTCTCCTTTGCGGTACGTCCGTCATTCCAGAGGATGGCCGGCCGGAGGACGTTCCCTTCCTTGTCCACCGCCACTAAGCCGTGCATCTGACCGGCTGCGCCGATGCCGCCCACTTGGTTAGGGTCGATACCGGCGATCAGTTCCGGAATGCCGTCACAGATTGCACTCCACCAGTCCTGAGGATTCTGCTGGGACCATCCGGGCTGGGGGAACTCCAGAGGATAGAAGCGGGAAATGGAATGAACGACTTTGCCTTCCGCGCTCACCAAAAGCAGTTTGACTGCAGAAGTTCCCAAATCAATACCAATGTCATACATATCTTGATCCCTCTCAAGTACCGTATTTGTCACCGGGCGCAGCGCCATGATGTACGCTGCGCCCGGATTTGTCTGCGTATGAATGGGAAAACGATCAGGAGAACAGCACCTGATTGACCACGCTCTCCAGATATTCCTGGCGGCCGGAGCC
This sequence comes from Oscillospiraceae bacterium, assembly GCA_017469795.1. Lineage (GTDB taxonomy): Bacteria > Bacillota > Clostridia > Oscillospirales > Oscillospiraceae > HGM13006. Next base: position 34,847 of record JAFUFT010000024.1, read on the forward strand.
GGGGAGACCGGGGGCGCCCAGCTGATCGGCATAGGCGGCAAGCTCCTCCAGGGTGGTCTCGCCGGAGCGGATCTTCGCGCCGATGCCCGTCTTGTAGGAGGCGTAACGGTCCTCCACAAACTGGTCCAGACGCCCGTCCTCAATCAGGGCTGCAGCCTTGATCAGGCCCAGAGCGAAGGTGTCCATACCGAGAATGTAGGCGTGGAACATGTCCTCGTAGGTGTTGGAGGGGCGGCGATTCTTGGAGTCAAAGTTGAAACCGCCGGTGAGGCCGCCGTTCTTCAGCACCTCATACATGCACATGGTGGCCTCGTAGACGCTCCAGGGGAACTCGTCAGTGTCCCAGCCAAGGAGGGTATCGCCCTGGTTGGCATCGATGGAGCCCAGCATCCCGTTGATGGCGGAGATGCGGAGGTCGTGCTGGAAGGTGTGGCCCGCCAGGGTGGCATGGTTGGCCTCAATGTTCATCTTGAAGTCCTTGTCCAGTCCGTACTGCCGCAGGAAGCCGATGGCGGTGGCGGCGTCGAAGTCGTACTGATGCTTCATGGGCTCCTTGGGCTTGGGCTCGATGTAGAAGTCGCCGGTGAAGCCGATGGAACGGCCATAGTCCACAGCCAGGTGCATGAGCCGGGCGATGTTCTCCTGCTCAAATTTCACATCGGTGTTGAGAAGGGTCTCATAGCCTTCCCGGCCGCCCCAGAACACATAGCCCCGGCCGCCCAGCTTGACGGTGATGTCCAGAGCTTTCTTGACCTGTGCTGCGGCGAAGCAGAACACGTCGGCGGAGTTGGAGGAGCCGGCGCCGTTCATGAAGCGGGGATTGCCGAACATATTGGCGGTACCCCACAGGCACTTGATGTCGGTGCCCTGCATCTTCTCGAGAATGTAATCGGAGATCTCATCCAGCCGCTGGTTGGTTACCTTGATGTCGTCGGCTTCGGGGACCAGATCTACGTCATGGAAGCAGAAGTACTTGATGCCGACCTTTTTCATGAACTCAAAGCCTGCGTCCACTTTGGCTTTGGCGTGCTCCATGGTGCCTTTTTCCGAGGCCCCGAAGGACTTGTCCGCGGTATCGCGGCCGAACATATCGGTGCCGGCGGCGCCCAGATTGTGCCACCAGGCCATGGCAAAGGGCAGGTGCTCGCTCATCTTCTTGCCGAGGATCATACGGTCGGCGTCATAGTATTTGAAGGCCAGAGGATTCTTGCTTGCGGGGCCCTCGTAGGGGATCACGGGAATATTCGCAAAGATCTCAGACATAACAGTTACCTCCTGATTGTTTTTGTATCTATATTATAGGATGGAACCGGACGCAGAGCAATTACAATCGTGCGATTTGCGTCCGACAATCTTGCGATTTTTAGGATTTGTGGTATAATAAGCGAAGCAGCAGAAGGGAGGATCGACATGGGTAATGAATATGAGGTGGTGGCCTATGAAAAACTCCGGCATTTCAAGGTGTTCCTCAACCGCATCACCTACCGGAATTTTCATATCCACAGCGCATTTGAGTTGGAACTGATTCTGGAAGGGGCAGGACAACTGAATCTGCGGGATTCCCATATTGCGCTGACGCCCGGTGCGCTGGTGATCCTCAATCCCAACGAGCCCCATGAAATCGACGCATCGGACGGCGTTCTCGCAGTGATCTTTCAGGTGTCCCAGCACTTCTGCCAGGATTATGTTCCCACGTTCCGGCATCTGATGTTCCATCAGTCAGACGTGTCTGCCTGCTTCAGCCGGGATGACGCGCTGTATCAGCGCTGTTGCGAGTTGGTGTGTAAGGCGTCACTCTGTTATCTCCGGGAGGAGGAGGGGTTCGACCTGGGCTGTATCTCTTACATTACCGATCTGTTCCGCAAGCTGGTGGGAAGCGTTCCCCACGAGGTGCTGACCAGTCAGGACCGGAACAAACGAAAAAAACGCATCCAGCGGATCACCCGACTGACGGACTATCTGGACGAAAACTATCTGTCGCCGGTCCGGTTGCGGGATTTGGCTGAGCTGGAGGGACTGACGCCCACCCATGTATCCCATCTGTTTACAGACTATTATGGGATCTCCTTTCAGGAGTATCTGAACAATCTACGGTTTGAAAAGGCCATGACCTGTCTGCGCAATACCCAGCTTTCCCAGGTGGAGATTGCGGAGAGCAGCGGCTTTTCCGATCCCAAGTATCTCAACCGGACCATCCAGAAACGGCTGGGCTGCAGTTTGCGGGAGTATCAGGAGCAGCTGGCGGATAACAGCGGCGGCGCGGTCCCCTACGGAGACCAGTCCCCGCTGGAGTACTGGTACCCCCCGGAGGACAGCATCGGTCCCATTGAGGAATTTCTCAAAGAACTGCGGTAAAAGAAGGAACGCGCTCTCATTTTGAGAGCGCGTTCCTTTGTATGGGGGATGTGAAAGAAAGATAGCGAATCAGTTGCGGCCAATCATCGTGTCATCCACAGTGGTGATCAGGATCAGCGCAATGACAGTCAGCACAGCCAGAACGCCATATGCCATGGCATAGGAGGCGCTGCGGCCGATGATGCCGACGATAGAGACGCCCAGCGCGCCCACCGCGGCCACCATGGGCTTGAGGACTTTGTAGGCCATGGGGAAGTCATACCGGCCCCAGATGGTGTTGGTCAGAGAAACCAGATAGTTGGCCGCGCCGCCCAGCATGATGGCCAGGAAGGGAAGGCTCAGGAACTTGGTGGGGGTGGTGGGGATCAGGTTCAGCACGATGGCAACGATGGCGGTGCACATGGTGATCTGAATGGCTTTCTTGGGTCCCAGCTTGGCATCCAGGATGCCGCAGCCGACGCTGCCCAGGCAGGCCAGAATGCCGGCGATGCCCAGCATGGCGAAGATGATGGGGGCGGGGCCGCCGTTCTCATCCACATAGCCAGCCTGGATCATACGGGGCACGAAGTTGGTCATGATGCCGAGAGAAAGCAGCTCCATGACGCCCAGGCTCAGGCCGATGACCCACACTTTGCCGGTGGAGAAGAGCTTCTTGACGGTCCAGGGGGAGGTCTTCATGTACTCCAGCCCCAGAGCCAGCTCTTTCTTGGCCTCTTCGCTGTCAAACTTGTGGTTGTTGTCCGGGAAGGCGCCGGCCTGCTCGGGATAGTCACGAACGAAGATAGCGACCAGCACGCACAGCGCGAAGGAAGCCACCGCGTAGATGGTGTAAACCGCGGGAAGACCGCCGTGGGCCACAATATTGCCCATCAGGTTGGCAGTCACGGCGGCGGACAGGGGGAAGCCGATGGTGACCCAGCCCATGGCGATGCCCTTCTTGCGGGGGAACCAGTTGGAGACCACGTTCAGGGAGCAGATGTAGCAGAAGCCCATGCCGCCCACAGCGGAGACCGCCAGACAGATGAAATACACGGCAGGGGAGGAAGCACGGCCCCAGAACAGGCAGGCGATGCCGGTGATCAGCAGGGAGATGGCCCAGCTCCAGCGGATGGAAATCTTGCTGGACAGCACACCCCACAGGGCTGCGCCGGCCACGGCGATCCACGCGGTGATGGTGGAGAAGCCGTAAAGCATTCCGGTGTTCCAGCCGTGCATTCCGGCAAACACGTCAATGACCACGTTCAGGGAGTCGTTGATCAGGGAAGAATCCAAAAAGATGCACAGGAAGGTCAGGATCAGCATGCCCCAACCCTTGACGCCGAAATTGGCGGAAATTAAGCTGATGTCTTGCTCTTGTTTTTTAGTTTCCATATCCAATTCTCCTTTATGACCCGCAGGGCTTCGCCCTCCGGGCGTTTCTCCTAAGAATTACAGGTTTACAGCGGCGTAGTAGGCCTCCTTGGTGGCCTGCTCCACGGTCCGGGCACGGACGCAGTCGCCGATCTCGACAAATTCCACAGCGGTACCGATGAAGGAATCGGCCTCGTCCGCCTTGGGCTTCATGCCGGCGGCAAGCACCACGTCGTCGGCGGTAACAGTCTCTTCCTTGCCGTCCTTTACATAGGTGACGGAGGTGGCGGTGACAGACTGGCAGCGGGCGCCGCAGAGGGTCGTAAAGTTGGGCTCGTTGCCGATCTCCACCATGAGCTCGTCCCGATGGGTCTTGGAGGCGTCGGGAGCCAGGGCGGACTGCATTTCAATGACAGTGACCTTCTTGCCCAGCTTGGCCAGATGAAGGGCCGTCTCACAGCCTACCTGGCCGCCGCCGATGACGATGACGGTATCGCCCAGCTTGTCCTCGCTGCCATAGACAGAGGTAGCAACCTTGGCGTTCTCCACGCCGGGCACCGGCAGAATCAGCGGCTCTGCGCCGATGGCGACCAGCACTGCGTCAAATCCGGCAATGTCGGCGGGGGTGGCCTTGGTGTTCAGACGGACCTCAATGGGCCGCTTCTCCACCTGCTTCACCAGCCAGTTCTTGTAGATAGCGAGCGGATATTTGAAGGACACATAGTCGGCGAAAATGATGGCACCGCCCAGATGGTCCTTTGCCTCGAACAGGGTGACCTGATGGCCCCGGTCCGCGGCGACACAGGCGGCCTTCATGCCCGCGGGACCGCCGCCGATGACGGCGACCTTCTTGGCGGGGCCGGGCTCCTTGACCAGCTTGCTGAGGCACGCGTCCAGGCCGGCCTCAGGATTCACGGCACAGCGGAACTGATGGCCGTAAACCGTGGAGTCGTGGCAGCGCATGCACTTGATGCAGGGGATCACATCGTCGCCGTGACCGGCCATGGCTTTGTGGATCATTTCGGGATCGGCGATCAGCTGACGGGCCATGGTGACCAGGTCTGCCTTGCCCTCCCGGAGGATCTCTTCGGCGGCGTCCAGAGACTCCACCGCGCCAAGGGCCACGATGGGCACATGGATCCGGCCGGACTTCTTGAAGGCCTCTGCGACCTCGATATTGGGCATGGGAGGCCGGAAGCCGCAGGGATGTACCCAGGTCATCCACTTGGCGTTGTGCATGCCTGCGGACACCTGCAGGATGTCCAGATGGTCCTGGATCAGCTCGCCGATGCGGATGCCTTCCTCGATGTCAATGCCGCCTTCCTCAAACTCAGTGCCGGAGATGCGGACCTCGATGAGGAGCTTTTTGCCCACACGGGCGCGGATGGCGTCGAGGATCTCAATGAGATAGCGGCAGCGGTTTTCTGTAGAGCCGCCGTACTCGTCGGTGCGCTTGTTGGTCAGAGGAGAGAGGAACTGCGCCAGGGGGACGCTGTGGCCGGAGTGGATCAGAATGGCGTCAAAGCCGCAGTCCACCAGGTCGGCGGCCGCCTGGGCCCACTCTTCCTTGAAGGCTTCCATCGCCTCCCGGGTGATCTCGTGGCCCTCGGCCCAGCCCATGATGGAGCAGCCGTCAGAGACGGTATAGCCCTCCGGGAAAATGCCGATGAGCTCCATGGAGATCTTGGCGCCGTAGAAGTGAACGCGCTCCACCAGCTCCATGAGCTTGTTGCGGTGGTTGGGCTGATTCACGTCCCATGCGGTGTTCTGACCGTCGTCGGTCACATCCTTACCGGTCTTGAGACCCGCCACAGTGACCATGCCCACGCCCGCCCGGGCGCGGCTCTCAAAGAAGGAGATGGCGTCCTCGGAGGGATACAGCTCTCCGTTGGAGAGGGAATGCATGGTGGAGGGAGCGGAGACAATGCGGTTTTTGAATAGAACTCCGTTGATCCGGGCGGGGGTCATGGAATAGGGATAATTGTTTGCCATGATGAAGCCTCCTTACAGCGAGGGATCGATGAGGATCTTCAGCATGCCTCTGCGATCCTGGCGGTTCAGGCCCAACTCCACGGCCTTGTCCAGCGGGATGATGTCGGTGACCATGTTGGGGAACTTCATTTTGCCGGAGGCGACCATGTCGAGATAGATATTCACGTCCTCTTCGGTGTAGGTGAAGGAGAACTGGAAGTTGGGCTCATGGATGGAGAACTGGCCGGGAACCAGGTTATGCATGGGCTCCTGGATGGTGCCGATGATGGAGACCTGTCCGCCGGGCTTCACGCACTTGTACACGCAGTTGGCCAGGGAGGTCATGTTGCCCGCGCACTCGTAGACTACATCCGCACCCACGGGGGAGCCGAGGATCTTCTGGATTTCACCCTCCAGATCTTCGCACTCCTTGGAATTGATGAAGTAATCTGCGCCGTACTCTCTGAGGATGGGTTCCTTGGAGGAGTTGGTGCCCAGAACGATGATCTTGTTGGCGCCGGCAGCCTTCAGGCACTGGATTGCAGCCAGGCCAATGGGGCCGGTACCGGAGACAACCACGTTGTCGCCGAACTTGAAGGCGGAGTTCCGCACACCGTGGAGGGAAACGCAAATCACGTCGAAAAGGACGGCGTCCTTCAGATCCACGCCCTCGGGAACCTTCACCAGCATGGTGTGCTTCACGTCACGGACCAGCATATAAGGGGCATAGCCGCCGTCGGGGCCGCCGATGCCGGCGGTGCGGGGGAAGCCGTTGATGCAGATGTTGGTCTTGCCCTGGCGGCAGGAGGGGCAGTCCTCGGCGCAGTGAGACGGAGGTCCGCAGAGGATCACGTCGCCGACCTTGTAATCGGTGACACCCTCGCCGACTTCCACCACGGTGCCCACGTTCTCATGGCCCAGGACCATGGGGAGCTGAACAAAGGGAGGCACCGCACCGGACTGATAGAATTCCACATCCGTGCCGCAGATGCCCACGTAGTTGATCTTCACGACCAGCTGGTTGGGGCCGGCGGTGGGCATGGGCCGGTCAACGATCCGGACGTCCTGCTTTCCATACAATGCGACTGCTTTCATAACTAAGAAACCCCTTTCAAATTCAAATCATGATTTCAATACTCAGTGTTTTCGGACCGTCAATTATTCGGGCGTGCTGGCGGAGATAAACTCTCTGTATTTCTTCTTCCGCGCCTTGGCCTCCTCGGTCTGCATGGCGGCCCGGGCCTTGCCCTCATTGTTCTGAATGTCGTCGCCGTGGATGAACTTGCCGGAGATGGCGTCGTGCATATGGGGGACCCACTTGTCCGCGTCATACTCAAAGACGTATTTGCCGTCCACGTTCTTCATGACGCCTTCCGTGCCGCAGAGGCAGCAGATGGCGGTTCCGTCTTCCTGCAGATAGAAGTTCTTGCTGTGGCACAAAGGACATACGCCGGGATCACCCTTGTAGTCCTCACCCGCGATGCCATGGGGGACGTTCAGCGTGCCGTTTTCCAACTTCCGGGCGGCCTCAGCCAGATTCAGGCCGATCTGATGGGCCCGGGCAACGGCTTCGTCGTTCATGATGATGTCCAGGGACCACTGGAAGACCTCGTTGTCAATGAGAGTCCACTTGGGGGTCATGGCCTGCGTGGCAAAGTCGCACTGGATCCGGGTGGCCCAGTCGGAGCCGCCGATGCCCATATAAGAGACGACCTTTTCCTTCAGGTACTTGGGATCGATGGGTTTGCCGCCCTGCTCCGCGATCTTCATGCCAATCATCACGTTGCCGCGATCCAGACGGGGACCGAAGCGGTCCATCACGGTGTGGAAGATGCCGGGGGCGCAGCTCTCAAAGATCGGGACGGCCCAGATGATGCCATCAGCGTCGTACATTTTGTCCACCAGCCACTGGAAGTCATCCTTCAGTACGCAGGCATTGCCGCGGCCGGAGAACAGGCCCATGACGCAGGCCTTGCATCCGGTGCAGTGATTGATGTTGAGCTTGTGCAGATTGATGAATTCAACTTCCGCACCGGCCTCCTTGGCGGCCATCAGGGCCTCCTTGCACATGGCGTCATTGCTTCCATTTTGCGTTCCAGCAGAGATTCCGAGTACCTTCATTGTCGTATTCCTCCTTTTACGATTGTGATTATTTTCACAATCTCAGTATACCGGATAGACCGGAGTATGTGAAATACCTTTTCTCAGCATTATCCATAACCAAACCGGAATAAGTCATGACTAACTTATGGAGAATCCACAAAAATCCGTTGCGGGAACAGGACAAATATGCTATACTTATTTCGAACATGAAAGGATGTGGAGATGTGAATTTACTCAAGATTCGCTATTTTGTGGAAGTTGCCCGATGTGGGAGCTTTTCTGCGGCTGCGGCTAAGCTCTACACTTCTCAGCCGAACATCTCCAAACAGATCGCGCAGATGGAGCAGGAACTGGACTATTCGCTGTTCGTGCGGGACAAGCGATCCATCCGGCTTACCACGGCAGGAGCCTTCCTGTATGAACATCTGAAGGACATGCCGGAACGGCTGGAAACACTGTTTGAACAGGCGGCGATCCTGTCCCGGAAAGAGGAATCCAGATTGAGTATCGGGATCCTGGAAGGGCAGGATGTGCGGCCGCAGTTTCTGTACCGGCTGGAGCTGGCGAAGGAACGCTACCCGCATCTGGAGGTCGAGCTGGAGCGGAACTCCTTTGCCAATCTGCGGAACGGATTGAAGGCCGGCCACTACGATATGGTTATCACGCTGGATTTTGACGTGGAGCAGGAGCCGGAATTCGATTCGTTTGTCATGTTCGACCAGGCGCCGGCCATTGCCATCAACCGGAAGCATCCTCTGGCAAGGACAGACGAGCTGGATATGATGCAGCTTCGGAACGAGGATTTTGTGGTGATCTCCCCGGAGGAGAGCCCTGCGGGATATGACCGCTTTATCAAGCAGTGCCAGGAGACAGGCTTTACGCCCCGAATCGTCCGGCAGCCCCGGAGCCTCGAGTCCCTGATCCTGTGTGTGGAGATGGGTGTCGGCGTTGCGCTTCTGGATCAGCATACACGCCTGACGTACAATGACGCGGTGCGGGTCATTCCGATCCCCGGGAAGGATATGTATGTGGTGGCCGCGTGCCTGAAAAACGACTACCGGCCCATGCTTCAGAACGTGCTGAATCTGCTGACGGGAAAACAGAACCTGTAACGGACGGAGGAAAAACAGTGGAATTACTGGTCATTGACGCCCAGGGAGGCGGATTGGGACGCCAGCTTGTCTCGGCGGTGAAAAAAGCGCTGCCGGAGCTGACTGTAACGGCGGTGGGAACCAATTCCGCCGCCACGGCCGCCATGCTCAAGGCGGGTGCAGACCAGGGGGCCACCGGCGAGAATGCCGTGGTGGTGGGCTGCCGCCGGGCGGATATCATCGCCGGTCCCATCGGACTGCTGATCGCGGACGCCATGCTGGGGGAGATCACGCCCGCCATGGCGGTTGCGGTGGGGCAGAGCAGGGCGGTGCGGGTGCTGCTTCCCATGAACCGCTGCGCGACCCTGATTGCGGGAGTAGAGGAAGCCTCTACAGCGCTGCTGCTGGAGGACGCGGTGAAAAAGATCCGGAAGCTGGCCGCAAAGACCCCTTGACAGACGAAGGTTGCCCGGGTAAAATAATCCTGTGCCGGACAGGAAGTCCGGTCAGAGGCAGAAGCCTGGATTCTTTTTACAGAATGATCGGACATCAGAAGATGCCACAGCCGCCAGAAGGGGGCTATGGCATCTTTTTGCGCGAAAGGGAGTTATTTATGAAAAATACCGGAAAACCTGTTGTCAAATTGGTCTATGCGGCGGTGTGCCTGGCGCTGGCTATGGTGCTGCCACTGCTGATCGGCCAGATCCCCCAGATCGGACAGGCGCTGAGCCCCATGCACATTCCCGTGCTGCTGTGCGGGTTCCTCTGCGGCTGGCCCTACGGACTGGCGGTGGGATTCATTGCGCCGCTTCTGCGGTTTGCCATCTTTGGGATGCCGCCGATCATGCCGACGGGCGTTGCTATGGCCTTTGAACTGGCAACCTATGGCTGCCTGACCGGCCTGCTCTATCATCTCCTGCCCAAGAAGATTCCTAGCATCTATGTGACGCTGATCGCCGCCATGATCGGCGGACGGATCGTCTGGGGCATCGCCCGGTTTGTTTTGGCCGGTCTGACCGCTTCGGAATTTCCCATGGCTGCGTTTATCGCCGGTGCGGTCACCAATGCCATCCCAGGCATTATCCTGCACATCGTGCTGGTGCCGGCCATTGTGATCGCCATGCAGCGGGCAAAGATCATCCCCAATGACTGAGCGGATCACCGCGGAGGAACTGGCGGAGTTTGTTTCCGGCCTGAACCGGGACCGTGTCATTCTGGCACTGGACGGTCCCTGCGCCTCCGGAAAGACCACCCTTGCCGGAGAAATGGGGCGCCAGTTTGGATGGTCTATCGTACATATGGACGATTTCTTCCTCCGCCCGGAGCAGCGGACGCCGGAACGGTATGCCCTTCCCGGCGGCAATGTGGACCATGAGCGGTTTCTGGCCGAAGTGCTGAAACCGCTCATGGCCGGACTGCCGGTCCGATACAGGCCCTTCGATTGCCGGACCATGGAGCTTTCCGGACCGGTGGAGCTTCCTCCGGCTACGGTCACGCTGGTGGAGGGGGCCTACTCCTGCCATCCAGCTCTCTGGGGCTTCTATGATCTGCATCTGTTTCTCCCGGTGGATCCGGAGGTGCAGCACAGCCGGATCCTTCAGCGAAACGGTGACCGGGCGAACCTCTTCTTTGACCGGTGGATCCCGCTGGAGCGGGCCTACTTTGAGGCGTATGATCTGCCGGATCGCTGCGACTTCCTTCTGGAACTGTAAACAGGCACCCCGGATGGGGTGCCTGTTGTTATTGCTATGGGGCAATCTCCACCCGAACCATCCTGTCAAAGACCGCTTTCGGCAGAAAGGAACGGTAGAAATCCCGATAGAGCTCCTGAATCTCCTCCGGACTGTGCCGTCCGCGGACCGGGAACTCCATCACCCGGTAGTCCACGCCGAACAGGCGGGATAAAACGCCGGTGTCCTGAACGCCGGAACGAAGGTAGAACTGCAGACGGCGCTGTTTTACGGTTTGCTCAGCGGGATCGGATTCCAGATTCGGGTTTTCCACCTCGCCGAGAATGGATGCGGCGTCGGGCATTTCCCGGGGCAGCCGCAGGAGGAATTCTGTGCCGATTCCGGTATCCCGGCGTTCCGGCACAATGGCCAGATAGTCGAACAGATAGTGGACGCCATCCTCCCGCCGGAGCGACGCGAAGAACCCATAGCCAAGCAGTTCATCCCGGCCGTCAAATATGCCGAGCCCGCGATAGCGGGACTGGGCGTGCAATGCCTGAATGGACCGGAAAGGACGAAGCTCGTTGGCAGGGAAGTCCCGCTTCATATAGGTCTTGTGGATCTGCTTCATTTCCTGCAGAGACAAATCACGTATCATCATGTGGATCCCTCCGGTTTCTGTAGATAGGATAGCACATCCGGGCCGGTTTGTCCATTTGACAGAACCCTTTGGGAAATAGTATAATCTTCCCCGAGAGGAGGTGCCGGAGCATGGGACTGTTTTTTCGCCACAAAAAAGCCGAACCGGTCAAGCGGGAGCGGATCGCAGATCCTGTGCGGGACGCTGCGGCAAAGGAACCCGGCACCTATGTGCCCGGGAACGTGATCGATCTCTGGGAGCCATGGGCGGCGCGGTTTACCACCACGGCCCACTTCGGCAATGTGGAGCAGATCCGATATTACAACAACTGCGGCCCAACTGCCCTGACCAATTTGGTCTGCATGGCGATGGCGCGGTTCCGGAAGACGGACTGCGGACTTGATGATGCCAGGCAATTATATCACCGGATCGCCCGGTTTGGAGTCCGGCATCTGTATTTCATCAATTCCAGTCTGCGGTTTGCCCACGGCACGTCGGACCTGCGGGCAGCCTCTTACATTCGCCGGATCTGCAAGAGGCTGCTGGGCGTCCGGCCCCGGGTACGGCTCCACCGGTTCACCCGGGATCAGCTGCGGCGGTCCCTGAATTCCGGGGCGCTGCTGTACCTGATGCTTTGGAATCACCCGGTCTATCGCAGCCATCATCTGCTGTGCTACGGCTGTGAGGACGTGATCAACACGGAAACCGGCGACATGAGGACCTATCTGAAGGTCAGCGACGGGCACGTCAGTCAGACTCGGTATCTGGATCTCCAGGAGGTTCGCGGCCTCTACTGGGAGGTCCGGTTTGAGAAAGAAAAATCCCCATGTTGAGACATGGGGATTTTTGTCAGGATGTGCGCCCGGCGAGCGCACGTTCTATAGGGTGAAAGTCCCGAACGCGCCCGGCAGTGGGAAGCGTTAGCCAAAGGCAAAGGTGTCCATCGCGAGGTGGAATCTGAAGGAAGCCGGATTTGGAGAGTTGAAAGGTCTC
>JAFUFT010000025.1 GCA_017469795.1 Oscillospiraceae bacterium
CCTTTCAACTCTCCAAATCCGGCTTCCTTCAGATTCCACCTCGCGATGGACACCTTTGCCTTTGGCTAACGCTTCCCACTGCCGGGCGCGTTCGGGACTTTCACCCTATAGAACGTGCGCTCGCCGGGCGCACATCATGCAAGGCGGACAGGGAAACCTGCCCGCCTTTTTGCGTATGGGAACAGCTCCGCCCCCGCCGCTTTCACTGGACTTTTCCCCCTGTATCTGATATAGTAAGCTGTAAGACTTTTGGGGAGGTGCGGCCATGGCGGGCTTTCTGCCGGTCTCCCGGGCGGACATGGAGGCCCGGGGCTGGGATCAGTGCGACTTTGTCTACATTATCGGCGATGCCTACGTGGATCACCCCACCTTCGGCCACGCCATCATCAGCCGGGTACTGGAGTCCCGGGGCTACCGGGTGGGCATCATCCCCCAGCCGGACTGGAAGGACCCGGAGAGTATCCGCGTCCTCGGCACGCCCCGGCTGGGCTTTCTGGTCATGGGCGGAAACATGGACCCCATGGTCAACCACTATACCGTCTCCAAACGCCGGAGAAGCTACGATTACTTCTCTCCCGGCGGAAAGATGGGCCTCCGGCCTGACTACGCCACGGTGGTCTACTGCAACCTGATCCGCCGGAGCTACCGGGACGTTCCCATCCTCATCGGCGGCATTGAGGCTTCCCTCCGGCGGCTCGCCCACTACGACTACTGGTCGGACAGGCTCAAGCGCTCCATTCTGCTGGACTCTCAGGCGGATCTTCTGATGTACGGCATGGGAGAAAAGAGCATCGTGGAGATTGCCGACGCGCTGGACAGCGGACTTTCCGTCCGGGATCTCACCTTCATCCGGGGCACAGTCTACAAGGCCCGCTCCCTGGAGGATGTGTACGACTACACCCTGCTCCCCGCCTACGGCGAGATGACCGCTGACCGCCGGAAATACGCCGAAAGCTTCGCAGTCCAATACCGGAACACCGACCCCTTCTCCGGCGGGACTCTTGCCGAGCCCTACGACGATCACACCTTCGTGGTGCAGAATCCACCCCAGGAGCCCCTGACCACCCAGGAGATGGACGACGTCTATGACCTGCCCTATATGCGTACCTATCACCCCATGTATGAGAAGGACGGCGGCATCGACGCCATCAAGGAGGTCAAGTTCAGCCTCCAGAGCTGCCGGGGCTGCTTCGGCGGCTGCAGCTTCTGCGCCCTGACCTTCCATCAGGGCCGGATCATTCAGGCCCGGAGCCACGAGTCACTGCTGAAGGAGGCGGAGCTTCTCACAAAGGATCCGGACTTCAAGGGATACATTCACGATGTGGGCGGCCCCACCGCCAACTTCCGCCGCCCCGCCTGCGACAAGCAGCTGACCCATGGGGCCTGCCGGGATAAGCAGTGCCTGTTCCCCGCCCCCTGCAAAAACATGATCGCGGATCACAGCGACTACCTCTCCCTTCTGCGGAAGCTCCGGGCTCTCCCCAGGGTGAAGAAGGTGTTCATCCGCAGCGGGATCCGGTTTGACTATCTGCTGGCGGACAAAGATGACAGCTTCTTCCGGGAACTGGTAAAACACCACGTCTCCGGCCAGCTGAAGGTGGCCCCGGAGCACATCTCCGACCGGGTATTGCAGCTCATGGGGAAACCGGACAACGCCGTATACGAGCGGTTCCTGGACAAATATTTCAGGCTGTGCCGCCAGGAGGGCAAGGAGCAGTACGTGGTTCCCTACCTGATGTCCTCCCACCCCGGCTCCACCCTGAAGGAGGCCATCGAGCTGGCGGAATACCTCCACCGGCACCACCTCAATCCGGAGCAGGTGTCGGACTTCTACCCCACCCCCTCTACCATCTCCACAGTGATGTACTATACAGGTCTGGATCCCCGGACCATGCAGCCGGTCTACGTGGCCACCAATCCCCACGAAAAGGCCATGCAGCGGGCCTTGATCCAGTACCGCAGTCCAAAAAACTACGATCTGGTCCATGAGGCGCTGGTGAAGGCCGGCCGCACCGACCTGATTGGCTACGATAAAAACTGCCTGATCCGGCCCCGCAGGACCGGCCAGACACCAAAGAGAAAGAAACCACACAAGAAATGAGTGAATCACTTTGTCAATGATCGTTTTGGACATGGAGTGGAATCAGCCGCTGAATCCCGACTCCCCCATGGCGCTGAAGCTCTGTACTGTGCTGCCCTTTGAGATCATCCAGATCGGCGCCGTCCGGCTGGAGGACGGGCAGCAGTTCAAGTCCACCTGCTGTCTCCAGCAGTACCGGATCCTCTCTCCCCGGATTTCCAAGCTCACCGGCATTTCCCGGCAAGACGTGAAGCACGGTGAGAGGTTTCAGGACGCCATGGACCGGTTCCGGGCGTTCTGCGGCGAGGATCCCGTGCTCCTGACCTGGGGCTTCAATGACATTCCGATCCTCCGGCAGAACCTGAATTTCTATGGTCTGGACACCGGCTTTACCGACCGGAACTACAATCTGCAGATCATGTTTCATCAGCAGCACGACCCGGACAGTCCCATGCGCGGTCTTTCTTCCGCCGTAGACTTCTTTCAGATCGAAGCTGCCGACAGCTACCATGACGGTCTGGCGGACGCAGCCTATACTGCCGAGGTGGCAAAGCACATCGATATTCCCAGAGGGATCGAGGAGTATCCGGATTATCTCAAGCACTTTGAGGGTGACGGCGATCCGGCGTTTCTGGACTGTCTGCGCTACGCCAACTACACCCGGTTTGAGAGCTTTGAGGAAATGACGGCGGACCCGCGAATCAAGGACACCAAATGCCCTTCCTGCGGAGCGCTGACGCAGACCACGGAACCCATCTATCCGGAGGCCGGAAGGATGGTCTGGACCTGCCGCTGTCCGGAGCACGGGGAGTATCTGGTCCGGGTCAGCTTCAAGCGGAACCGGGACGACTCCATGCGGGGCAACAAGGCTCTGTTCACCATGGACGATGCCCATCGGGCCCAGTACAAAAAGGCCCAGGAAAAGGCCGCCCGCCCCAGGAAACAGAAAAAGGCCCCCTTCCGGCTCTATATCGATGCGGACGGCTGTCCGGTGATCAACCAGGCCCTGGGCGCCGCCTCCCGCCGCCATGTGGAGGCGTTCCTGATCTGCGACACGGCCCACAGCTTCACCCGCCGGGGCGCGGAGACCATCGTTGTGGACAAGGGCGCCGACAGTGCGGATTTCGCCATCGTGGCAAAGCTCATGCCCGGAGATCTGGTCATCACCCAGGACTACGGTCTGGCCGCCATGTGCCTGAGCCGGGGCGCCCGGGTCATGGACCAGAACGGGATGCGCTACACGGCGGAGAACATCGACGCCCTGCTCTCCAGCCGGGCGGAGGCCGCCCGGATCCGCCGGGGCGGAGGCCGTCTCAAAGGCCCCGCCAAGCGCACCGCCCAGCAGAACGAGGCGTTTATCTCCGCCTTCCACGAGCTGATCCAGGAGGCCTATGATGCCGCAAAAGAAACCAAGCCTCAGTGACGCGGTGGCGGAAGCGCTGCGGGAGGAATCAGATCTCCGGAACCTGACCTTCGTGCAGGAGGACGCACCGGAGCTGTCTCCGGGATCCATGGATCTGATCGGCTGCACCTTCACCGGCTGCCATCTGACGGACTGCCGGTTCGACCACACCGGTTTCCAGAACGTGGTGTTTGACCGCTGCGATCTGTCCGGGAGCCGGTTCTTCGAGGGCGGGCTCAAAGACGTCCGCTTTGCGGACTGCCGCCTGATCGGGGCGGTGCTGACGGACTGCACGCTCAACAGTGTCACCTTCTCCGGATGCGGCGCGCGGTATCTGTACCTGTCCGGCTGCACCCTGAAAAACTGTCTGCTGGAGCGGTGTATGTGCGCCGGCGGCGGACTGATCAGCCTGAAGCTGCAGAAAACTGTCTTCGACAGCTGTGACTTTACCGGCTGCGATTTCCGCAGCACGGACCTTGCCGGCTGTGATCTGTCTGGCTGCACCATCGAGGGCTGCACATGGACCCCGGAGCTGCTGAAGAATCTGACCGTCAATATGCAGCAGGCCCTGGAGCTGGCCCGGCTGCTCGGTCTGAACATCATCCCATAGGAGGAACCGTCATGGCAGATATCTATGTCCCCAACTATATGTCCTTCCACAACGACAACACCTTCCTCGGCTCCTATCACGGCCTCCGGTTCAAGCTGACGCCGGATGTGGAGGCCATGGAGATTCTGGCGGAGTACTGGTACGGTCCCCTGTGCTATGAAAACAGCACCATGGACGGGACGCAGACCTTCCCCCTCAGCGAGGAGGGCATCCGGGAAATGACCCGATGGCTGGTGGAGCTGTCGGAAGCAAAGAAATTCCAATGACAAAAAAAGGAGCCATCTTCCGATGGCTCCTTTTCCTTTTACAGGGTTCCGTATATGGCCTCGTACCGGGGCAACGCATAGGCGATCACCCGTTTGACCTGCTTGAAGAAGAACAGCATCCAGTCTCTGGAGCTTTCGTTGATGCTCTCCTTGTACAGGGCCCAGCCCACATAGTACCAGTTGTGGATGCCCATGTAGGTGATAAAGTGCAGCCGCTCCAGCTCCGTGGCGGGCCTGCCGAAGTAGGCCTCCAGGATCGCGTCGATGTCCGGATCCTCCAGATCATATCCGGCGATGACCCGGCCGAAATCGTAGGCGGGATCGTTCCATCCGGCAAACTCCCAGTCGATCACGTCGAAGGAGCTGTCCGTCAAGAGGCAGTTATCCCCGTTGATGTCGTTGTGGCACATGGTCTTCTCCACGCCGTCCTTCTCCGTGTAGGCGTAGAGCCTGCGCATGGCGTCCCACTCGGTCCGGAACAGTTCAAAGAGATTGCCCTTCATCTTGGAGGCCTCCTGCATGAGCCGCTCGCACTGGTAGATGGGATTGTACTCGAAGTCCTTCCAGTCGGGCATCCCGTAGCCCTCCTCGTGGAATTTCCGGATCTGCCGGGCCAGGTGCTGCATCAGGGAAAGGTCGTGATAGTACAGGTTTGAAAGGTCCTTGGCACCCTCCACAAATTTGGAGATCTTCACGCCGGTCTCGTCGATATACACATAGGTGTTGTCCACTCCGGCTCTGGCGGCCAGCTGCTGGGCCCGGACCTCGTTCTTCCGGTAGATGAAGAAGGAGCTGGACTCACCGGGATAGCGGAAGATATACTTCTCGCCCCGGACCACAAAGGTGAACAGCACGTTGGTCAGGCCCTTCTGGAGGATCACGATGTTGCCGATCTCGTCCTCCCGGCAGCCCAGAACCTGGCAGATCTTTTCGTTGATCCTGCCGCTGACGTTTTCGAGGAACAGGCTGTCGATGTTCTGGATCTCCTGGATGGAGTCGAATTCAAAGAGGAAGTCCCCGTCGTAGGTTCGGATATACATATCCAGATCCTCGGCGTGGCGGCTCACAAACTCCTCCCAGAACAGGGCCGACACCCGGAAATCGCCGATCTCCTCCCGGAGATAATTGACCAGCCGCCGGGACAGGGTCCGGTCCAGATAGGCGTGCCCGTAGATGCACTCCCCGCTCTTTGCGCCGCTGTACACCTCCAGGAGCCGGCCGGACAGGTTTTTCCGGACCAGCAGCTCATTGCCGGCGTCCTCTTTATAGACCGCCGCGTGATAGGCGTTGTACTCATACCGGGAGAATGGATTCTCCTCAAAATAGTTGTCGCAGTTGAGGATATAGGTGCTGCTGAGGTGATCGATGGCGATATACAGAGAGTAGATGTTGTTTTTCTTGAGATCCGGGTTGATCTCCAGCTCCACGCCCCACTTTTCCGCCAGGAAGAAATACATCTCCTGCTTGTACCCCACCACCACGGTGATGTCGGTGATGCCGGCCTCCTGGAGCTGACGGATCTGCCGCTCGATCAGGGTCTCCCCGTTCTTGACGTACAGGCCCTTGGGCATGGAGTAGACACTCTTGGCGGAGATGTCCGAGCCTCCCGCCGCCAGGATTACGGCGTTGTCCACCTTCAGAGGCTCGATCTCCTCCATGGCGGCCTCCGTGACCGCGCCATCCCGGATATAGCCCTTCCGGATCAGGGACGCCGTGAGCTCCGCCACCTCCTCCCGGGACTTGAACACGTAATAATGCACATTGTCATAAACATAGCCAGGGATATCCTCCAGGGGCCTGCCGGCCTTTAGCATGGTGCGGATGACTTCAAATTCCTTGTAGGTGATCACTGCAATTCCTCCTGTTGTTCTGCTTCCCGGGCACGTTTCTTCCGGAGCAGAAGCTGTCCCTCAAAAATATCCAGATCCTCTCTGGTGGTGATTTTGATGTTTGTAGTGGCGCTCTTGGAGAACCAGATCCGTTTGCCCAGCGCAAAATACAGGCTCGTGGTGTGGGGCTCCAGATCCTCCAGAATCCCCCGCTCCAACGCGGTCTCGTAGGCCTCCGTCACCTCGCCGAAGCGGAAGGTCCAGGGATTGGCAAAGCCCATCAGAGTCTCCCGCAGGATGCTTGTGGTGGAGCTCTCCTCGTCGTCCTTGATGCAGGTGCATAGGGTCATGGGATCGGAGGAGATGGCGTTGCCGTGGAGCGTTGCCACCCGGATGCCGTCGTCGATGATCTCGTCGGTGGTCATGGGACTGACCCCGAAGCTGATGACCACCAGGTCCTCCGCCGCCAGTTCTCCCTTCAGATGGAACAGGCCCTTCATAACCGACTCCTGAAAGGTGGCGCCGCCCTCCGTGACCCACCGTGTCTTTGTGATCCCGTACGCTTCGGAGATTTTTTTGACCTCCTCCACCCAGTCCCGGTGGCTGACGATCTCGATGGCGTCGATGTTCCGGTTGCGCTGAAAGACCTCCAGCGTATAGGCCAGAATGGGTTTCCCCATGATTTCGATAAACTGCTTCGGAACGGCGGCCCCGATGCGGGTGCCGGTGCCTCCGGCCAGAATGATGGCGGTATTCATGTGATCCCCCCTTACATGGGGTTATTGTACGGGGTTTTCCCGGGAAAGTCAATCTTTATCCCCAGGTCCCGGCTCCCTCCAGGCCCGGTTCCTCATAGTCCGGCAGATCAGGTTGGGCCGGCTCCGGCGACTCCTCCCGGAAGTTCGGGTCTCCGCCGGACAATCCCAGCAGGAAGATCGGCAGATTGTCCCGGACCAGCTCCGGCATCTGATCCAGCGGAAGCGGATTGTCCCCCAGTCCTGCCTCGATCGTATACCCCGGCCGCCGGAAGTCCTGAACGAACCAGTCCTTATACCCGGCAAACCCGGCGGCGAAGGGCACATCCTCCAGCTGATAGCCGGAGGCAATCTCCATCTGGTGGCCCAGAAGGCGGCTTCCCTCCGGCTCCTGATCCTGGAATTTCCAGTAGATCTCCTGTCCCTGGGTGTGCCACGCAATGACCAGCGCCGGGTCCAGCGCCTCCGTGGTATCGAACAGAGCGCGGCTTTCCTTTTCGCTCAGTGGATACTCCCCCACATAATCCCGCGGCGCAGGCGTGGAGAAGCCCAGATCATATTTGACCTCCTTCGCCCGGTCCCACAAAGCCGGATAGTTGAGGTTCAGGTCCACGCCCCGCAGATTGGCCTTCCAGCCCTCCGGAAATGGGATGTCCGGATAGTTCTCCGCCACCGCCCGGGCATCCATTTCCTCCTCCACCGTTGCCATTCCGTTCACGAGATCCACACCGTCCGGGTTAACCAGCGGCACAAGATACAGCTTTGTCTCCCGGCTCAGGGCTCGGGCATCCATTCCCAGAAGCTCTTCGCCGAAGGCCGTCGCTTCCGCATATTGCTCCACGCAGCGCAGCAGCAGCAGGGTGGTGATCCACTCGTTTGCGTGATGGGATCCGTTGTAGTACACCCGGCGGCCTCCGGTTCCCAGACAGATCCGCTCCAGCGGACGGCGGCCCTCGCTGCGTCCGATGACGTCCATTCCCAAAAACGGATACCTGGCCTGCAGGCCCCGGATCAAGTAATGGGTCAGCTGCCAGGTCACCGGCGTGTCCTCCGGCACCACCGGGAACGGATACGGCACCACCAGATAGGCTCCCACCGGAAGCGCCTCCGGGTCAAATTGGGGATTCGCCGCAGCGATCGCCCGGACGCTGCTCCCCTTTTCCCGGGCAATCTTCGAATAGGTGTCCCCCGCCTGGATCCGCCGCAGCGCATATCCCAGGATATAGGGCATCAGCGACTCCGTCGCCTCGTCCTCCGTCTTCAGGCCGCATACAGACATATACCGTTCCAGGCTGGGAAATCCCGCCCGCCGAAGCCCCAGATCAATCAGTGTTGGATGCATAGATAATCCCTCCCCAGAAACGTATTCCCGAGGAGGGCGTCTTATGACAGCGAAGAAGTCCCGCCCAATCACGATCCCAGCACATATAGCAAAATCCCAGCACCCCTTGCGGGAAACTGGGATTTTGGTACGCCAGAAGGGACTGCGACTCGCTTCGCTCGCTGCACCGGTGCGACCGGCCGCTCAACCTGCGCCATGGGCTTGGCCTCGCGGGGTCTTCCTCGTCTCACCCCAAGGGGTTCTCGTCCCGGCACACATAGCAAAATCCCAGCCCCCCTTGCGGGGAACTGGGATTTTGTGATACCAGGACAAAAAAGATTCCGCATCACAGGCTACTTCAGCGGCCCGGCGGGAGTCCGCCGTGAATCTCGGCAGAGCCGAGTTCCCGCAGGGCGAATTCACTTCGCCCGAGGATGTCAAATAAAAAAAGGGGACCCCACGAAATCGACAGATTTCGTGGGGATGTCATATCAGGACAAAATAGATTCCGAGTTATAGTGAGCAAAACCTCATAACGAGGCGCAATGTGTTAGGAGCTGAGATATACTTTATAATACAAGGTTGGTGATGCCACCATGCCAAAACGATACAACACCCCTCACCGGACGCATGTGGTCAAGACCCGCATGACCGATGAGGAATACGAACTGTTTCAGGCGCGATTGTCTGCCTATGACATCAGTCATGCTGAGTTCATCCGGCAGGCCATCAACAAAGCGGAGATTCACCCCATCGTCACCGTTTCCCCGATCAACGATCAGGTGCTCAGTGCCATCGGCCGACTGATCGGAGAATTCGGGAAGATCGGCAGTAATCTGAATCAGATCGCCCGGTCGCTGAATGAATGGCACAGTCCCTACCCGGAACTGGCAAAGGAACTTCGAGCCGCTCTGGCTGAGTTGATGGAATTGAAGTTTCGGCTCTTGAAGGAAATGGGGGATATGCTTGGCAACGTTCAAACATATATCAGACGGTTCGAAACAGCATCCGGGACAAACTGGCCCGGCAGAAGAAGCTCCAGCAGGAGTATGATGCCATCCCAATTACCAGCATGTTTAAGCGCCGGGAACTGGCCGCACAGATTGCGGAACTGACAGAGGAAATCGAGGAACTGCGCAGCGAAGAAACCTCCCTCATCCGGGGCTTCGGCAAAGAGGACGCCACCGGGATGAAGGAGGTCAAAGCGGAAATGGCACAGTCCGAGGCCAGGTCCGGTTCCTATTGGGAGAGCGAACAGAAATACAGCCGGGAATTGGACGCAGAAAAGGCGAAGTTCATGGAAACCAAGGCCCGGGCCGGAAATCTGGATCGCGTGGA
Organism: Oscillospiraceae bacterium; assembly: GCA_017469795.1. GTDB lineage: Bacteria > Bacillota > Clostridia > Oscillospirales > Oscillospiraceae > HGM13006. The sequence goes on from JAFUFT010000025.1 coordinate 9,602, forward strand.
ACTGATTGCCGCCCGGATGGAGATTCGCCCCGGGAAAGAGCAGGAAGCGATCCAAACGATCCAGCGGGCCATCGGGCGGGAAATCTATCCGCATGAACGTGAGAATACCGCCCACGATGTAGATGTCATGCTGGACGAGGAATTCCTGGAGATCCGATACCGGGCGGAACAGCGGTATGCACAGCGGGGTAAGCAGCACGAAAAGAAATCCTGGTCACAGGAGTGGGAGCGGTAGCCAAACGGCAGTTCTGCTTGGTATTTCTTTCTATGCTCATAATCATCCCAGTTGAAGCGAAACGCACAACAAGAGAAGCCTGCCTGAAAAACCCGCTCAGTCACATCTCCCGGTATTTTGCCATCATTTCACGGAACAGCTCCTTTGTGGACGGGGGCGTGTAGGTAATGGCATTGGCTCCTGCTTCAATGGTACGTTTGATCGTATCCGGCTGATTCCCGCCGCTGGCGATGATCGGCACATCCGGAAATTCCGCCCGGATCTTCGCCACAATATCCGGGGTTCTGGAGGCGCCGGCCACATTGAGGATGTCCGCTCCGGCCTCCAGGCGGGCGGCAATATCCGTTTCCCCGTTGACAACCGTAATGATCACCGGAATGTCCACGATCCGGCTCACTGCCAGCAGATTCAGGTCTGTGACCGGCGCATTGAGCACCACGCCCATGGCGCCCTGACATTCCACATCCTTTGCCAGCGTCAGCGTCCGCATCCCGCGGGTCGTACCGCCTCCAATGCCGCAGAACACCGGTACATGGGCCGCGCTGATGATTGCATTTGAGATGGACTGCTGGGGAGTGAAGGGGTACACCGCAAATACCGCGTCGGCGTCGCAGTTCTTGATGATGGCAAGATCCGTGGTGAACACCAGGGATTTAATTCGCCGCCCGTTGATCACGATGCCGCTGCACTCATAGCATTCCTTCGGCATACGCAGAATATGCCGGAGGGAACTGTCGATGACGGGAACCCGCCGTTCGTCCATAATGACACCTGCTTTCTCTAATCTTCCGGTATACCCGCCAGACGGCGGGCGTTGGCGCTGCTCGCTTCCAGCCTCGCCCCGGTGGCGAGGATCTCCTGGATCTGCGTTTCCGTGACGGTATCCACCTTTGTCTTTGCCAGAAGCTTCTGAAGGCTGCTCAAATCCGATTTGATCTGCTTACGCTCCTCCTTGGGAAGCTCCTTCTTCGTTTGATTCAGGGCGTTTTGCGCGCGGTTGGCGGTGCGGTTCCCCTTTTCAATGGCCGAGAGCGCCTCCCGGCGTATGCCGTTCTGAGCGGCATACTGTTCTGCGTCCCGGATGGCCCGGTTGATCTCTTCATCGCTCATGCGCTGGTTGTCGGTGATCGTGATGGACTGGGCCTTTCCCGTGTCCAGATCTTTGGCGGACACCTTCAGGATGCCATTTGTGTCGATGTCAAAGGTCACCTCAATTTGGGGAACGCCTGCAGGGGCTGGTTTGATACCGTTAAGGCGAAACTTTCCGATGGACTTGTTGTCCTTTGCCATAGGGCGCTCCCCCTGGAGCACATGGATTTCCACACTCCGCTGGAAGGGAGCAGCCGTGGAGAAAATCTTGGAATAATGCACCGGAAGGGTTGTGTTCCGCTCTACCAAGCGGGTGGCAACGCCGCCCACCGTCTCGATGGAAAGGCTCCGAGGCGTCACATCCAGCAGCAGGATCATATTGCCTCCGCCGGAGGCGGCCAGATGGCCGCCAGATAGCGTATCGCCTTGAATCGCAGCGCCCTGGGCGACACATTCATCGGGATTGATGCTCTTGGAGGGCTGTTTCCCGGTCAGAGCGCGGACCTTCTCCTGTACCGCAGGGATCCGGGTGGAGCCGCCTACCAGCAGCACCCGTCCCAGCTCCGAGGCGGAGATCCCCGCGTCGGACAGGGCGTTTTGCACCGGAAGGGCAGTGCGCTCCACCAGATCCCGGGTCAGATCGTTGAAGGTACTTCTGCTTAGCGTATATTCAAAATTAACGGGAGAGCCATGGGCCTGGGTCAGATAGGGAAGTGAAATCATGGTGCTTTCCATTCCGGAGAGCTCTATTTTTGCCTGTTCCGCCGCCTCCCGGACTCTTTGGAGCGCCGCAGGGTCCTTTCGGAGATCCACCAGGTATTCGGAACGGATTTGTTCCAGCAGATGATCCGCAATCCGTGCATCGAAGTCGTCTCCACCCAGATGGTTGTCGCCGTTTGTGGACAGCACACCTCGATGACGCCCTCTCCAATCTCAATGATGGACACGTCAAAGGTGCCGCCGCCCAGGTCATAGACCATGATTTTCTGCGCGGCCCCGTTGTCAAGGCCGTATGCCAGCGCGGCGCTTGTGGGCTCATTGATGATTCGCTTGACGTTCAGCCCCGCAATCCGTCCGGCGTCCTTGGTGGCCTGACGCTGAATATCGTTGAAATAGGCGGGAACGGTAATCACCGCGTCCGTGACCGGCTCCCCGAGATATGGAAATAAGCGGTTTGGTATCTTTTTTGGTTGATTCTGTATGTTCAAAATTCACTCTATTTTGCGGGGAATTTACAACATTTTCAAGCCAAAACCCTGCTGTGATACAAAAAAGTTTTTCTATATACCTCGATCTGTATATATGGTCAGAAGGACAGTCCCGGGAAGCCCGCCTGCCCCTCTACCACCAGCTTGCCGCCGGAGGGAAGGTCTGTGGTGCTGGGCTTCAACACATCGCTTTTTGCATAAATGGTCACGTCGGGCAGGGCGTCTATCTTGCCCATGGGACCGAAGGCGGTGACGGTCACATGGGAGTCCGCCGTGGCGGTCCAGATGGTGGACGGATCGGTGACGATCACGGCGTTTTCAATGCGGCCCTTCAGCTTGGTGTGCTTGAGGGTCAGAGCCATGACCCGCTGGGGATCCTCATGGAGGATATCGCCCTCGATATCCATGTCGGAGAGTACCGCCTTGACGCCGTAGACCTCCTCAAAGTCCGGCAACTCCGTGCGGCAGGGATCCTCATTGAACTTGGTGCGGATCAGCACGCCGGTATCGGAGTGCAGCTTCGCGCCCCGAATGTCCAGATAGACGTTCTGGCTCTTGATCAGGAAGCATTCCTTGCCGCTCTTGATATCGCCGCCTTGGACGGACAGCTCGGAGACCTCGTGGGTATTTCCAAACACACTGTGGAGCATGGCGGCGTAGTCGCCCGCCTTGACGGTGCAGCGGTTCAGGAATTCCCGGCACTTGCCCGCGATGATGACGCCGATGGTGGCCTTCAGGTTGCAGTCATTGAGCACCACGTTGGCTCCGTGGTCGCAGTAGGAGGCGTAGCCGTTGTCACGAACCTGAATATCGCAGCGGTTGGCCTCCAGATAGAGGTCTCCGAAGCAGGCGTCGGTGGACAGAGCCGCCCAGCCCTCGGCGTAGATTTTGGAATCGTAGAAATAGCTGTGGCTGTCGCCTACAGACAGATGGGTCCGGCAGTTGCCGCCCAGGCCAAGACCGGCAGGAGGCTCCTTCATGGCCTTGCCTGCCCCGGGCTCATTTGCCGCGGAACGGTCGATGACGCCGCCCTTGGAATCCAGCTCACAGTTCCGCACGATCAGAGTGGAATACTCCGTGGCGGAGGTGCAGGGCCGGATCACGCCCTCGGTGGTGATCTTGGTATTCTCCAGAACGACGGTGGATTCTCCCGCCGCTTGGACACCGGCGCCGTAGCCGGAGAAGTCATCCACGCCGTCGCCCTGGAAGTCGATGGTTGTGTCGCGGATGGTATAGGTGCAGTCGTCCTTCACCACAAAGCCGTTGATGGCGGTTTTATCGCTCTTCATGGTCACGTTCTCCGCGGCTTCCGGCGTGGGTGTTCCGATGATCTCGGCACTGGTTCCAAGAACCAGCCCGTCCTTTGTCACCAGCACCTGGGGATCGTACCGGAACCAGTCCGGCAGTGTTGCCAGCGGCGAAGATGCCAGTCCCGGCGCGGGATATTCTGTAGGCGGCCCGCCGAATCCTGGAGCCTCGGGGATAGTGGCGGGACGATAGCCCGCGCCGCCAGCGGTGGGCAATTCATAGGGAACATAGACTTTTGCCATGTTGTTCTCCTCCTGTTTCTTTTGCTCTCTATGATAACAAGAGCTGTTCAATCCTGCAACCGTCGATTTCTTCTCACCGGACGAATCCGGATCTGTTTACGGTATTGGAAAACGCTTTACTCAAATGATTGGATCAGATCTGATTCGCCGCCGCGAAGCCGTGCTGAATGGCGAAATGCATATTGGACACCCGGAAGCAGTCGCCGATGTACTGGGTCTGGGGCGCAATGCCATAGAACTTGGCGCACTCCGCCGGGGTGGGTTTTGCGCCGGTGGCCATGACGATCAGCTCCGCGTCCACTCGGTCCTCCTTGCCTTCATGGTCGATATAGGTCAGGCCGCTGCCATCCATGGACACATATTGCTTCACGCCGCAGACCTCATAGAAGTTTTCACAGGCTTGCCAGCGGGCGCGGACCATGGACAGGTAGTGGGGCCGTCCAGCGTCGGAGGCCAGAGAGTTCTGGCGGCTGAGTACCGTGACCTTGTGGCCAGCCTCCGCCAGATAGAGGGCCGTCTCCACGCCGGTCTCGCTGCCGCCGATGACCGCAATATTGTGGGGCAGCTCCGCCTCATGGCCGAATACCTCCAGGGGGACCATGGTTCTGGCCGTTTTGATGCCGGGAATGTTCGCCTTGGTGAACTTTGGCCCGATGGCCACGATCAGTTCGTCAAATCCGTATGGTTTCAGCAGTTCCGGCGTGGCCTCGGTGCCAAGCAGGACCTTGACGCCGTTCTTCTCCAGCTGGCGGCCCATCCACAGGACCCATTCGTGAATAGGCCACTTGAACTGGGCGTAGGCCGCGTGCCGGAGCTGGCCACCCAGCTGATCGTTCTTCTCGAACACGGTCACCTCGTGACCCCGCTGGGCAGCCACCAGAGCCGCTTCCATGCCCGCCGGGCCAGCGCCGATGACGTCCACCTTCTTTTTCCTGGTCACCGGGCGGATCATCCGATCCACCTTGTCCTCGATGCCGATGACCGGGTTGACGGTGCAGTAGGAGCGGAACTTTTCTTCGCCGTTGGGCACGTGGCACTTGTTGCAGCGGATGCAGGGACGGACGTCGTCACCCCGGCCCTCAATCAGCTTCCGGGCCAAATCGTCCTCGCAGATAAACAACCGGGCAGTGGAGATCATATCCGCCTTCCCATCCCGGATGACCGCTTCGTCAAAGTCCGGGTCCAGCAGTCCCGCCGTGGCGCAGACCTTCAGCTTGCCGTTGTAGCTGGCAATGGCCTCCTTCACAGCGGCAGTCACCGCCAGATTGGGGCAGGGATCCTCCTTGGTGGAGGTGTAGCCCAGGGGATGCTGGGGGTCCTGTTCCCCGTGGCGGATCTGGATCACGTCGATGATACCCTCCGCCAGCTTTGCAAATTCGATGGTGTCCGCCACTGTGATGCCGCCGGCCTCCTCACCGGAGACGATGACCTCCATGGGGAAATCCTTACCGTACACGCCCCGGAGAGCCTCAAACAGCTCCAGGGTAAAGCGGCTGCGGTTTGCCACGGAGCCCCCGTATTCATCGGTGCGGTGATTCGTGAGCGGGCTCAGAAACTGCGCCCCAAGATTGTTCCGATAGGCATGGTGGATGCAGAAGTAGTCAAAGCCCAGCTTGGTATATTCCCGGGCGTTTTTCACGCTGTCCTCGATGATCCGGCGGAGCTGATCCTTGGTCAGATAGTTTACACCGCCCCGGACCACAGCGTCCGCCCGCATGGACTCCGGCATCCGCTTCAGCATCTCCCGCATATTCGGAGGACCGCCGGGGCCTCCCGGGCCGCCCATTCCGGGGCCCTTCCTTCTGGGAGAGCCGCCGCCCATGGGGCCCGGCCCCGGCATCATGCCGCCACGGCCGCCCCGTTCGATCTTGTCCATGAGCTCCTCCAGCTCCGCCTCGCTCATGGGGCAGGTTCCGCTGACGTTGGTCATGGCGTAGGCGCCGTAATACCGGATGGCGTCGATCATCTGGCAGAGATAGTTGTGGGCGGAAGTGGATGTAAAATCCATGGTGGAGAAGTGGGAGCCGTAGTCGTCAATGGTTGTATTCTGCTTGGTCCCACGCTCCATATGACCGATCGTGACGGCTGCCGCTCCGTTTCTGGCCCGGTTCGCCATCAGTGTGATCCACTTTTCCGTGGGGAAGGGCTCCGCCCCTTGGATGAAATGGGGCGTGGACGGCTGTGCGGTGAGCCGGGACTTAAGAAGTACGCCGCCTACTTCCACGGGCGACAGCAGATGCCTGTAGCTGCTCATAATAATCCTCCTTGTTCTGTTTATCAATTATCTCTATATCATGGACAGGGCTGATATGCAAGGCTTTCAGGAGAAGGGACGGTCAGCCATGTATTGGCCGGCCCCTCCTTGCCCTTGGGGGCGGTTATGGAAAAGAGGGAATGGGGATTCCCTTACCTGATTTGATTTTATAACAGAACAATCGGCCATTTCAAGAAAAACCCTGGTCGCATTTTGCCAGAAAACGAAAGCGATAAAATTTAGGTTTCATTACAGTTTGCTACTTGACAAACCGAAAATGCTGATCGTTATCTGCTTGGATTATTTTTTCACCTTGAAAATAAATTATCACACTGAAAGTCAGGGCCGCTAAAGCATTTACAGCCCGAAAGCCGAAATGGTATTATGCAGACGGAATTCAGCGAACGGCTTACCGGCACAGTTCGCAGCAAAGAAAGGATCATGCAATATGAAACGAAAATTGATCGCAATATTCCTGATGCTCGCCATGCTTCTAAGCTTGGCGTCTGCCTGCTGTACAGGAGCGCAGAGTTCGCAGGCTGCTGAGATTCCGTCGGAGACGACAGAATCGGCAGTAGAAATGGTACAAGCCTCAGCTTTAGAAGAAACAGAAGAAGCGGAAGAAGCGGAAGAAGTAGAGAACGTAGCCGATTCAGAGACGGAGACAAGCTGTGAGGAGACGCCCGAACCCTCGGAGCCGGAGGAAGCGGAGGACAACTTCATCTATGCCACCTATCCGTTGGTGGATGAGACAACCACCTTCAGCATCTGGATCGCGTACAACAGCCCCGCCGTGGCTGATTTCAACGAGCAGCAGGCGGTACTGACTGCCCGGGAGATCACCGGAATCACCATCGACTACCTGCAGTTTTCTCCCATGGTTGCCAGTGAGCAATTCAATCTGATGGTGGCTTCCGGCGATTATACCGATATGATCCACGGCGCAGTCACCCAGTATAACGGCGGCGGCACCCGGGCAGTGCAGGACGATGTTCTCATTGACCTATTGGACATTGCAAATGTTTACGCTCCGAACTTTATGAACATTATGAAGAGCGATGAGAATATCTATCGAGACTGCATCAACGATGATGCAAATACGAAGCAATACCAACAACTCAGGCCCGTTCACAGATGCATCGCTGATACGCCCAGTCTCCGCGCAGGACCGCCTGCACATCCCGTTGGGCCGGAATCTCAAAATAATAGCACCAGTACCACGCCGCTTGATATGCTCCGCTGGGGCTGTCTTCTACCAAGCTGAGGTATTCCAGTACGGCAGGATAATTCTCCTCCAGTTCATACTGGAGATACTTCATCTGGCCATAAACGGAATCCACATCATAGCCATTCTCCTGGCAAAACGAAAAAAGGCTCCGGCAGCGGCTTTCGTGCCACTGACAGAGCCCATAGCTGGTACCATCGTCGCCCCATGCTGTGGGGGAGAAGTTGGATTCATATTCCATGTTCGCCAGGATGCCTTGAATGGCGGCCAGGTTCAATTTCAGCTCCCGGCGCAGGAATGTTGTGATCGCCGTCTCGGTATCCATTTGACCGTAATCCGGGATAACCTCATAATCTTCCTCGTGGACGATGTTTATCGCCGACGCCTGGGACATACAGAGGATCACGGCTATCAGCAAAGCCAGCAGACGGGTGGATTTGTATTTCTTCAATGCAGAACCTCCTTTTAATGTGTGTATTGGTCAATACCAACGAAATATCTGAGGAAAGGGAAGCATAACCACCAAACTTTTGGAAAAACACCCGGAAAACGCAAAAAAGGCCGCCATGCACATCAAAATTCAGACGTACATGGCGGCCTTTGCGCACAATATGTATTGGAAAGTCTCCCTCAAGGGTTCGAATCCATTCCCATATGGAAATAAGCGGTTTGGTATCTTTTTTGGTTTTACGCTTCGAAAAAGTATTTCGCGTTCTAATTATCTAATTTTTTGCGGATAAAACAGCTGATTTTCTCGCGAATATAACGAAATCGCCCCGATTTTCGGGGCGATTTGTTCAGGGCATCTTTTTTGTCCTGGTATTATGTCATACCAGGACAAAAAAGATTCCGCATAGCAGGCCTGGCGGGAGCCCGTCGTGAATCTAACGCAAGCCAAGTTCCCGCAACATGTACACCGGATATATGCCAAGTGATCAATCAAACAGACTCAGTTGTTCCGGCTGGGTGACGATTCTATTTTCAACTTGCGGCAGCGCAGACAGATCTCCTCCCCAGGCATCATCAATTGGAATGGCACCGAGCTCGATCAGCGCCTGATTGCCGGAATAGTCATGATTCCAGCATAGAGTCGGGCACCAGTTCTTTTTCAGATTCTCCGATGCTCCGGCCCAGGTCCCGCCTTTTTCCTTTTCCGCACGCACCACCACAGTACCGTTTGACTGGGCATAAATATAGCGGTTTCGCATCATGGCAATGCCCACATGAAATCCTGCATCCGGCTTTGCCACGGACAGCACCAGCAGCTTTCCGTTCTGAATGGCCCGGACATAACCGGACTGCCGGAGCTTCTTTTCCAGGGAATCCGCGGCATATTCGATGACCGGCGCGCCCAGGCCTAGTGCCACCTCCTGGCTGATTTGGTCTATCCCTTTTGCGCCGCCCGTAACCACGCCATAGCCATGAGCTACGGTTTTCTCCACGGTTTTGCGGGTAAAATCTGCATCCTGAATGGACACATTCCGGGAACCCACATAGCCTGCAGTAGACCGTTCCAGCAAGGAAAGCTCCCCCGCATAATAAAAGAGGGGTGGGCAGGTGTTTCCCAGTTTGGATTTCAGCGCTTTCGGATAGGTCTGATCCGCACGGGTCAGGACATGGATCCCCATGTTTTCATAATTGGAAATCGCAAACTCCAGGCTTCCGCCACGATCTATCAGGTGCCGGTAGCGAACCGTTGTATCCGCATCCAGATTCAGCTTTTCCTGCGCTCCATTCTCCTGGAAGGAGAGCAGATCCGCCGGTGTAAGTCCCGCAGTGCGCAGCTTCTCTGCCAAAGCACTCCATTCCGCCGGTTCCAGCGGGTGGATGTCCTCCTCCACACACAGATGGCTGCAAAACATGATAATTGCTTCAGAGTTCCGGTTCATTTCTACACCTCTCTACTGCTGCTGTCTGCCAACGCAAAGGGATAGACCGCCTGACACCCCCGCTCTGATAGCAGGTGCCCGCACACTGTCATGGTCCATCTGGAATCCACGATGTCGTCAATCAAAATAAGCTTTTCGGGAACCTGTTCCGCTTCCACAGAGAAGGAATTCATGGCATTTCTGCACTGGAAGGCAGTGTTCTCCATTTCCTTCTGCTGTCTGGCCGGAGACTTTCGAATCAGCTCAATGAAGTGCAGCCCCGCGGACGCCGCCACCCGACGTGCAAAATCGAGGACCAGATCGCTTCGCAGAGACGGGACGCAGGTGACCGTGGTAACGCCTGCCTCTCCGGCCAAGTCCCGGAGCAGCCGGGCGCTTTTTCCCACCAGCTCGTCGCTGAATCGCATTTCCCGGGAATACTTTCCCTGCTTTACCAGCGCACCGAATCCCGGATCCCCGTATTTGGACAGGCAAAAACCCGTCTGGTTGGGATTCGGGATCTTTTTCCCGTCCGGCCACCGTTTTCTGGGTTCAATGGGAATCAGCAGTCCATTGATATAATCTGCCGCCGTCTGCTCGGTCTCAAAGGATACAGACAGTCCGGGAAAAATGTCATGCCCCAGGCAATTCCTGCATTTTCCGCAGTCTCCGCCGCTATAGTCGTCCAGTGCCTCTACCGCAAATCGGCTCAGGCACCGATTCGTATGCGTCAACTCTAGCATTTGCTCCATCTCGCGGCGGCGGATGGCCGTAATTGCATCATAGCGGGGAGAATCATATTGGAACCGTTTCGGGGTAATGAAGTACTTGCGGTCATCCTTTCGCAGCACACCTTCATTCAGAAGAAACGCCAAGGTTTTTTCCAGTCTTCCGCGTCGGATATTCACCGCAGCTTCGATTTGGAGCCTTCCCACACCGTCTGATTCTCCAACCACAGCAAGAACACTGCTGCATTCCTTTTCTGAAGGAAACGCTGTATCAATAAAGTAGTTGTTGATGTCCAGATCCTCCTGCCCGCACATCAGGAATACATAGGCATCCGGAATACTCCGGCCTGCCCGTCCGATCTGCTGATAATACAGCACGATGTTGGAGGGCATCTGGTAGTGGACGATAAAGGAGATGTCACCCTTGTCATACCCCATCCCCAGCTTTACGGTAGCAACCAGCGCCTTAATGCGGTTTTCCCGAAATGCTACAATGGATGCACTGTTCTCTTCCTCTATCCCGTCTCCAGAATAGTATGGACGCACCGAGATGCCGTTTTGATTGAGAAAATCTGAAAGATAGTCACAGTCCCGCCGGGTCAGACAGTATATGATTCCGGTACCCGGCAGTTTCGGAAGGTTCTGCAGCAGCCATGCGTATCTGCTGACCCGATCGTTCAGATGCAACACCTGCAAATGAAGGGAGTCCCTGCTGAGCGGTCCCCGCAGGACAAACACGTTCTCTCCGAGCTGGTTCTGCAGATCCTTTACAACCCGGTCGTTGGCGGTGGCCGTGGTTCCTAAAACCGCTACTGTGGAGGGCATGCGCCGGACCACCTGTCCCAGCCTGCCGTATTCCAGCCGGAAATCATGCCCCCAGTCGGAAATGCAGTGGGCCTCGTCTACCACAAACAGACCGATGCGGATCTGCGGCAGGATCGCCTGGATATCCTCCTTGAACAGCGTTTCAGGCGTCACGAAGATCAGATCCAGCTGGTCGTGTATCAAAGCATCGAGGATATTCTCCCTCCGTTCCTTGACGGAGCTGTTGAGAACATCGCAGGAGATGCCAAGGCTACGGGCCATTTCCGCCTGATTGTCCATAAGCACCAGCAGTGGACTGACCACCATCGTGATACCGCGCCCTTGCCGGCGAAACAGTGTTGTGCAGATAAAATACACCAGGCTCTTACCCCATCCGGTCCGTTGAACCACCAGTGTGCGATGCCGGGTGGCTACAGCCTCGATGGCTTCATACTGTCCAGGGCGGAACGCCGCCTCCGGGCCGTAGACCTGATGCAGGATTTCACTTGCTTGCCGGTACAGCAGCGAATCTCGTATCATAGCTTTCACTCCAAGTATTCGTCCACATTTTCCCGCAAAAAGCGGTCATACTGCCATTCAGGGCCTTCCAGCAAAAGCTGTAAAAGCGCTTGCTCAAGTTCCGGTTTCGTCATGCTGCGGACATGTCGTATAAGCGCTTTTTCCGTTTTCTCCTGCAATCGTTCTGCTTCCTCCTCGGCGGCAATGACCTGGTCATAATAATTCTCGGCCTCATCCGGAAACACACAGAAATACAATGCGACCATATGTTTGCATATAGTCCTTCTGCCTGCTGCGTGGGGACAATTACAGTGCGATTTTCTCGGATGTGCCGTGTTAACATAGACCTGATAGCTTTGTCCGTGTCCAGAGACGATCCCGGAAAACGAATCATCCTCAGTCTGAGCCGCATGAATTACATGATAATCCCGATAATACTCATATCCCCGCCAAACGGATTCAAAGCTGGCTAAACTGATAAGGCTCATACCGCCTGCCCTCCTATTGGTTGACCCATTCCCATGTGCGCAGCGCTTTCAGAATTATACAAATCTGTCAGACCGGATTCAATTCTTATTTTATATCATGGAGTTCAATGCGTCAAGGAAACTATAGCTGTACAACCATCCACCAATACAGTATTCTCAATGCATCTGCCAATCTCTGTGAATACTTAAGGAGGGTGCATAATGCGCTATACAGAAGAAATCAAAAAGCAAACCGTCAACCGTTATCACAACGGCGAACCCTATACCACTCTTTGCGGAGAACTAGGAATTTCCCGATCCACACTTCACCGCTGGTCTAAGTCTTATGGAGCAACAGCCGGGAATGCCGGCTATTCTGCCAGAGAGTTAAATAACATATTGCATCGGCTAGGCCGACAGGATCAGATCATTGAGATTCTGAAAACAGTGGAATGCACCGTTCATGCTCCGTTAAAAGAGCGGTTGGTAGCGTTGGAGGGATTGTATGGCCAGTATGAGGTCCATGTGCTCTGCGATGCGCTGGATGTTGATCGTGGAACCTTCTATAATCACATCAAGCGCAATAAGCGAGACAATGCGTGGTACGCGAAGCGCCGGGAGGAATATCGGGAAATTATCCAGGAAACGTTCCATGAATACCACGAAACTCTGGGTGCTGAGAAGATTACCGCTTTATTGAGGCAACAGGGACATCAGGTCAGTGAGAAGTATGTATCTTCTATCATGCATGAATGCGGCCTTATCTGCATTCGTACTACCGCAAAAGCCGATTATATAAAATCATTGGAATCAAGCCAGAAGAAAAACATCGTCCAGCAGCGCTTTCAGGCCACTCATCCAAATGAAACGTGGGTCAGTGATGTGACCGTGTTTAAGATCAATAAGAGCTACATATACATCTGCATGATCATGGATCTGTACTCCCGGAAGATTGTATCCTATCGAACATCGCTGAAAAACAGCACACAGCTGATCACCGCCACGTTTAGAGACGCCTATGAAAAGCAGCAGCCCGATCCCGGCCTTGTGTTTCACAGTGACCGTGGAGCACAGTATACATCACATACATTTCGGAAACTGCTGCTGAAATATCAGGTAAAGCAATCCTTTTCAAACCCGGCAACACCGCACGACAATGCGGTTGCGGAAGCCTTTTTTGCAACCCTGAAACGGGAGCTGCTCTATCGCTATCACTTCCGTTCCGTGAAAGAAATGACACATCAGTTGGGCCAATATATCGATTTTTACAATACAAAAAGGCCCCACAAAGCATTGAATCATAAGACTCCCTGCGATGTAGAGACCACTTATTATAGACTGAGCAAATGACACATGGGGGTTCAAACCTCAGATGTTTCGACGTTTTTGCCCGGAATTTTCAATTTTTTGTTTTGGATGTGTCATTTCGGAGCTTGGAGCGCAAATGTGAAAACCGTTGGTATCAAAGCATTTTCATAAAGAACACCCCACCCAATTACGACCCTGGTGCAAAAACCAGTTCGTATTGGGTGGGGTGATTCATTATGGTACGCCAGAAGGGACTCGAACCCCCAACCCTCGGAACCGGAATCCGATGCTCTATCCATTGAGCCACTGGCGCATTTCCATGTGCAGAAAACATTATACCACAATGTTTGAAAAAAGCAAGAGCGAATTTTCTGTTTCAGCTGAGATCGTCTCTGAATTTCCGCTTTCATCCTGTTTTTATTCATGGTATAATAGAAAAACAGATTCCGGAAGGAGGTGCGGCAATGCGAAAAGGGCCCGGCATCCTGAAAAAAGTATTCCAGCGGGTCGTGATGGTCTCTATCAGTATTCTGGCCCAGCTGGTGGTATTTGCCCTGCTGATCTGGAGATTCCAGGACAATAACGAGATCTTTTACGTGCTGCTCCTTCTGCTGAGCATGGCGGCCAGTCTTGCCATCATCAGCAAAAACACCAATCCCGCCTATAAGATCGCTTGGCTGGTGCCGATCCTGATTTTCCCGGTGTTCGGCGGACTGTTCTACCTGATGCTGGGCGGTAACCGCATCTCCCGCAGGCAGCGGAAAAAGCTCGAACGGGTAGAGCTCACCATGCGCCGCCATCTCCCCGCCAATCCCGAAACCTCCGAAGCTCTCGCCGCGATCGATCCCAGCGCTGCCATGCAGTCAGACTACCTGACCAACGTGGCCGGCTGTCCTCCCTACCGGCAGACGGAGACGCAGTATTTCCCCCTGGGAGACGACGCCTACCCTGCCATGCTCGACGCCCTTGAGAAGGCGGAAAAGTACATTTTCCTGGAGTACTTCATCATTGGGGAAGGCGTTATGTGGGACGGCATTCTGGAAATTCTGCGGCACAAGGCCCAGAACGGGCTGGACGTCCGGGTCATGTACGATGATTTCGGATGCATCCAGGTGCTGCCCACCGGATACCGGAAACAACTGGAGGCCTGGGGCATCAAGTGCTGCGTGTTCAGCCCCTTCATTCCCGTGGTCTCCGCCCGACTCAACAACCGGGACCACCGAAAGCTCATGATCATCGACGGGAAGGTGGGCTTTACCGGCGGCATCAATCTCTCCGACGAATATATCAATCGGAAGGAACGCTTCGGCCACTGGAAGGACAACGCCATCGCGCTCCGGGGCGAGGCGGTCTGGTCCATGACGGTGATGTTCCTATCCCTCTGGGACTACGTCCGGGGCGAAGCCGACAGTATTCCCTCGTTCCTGCCGCCGGAGCCTCAGGTCGAGGGGCATGGATTCGTCCAGCCATACACGGACAATCCTATGGACGACGAACCGGTGGGTTCTTCGGTCTATCTCAACCTGATCGCCCGGGCCAACCGCTATATCCACATCATGACCCCCTATCTGATCATTGACCACAGCATGTTTCAGGCCCTGGTCACCGCCGCAAAATCCGGCGTGGAGGTCGTCCTCCTGACGCCCCACATTCCGGACAAGTGGTACGTCCATGTTCTGACCCGGGCCCATTACGAGGAGCTGGTCAAATGCGGGGTGAAGATCTACGAGTACACCCCGGGATTCATCCACTCCAAGGTCTTTTCGGTGGACGGCCATTACGCCACCGTTGGCACTGTGAATCTGGATTACCGGAGCCTGTATCTCCACTTTGAAAACGGCGTATTTCTCTACGACGCGGACTGCGTCGCCGACGTGGAGCAGGATTTTCAGGACACCCTGATCCAGAGCGAAGAGGTCACGCTGGAGGCCTGCCGGGCCACCAGTGTGCCGGTCCGTCTGGTCCGGTCTCTGCTGCGGCTGTTCGCGCCGCTGATGTAATCCCGCGCATATTCCTCCCCCGGACAGGCATATCCTCCAGGGGAGGGATTCTTATGTTTGCATCCGTTGATCTGAAAAAGCTGCTGGCAGGGATCGCCGTGCTATTAGCAGTGCTGGTCCCGGCGGCCCTGTATCTCAGCCGCCCGGAGCCTTTGGCCGTCCCCACCGGTTTCTGGGGACTGAGCTTCCGGGAGAAAAACCAGCCTCCGGTGGCGGACGCCACGTCGGAACAGCTGGCAGCATACGATGCGAAATACATCGGCAGCACGGAAGACAACACGGTCTATCTGACCTTTGACTGCGGATACGAAAACGGCAACACGGCCGCGATCCTCGACACGCTGAAGGCTCACAACGCTCCGGCGGCCTTCTTTGTGGTAGGGAATTACCTGACCACGGAGCCAGATCTGGTCTGCCGCATGGCCCGGGAAGGACACATCGTCGGAAATCACACCTGGAGTCATCCGGATATGTCGGGGATCACAGACCGGGAGGATTTTGCCCGGCAGCTGCAGCAGGTCCGGGACAAGTTTC
Organism: Oscillospiraceae bacterium; assembly: GCA_017469795.1. Classification (GTDB taxonomy): domain Bacteria; phylum Bacillota; class Clostridia; order Oscillospirales; family Oscillospiraceae; genus HGM13006. The sequence continues at coordinate 25,391 of JAFUFT010000025.1, forward strand.
AGGAAATCACCGGTCAGGAGATGCCCCTTTACTACCGGCCGCCCCAGGGGATCTACAGCCAGGAGAACCTGAGCATGGCCAAGGGTCTGGGCTATCGGACCGTATTCTGGTCTTTGGCCTACGTGGACTGGAAGCAGGATCAGCAGCCCTCCGAGCAGGAGGCCCTGGACAAGCTCACCGGGCGGATCCACCCCGGGGCTGTGGTGCTGCTGCACAACACGTCATCCACCAATGCCGCCGTTCTGGACCGGGTGCTGACCGCCTGGGAGGAGATGGGCTACCGGTTTGGGACGCTGGACGAGCTCTTTGCGGATTGACTTTTTGATGTCAAAACATTAAAATAATGTCAAACGAAAGGGGGGCGTCATGTGAAACGGGACCGCATCTCCAATCCGGTGGTCGCACGGCTGCCCCGGTACTACCGCTGTGTGGAGGAGCTGTATTATTCCGGCTGTGTCCGGGTCTCCTCCGCGACGCTTTCGGAACGCCTCGGCTTCACCGCCAGCCAGATCCGTCAGGATTTCTCCAATTTCGGAGAATTCGGACTTCAGGGCTACGGATACAACGTCAAAAAGCTCCGGTATGAGATCCGGGAGATCCTGGGGCTCCACAGCCGCAACACCGCGATTCTCCTGGGGTGCGGCAATCTGGGCCAGGCTCTGCTGAAAAACTTTGACTTTGAGGCCTGCGGGTTTTTTATGCTGGCCGCTTTTGATACCGACCCGGACAAGGTGGACACCCAGGTCGGCCCGGTCCACATCATGGACGGCCGGCATCTCAAACGCTTCATTGAGACGGAGACCCCCAGCATGGCGGTTCTGACCGTTCCCCGGGAAAACGCTGCAGAGGCGGCCGGTGTGCTTGCAGACGCAGGCGTCGGGGCCATCTGGGATTTCACCGGCTGCGATCTGGGGCTGGAAGGCCGGGACATCACGGTGGAACGCGTCAACCTGGCGGACAGTCTTTTGACGCTGAGCTACCATTTGGAGCGGCGCAGAGTCGGAGAGGAAGACCGCTCCGGCTGAGCATCAGGAACCAAAATCCTCCTGCGGAATAAGATAGAATAGCGCGGCTGCATGCAGCGCATATATCTGTCAGGAGGTACTTGATTATGTTCGGTAATAACGGTTGCGGCAACAACAGCTGCTGGTGGATCATCATCCTGCTTATTGTTTTCCTGGCCTGCGGCAACGGCTGCGGGAATGGCTGCGGCAACGGCTGCGGCAACAACTGCGGCTGCGGCTGTGACAACGGCTGCGGCTGCTGAACCAATGACATAAGGGACCGCTTTTGCGGTCCCTTTTCCTTTTGGGTTTGCTTGAAAGCGGGGAAAATGTATGTTATAATGAAGTAAATCAGAGTTAAATTGCTTTTACTTGTATTTACGGCACGAAGGATATTGGATTACCGCACTGAGGGGGAACCGACATGACTTTGGGCGAAAAGATCAAATCCGCCAGGATCGAACGCCACATGACCCAAAAGGACGTGGTGGGCGACTATATCACCCGGAATATGCTTTCCAAAATTGAAAACGGCAGCGCGACCCCATCGGTCAAAACGCTGGAATATCTGGCAGACGCGCTGGGCCTCCCCGCGGGGTATTTCATGTCCGAGGGCTCCGGCGATGAGCTGACCCCCAGCGGACTGGCCAGTGCCCGGCAGCATTTCCGGGACGGGGAATTCGACGGCTGTATTCAGGTCTTGGAGGGAATGGACCTGGACGGCGGCTTCCGGGATGAAGCGTTGCTGCTCCTGGCCAGGGCTAAAATCGGGCTTTCCAAAAAGGCCATGACGGACGGCCGCTATGAGGAGGCCCGCCGGTTGGCCCAGGAGGCCATTGAACACAACGACGGCAGCGTCTATGCCTCCGCCGCGTTCCGGACGGAGGCCCTGCTGCTGATTGCCCGATGCACCATGGAGCTGGGCGGCGATTTTCTGAAGGCCATGGACGACTATCAGGCCGCCTATCAGGATCAGGGACTGGGCGAGTTTTACCGGCTGACCATGGCGGAATACTACATCGGACAGGGTGATCTGGACCGGGCAAAAAAAGAGATGGACAACATCGTCCGCCTCTCCGAGGCCACAAAGCCGGCCTACCTGATGCTGCAGGGCCAGATGGAGTTGAAGGACAATCAGTTCGAGCAGGCCGCCCATCAGCTGGAAAAGGCAGAGCAGCTGGCCCGCACTACCGGCAGCAGCTATTTCATGTCCAGTCTCTACGCCATGCTGGAGCAGTGCTACCGGGAGATGGAAGACTTCAAAAAGGCGTATCACTACGCCTCCATGCAGCTGCAGATTAAGGAATAACGGAAGGCCCCGCCGCCGGCGGGGCCTTTTATTTCAGTCCAGAATGTAGACGGTGCAGTCTCTCCGGCCGAACTGGATGCAGGTGTCGTAGCTGTCAAAATACAGGTCGATGATATATCCGTTGATGGCGCCGCCGCAGTCCTCGGCGGTGGCCTCACCGTAGATCCAGTATCCGTCGTTGGAGACGATGTACATCCGGGTGCCGTAGGGGATCACGTCCGGATCCACCGCAATGGCGCCGTAACGGGCCGGCGTACCGGTGGCCGTGGTTCCGCCGCCGGTATAGGCCGTGGCCTCCACTGTAAAGCTCTCACTGTAGTAGAGCACGTCGCCGCTTGAGGTAGTGATGTAGTTGCCGGAGATGCTGGGCTCGGAATACTCCGGTTCCTCATATTCGGGTTCCTCGTACTCCGGCTCTTCATATTCGGGTTCCTCGTATTCAGGTTCCTCGTATTCAGGCTCTTCGTATTCGGGCTCTTCGTACTCCGGCTCCTCATATTCAGGCTCTTCGTCCTCAGATGCTGTTTCTTCGGACTCGCTGTCCTCCGTTTCCGGCGCTTCCTCCGCCTCATCGGCAGGCGCTTCCTCCGCCGGAGCCGCCACTACCGCAGCCTCGGTCTCCCCGCTGAGCATCTCGCCGCTGCCGATCAGGATCACTTCCGTCACGGGATTGGCCACCAGCCGGGTGCCCATGGCGGTGGAGCTGACCAACACCCCGTTGACGTACCGTTCCAGAGTGGTAACCTCCTGCTTCCCCGCCACACCGGGCGTCTTCACCTTAGTGACGCCCTCTGCCAGCGTGGGATCCAGGAATGTAATGGTGTCGTAGGGAATGGCTTTGCTCTCTGTGACAGTCTTTTCGGAATTCTGCGTGATGCAGATATCCATGCCATCATAAACCTTATCTCCAGGCGACAGGCTCTCTCCCTGAGATACCATAGAGTCCTGCTCTGACAACGTGATATCAAGCTCCTGAAGTGCCTCGGAAACTGTCGTTCCGTAGATGGCCTTCTCCATTATCTTGTCTCCCAGCGTCACCGTGACAGTGTTCTGCCGCTGAATCAGGATTTCTGTAACGCTGCCCTCACTGACCAGAGATACGATATCGTTTTCGCCGATGGCGATCCCGGCTTCCGCCAGGACCTCCTCGATATTTGTGGAATCGGAGTTCAATCGGGTGACCTGATCCCCGTCAAAAATGGCGTATTCCTTCTGCACATCCGCGATCAATGCAAAGTACGCGGCGATCACAAGCACCAGGATCAGCACAACGGAGATCTGCGCGATCAGCAGGCCTTTCCCTGAACGCTGTTCGGTCTTCGTCTCATTCATGGTATGTACCTCCAACGATTTCAAGTGAACAACAAAATGGATACATTTTGTAACAATTTGATACCATTATAGCACAGTTTTGTCATTTGTCAAGGGTATCCGACAGAAGAAAACAGGCAGGAGCCGTTGCTCCTGCCTGTGATTTTGATCCCGATTATTTATGATAGAGCCGGTTGATCTCATACCGGGGCTCTGAGCTGACGTTGATACCCAGGCGCTTCAGGAGGCTCTCGTCCTCCTCACTGAGGATCACCGTAAAGTGGGCGTCACAGCCCTTGAGGTTGTCCAGCTGTTCCTTGGCCAGTTCCGCCATGGGATTGGTCAGCGCGCAGATGGTCAGCGCCATGAGCACCTCGTCCGTGTGGAGCCGGGGATTCCTGTGGTGCAGATACCGGGTCTTGAGATCGCAGATGGGCTCGAGCACCTGGGTGGAGATCAGGTCGAACTGATCGTCGATCCCGCCCAGCGCCTTGAGCGCGTTGAGCAGCAGTGAGGACGCCGCGCCCAGATTGTCGGAGGTCTTGCCGGTGATCACCCGGCCATCCGGCAGCACCATCGCCCCTGCGGGAGCGCCTGTGGTCTCCGCCTTCAGCAGCGCGGCCGATACCGCCGGCAGCGTATCCGGCGTGACGCCGGCCTGTTTCATCAGGAGCTCCAGCTTCCGAATGGGCTCGTCGTCCGCTTTCCCCTGGACTCGCTCCACACAGGCCGTATAATACCGGCGGAGGATCTCCATTTTGGAAGCGGCCCGGCAAGCCTCGTCATCCACAATGCAGAAACCGGCCATATTCACGCCCATATCCGTGGGGGATTTATAGGGAGAAGATCCCTGGATCTGTTCAAAGATCGCGTTCAGGACCGGGAAGATCTCCACGTCCCGGTTGTAGTTCACCGCAGTCTTCCCGTAGGCCTCCAGATGGAAGGGGTCGATCATATTCACGTCGTTGAGGTCCGCCGTAGCGGCCTCGTAGGCCAGATTGACCGGATGCTTCAGCGGCAGGGACCAGATCGGGAAGGTCTCAAATTTCGCATAGCCTGCCGTAACACCCCGCTTGTGCTCATGGTAGAGCTGGCTGATGCAGGTGGCCATCTTTCCGCTGCCGGGACCGGGGGCCGTCACCACGACGAGGGAGCGGCTGGTTTCGATGTAGTCGTTCTTGCCTAAGCCCTCCTCGCTGACAACGAAATCCACATCCGAGGGGTATCCCTCAATGGGATAATGGCGGTAGCAGCGGATTCCCAGGGCGGTCAGCCGCTTGAGAAAGGCGTTGGCGGCGGACTGTCCGTTATACTGGGTCAGCACCACACTGCCCACATACAGATCCATGCTGCGGAAAATATCGATCAGACGGAGCACATCGTCATCGTACGCGATCCCCAGATCGCCGCGGATCTTGTTTTTTTCGATGTCGCCGGCGTTGATCGCGATCACGATCTCCACGTCGTCCTGGAACTGCTGGAGCATGCGGATCTTGCTGTCCGGCTGGAATCCCGGCAGCACCCGGGAAGCGTGATAGTCGTCAAAGAGCTTGCCGCCGAACTCCAGATAGAGCTTGCCGCCGAATTCTTCGATTCGCTTCCGGATATGTTCGGACTGTGTTTTCAGGTATTTTTCATTGTCAAAGCCGATTGTGTTCATGGACTCCGCTTCCCTTCTCAAAAATATCCTGTCGAATAGTATAGCACAATCCGGCCTGTTTGGGAAGTAGAAACCATGTTGATAATTTCACCCGCCCATGGTATCATTAGTCCAAATCAAGGGAGGAATCTGCGTGACGGAAGTGGTTGCCGCTCTGATCTGGCAGGGAGAGCGGTTTATGATCTGCCAGCGCCCCGCCCACAAGGCACGGGGCCTGCTCTGGGAGTTTGTAGGCGGGAAAGTAGAGCCCGGCGAGACGAAGGAAGCGGCACTGATCCGGGAATGCCGGGAGGAACTGGGCGTGACGGTCGCCGTAGGAGAGCTTTACATGGAGCTGACCCACGTTTATCCGGATCTGACGGTCCATCTCAGCCTGTTTCACGCGGTCATCGCAGAGGGAACGCCCATGCTTCTGGAGCACAACGATCTGCGGTGGATTACCCGCCGGGAGATCCCCGATTATGCGTTCTGTCCAGCGGACGAGGAGATCCTGCGCCGATTGACGGCCGAAGCCTGACACACTGCCTGTTCCGGAAGGGGGTCCATAATGCAAACTGGTTCCAAAAAGGAAAACCTGCTCTTTGCCCTGGTGATTCTGACGCTGTGCTTCATCTGGGGCAATTCCCTGATGCCCGCCTCCATTTCCGGCGCCATCAGCGACTGGGCCTCCTCAGTTCTCAGCCGGCTGCTCCGGCTGCCGCTGGACACGGCGGCCGGTCACGGAACTGTCCGGAAGCTGGCCCACGGCACAGAGTATCTGATCCTCGGAGCAGAGCTGACGGTGCTGCTCCGTCTGTGGCGCGGCCGGCCCTGGAGCGAGGTTCTTCTGTGCGGCGCCGGAACTGCCCTTGCTGACGAAACGATCCAGCTCTTTGTGGAGGGCCGGGCGGGGCAGATCAAGGATGTTTGGATCGATCTGGGCGGATTCTGCACGGGGGTGCTGATCTGCTTTCTGATTCATTGGCGGCGGAGCCGGACGAAAGACGCGGGATAAATCGGAGTTTGTCTACTTTATTCTCCCGTTTTTTAGACGTACCCCCGACCGTGGGAACGAAACGGGATTGGCCGCCGGAGGCTTCCCGGAAAGATCTCCACAAACTCCAATATGCCCCCAAACAGTCAGGAGCCGCAGAACAATCCCTGCGGCTCCCTTGTTTTCTTATTTACAATACCGACACACCATACTCCGGCGCCGGCGCTCCCAGTGCATGAAGCACCGTAGCGCCGACATCCGCGAAGGTCTCCCGGACGCCCAGCGGTCCCGGCTCGATCCCCCGGTGCCAAAGAAGGAACGGAATGTGCTCCCGGGTATGGTCTGTCCCATGGTGGGTGGGATCACAGCCGTGGTCCGCTGTGATGATCAGCAGATCCCTCGGACCCATGGCCTCCATCACTGCAGGCAGATACTCGTCAAAGGCTCTGAGCCCGGCGCCGTACCCTGCCGGATCCCGCCGATGGCCCCACTTCTGATCAAAGTCGATGAGGTTTACGAAGATGAACCCCTCCTTCTCCCGAAGGGCCTCCAGAGCGGCAGCCATCCCGTCCTCGTTTCCGGAGGTCTTCCGGGTGCTGGTGAACGCCGCCTCCGGGAAGATGTCCGCCGGTTTCCCGATGGAGTGAAAGGGAATCCCCGCCCGGCTGAGGATCTCCAGATCCGTGTCTCCGGGGGGATACACCGCGTAATCGTGACGGTTTGCCGTCCGGGTGTAGTTCCCGGGCGTGCCCACAAAAGGCCGGGCAATGACCCGCCCGACTCCATAGGGCAGATCGTTGAGCAGCTTTCTGGCCGCTTCGCACCATTTATACAGGAGCGGAAGGGGCACCGTCTCCTCATGGGCCGCGATTTGGAACACGCTGTCGGCAGAGGTGTAGACGATGGGCCGTCCCGTGGCCTGATGCTCCTCTCCCAGCCGCTGAATGATCTCCGTGCCGGAGGCTACTTCATTGCCCAGAATGTCCCTGCCTATGGCGGCGGTAAAGGCGTCAATGATCTCCGGCGGGAACCCCTCCGGGAAGGTATCGAAGGCCAGCGGCGTGGGCAGGCCCATGACCTCCCAGTGCCCCACAATGGAGTCCTTCCCTTTGGACTGCTCCATACACTTCCCGTAGCGGCCGACGGGTACGATCCCGGTGGAGAACCGCTCCATTCCGGGGATGGCCATCCATCCCAGCCGTTCCAGATTGGTCAGCGTCAGCCCCGGGTTCCGTTCCAGCGTGTGCTGCACCGTGGCCGCTCCGCTGTCGCCGTACTGGGCCGCATCGGGCAGTTCTCCCACACCTGCGGAGTCCAGCAGGAACATCAGTACTTTTTGAAATTCCGCCATATCTGTCACCTCTTCTGTATCCTATCACGATTCTCTCCCCGGCGCAAGAACCCCTTGCAATCCACCCGGAATTCCGATAAAATGAATTCATATTATTTCGAATGCAAACGAAAGGATGGTTTCCTATGATCTCCATGGAAGAACTCAGAGAAAAAATCGGCGGCGTGTTCTACTTTGCCACAACGGAGGATGGCGCACCCCGTGTTCGGCCCTTTGGCTTCAGCATGGTCTTTGAGGACCGGCTTTACTTCGGCTGCGGCACCCACAAGGCCGCCTATGAACAGATGCTCCGCAATCCGGAGGTGGAGCTCTGCGCCTTCAACAAGGGCGCCTTTCTCCGGATCCGCGGCAGAGCGGTCATGGATGACCGGCCGGAGGTCCAGGCCGCCATGTATGAGGCGAGCCCCTTCCTGAAGGAGACCTACAACGCGGAAACCGGACACTATCATATGTGCTTTTATCTGGAGGATATGTCTGCCATGGAGTTCAAGGGGCCGGATGCCGTCAAGCTGGTCTGACCCATTTTAGCACTCTTCTTGTTTGAGTGCTAATATTTACAGACGGTTCATAAAAACATAATGATTCGTTCAAAATACTGATGTATGTTGTATTCAGAAAGAAAAACAAGGGGCCGCAGGCCCCGCACAATCTCAGTATTTGGAGGAATTGATTATGTTTGAAATGATGCCTTTGACCCGTGCCATGATGAGTCCGTTCTATGACATTGACAAAATGACCCGCAGCTTCTTCGGCGAGTCTCCCGTCCGGGCTTTCCGCACGGACATTCAGGACAACGGCGACAGCTATACCCTGGAGGCGGAGCTTCCCGGCTTCCAGAAAGAAGATATTGCCATTGATATCGACGGCGACCAGCTCACCATTCAGGCCCATCACAATTCTGAAAGCGAGCAGAAGGACGATGCGGGCAACTACCTGCGCCGGGAGCGCTTCTACGGCTCCTACAGCCGCAGCTTTGACATCTCCCAGATCAACGCGGATGAAATCCATGCCGCCTATGAAAACGGCATCCTGAAGCTGGAGCTGCCGAAAAAGACCGCGGCTGTCCCCGCATCCAGAAGACTGGAAATCCAGTAACCTTGCAAAACACGGGTCCGGAATGGGTTCATTCCGGGCCCGATTTCTTTACATTGACCGGCAAATATGATACACTAAAAAGAAAGAAAATACACTTGTAAAGGAGTGTTTCCCATGTCAATGGACATCCTGCAGGAGAAGATCCGCCAGAAGAAAAACCCCACCGTCGCGGGGCTGGATCCCAGACTGGACTACATCCCGGCGCACATTCTGGAGGAGGCGTACGCCAAATACGGCCAGACGCTGCGGGGGGCCGCAGAGGCCTACCGGCTGTTCTGCCGGGGGCTGATCGATGCCCTCAAGGACATCGTCCCCGCCGTAAAACCCCAGAGCGCCTATTTTGAAGTGCTGGGCAGCGCCGGCATCGCCGTACTGGAGGAGATCTGCGCCTATGCGAAGGAGCAAGGTCTCTATGTGATCATGGACGCCAAACGGGGCGACATCGGCACCACCTGCGAGGCCTATGCTGCCGCCTATCTCGGCGGGATCCAGGTGGGAGACAACACCTTCTCCCCCTTTGACTGCGACTCCGTCACCGTCAACGGCTATCTGGGCACGGATGCCCTGAAGCCCTTCACCGCCCTGTGCAAGGAGCGCGGGAAGTCCATCTTCCTTCTGGTCAAGACCTCCAACCGCAGCTCCCGGGAACTGCAGGACCTCATCGCCGGGGACCGGGTCGTTCACACGATCATGGCGGATCTGGCGATTCGGCTCACGGACAAGGAACAGCTGCTCGGTTCGTCAGGTTTTTCCGCCATCGGCGCGGTGGTGGGCGCCACCCATCCCCGGGATCTTCAGGCCCTGCGGGAAAAGTACCCCCAGCTGTTCTTCCTGGTACCGGGCTACGGCGCCCAGGGCGGAAAGGCCAAGGACGTGCAGTATGCCTTTGACCAGTTCGGCCACGGAGCCATCGTCAACTCCTCCCGGGGCATCATGTGCGCCTGGCAGAAGATCGAGGGCAGCGACGGCCGGGACTATCAGGAGGCCGCCCGGAACGAGGCCATCCGTATGCGGGACGACATCTGCCGGTTTGTGAAGATCCTGTAAGGAAAAAGGAAGGGAAACATGGAATACATCATCAACGCGCCGGTAACCGCGGCCTCTGCCGGGCCGGTTTACGGCGTCATCACGATCGAAAGTCCGGAACTGGCAGGGGAGGCATCCCCCGGCCAGTTCCTCCACATCCGCTGTGAGGGATACCAGCTCCGCCGCCCCATCTCCATCGCGGGCGTGACGGGAAACCGTCTGACCGTGATCTTTGAGATCAAGGGGAAGGGCACCCGCTGGCTCTCCCGGCGGAAGCCCGGGGATGTGCTGGACGTGCTGGGTCCGCTGGGGCACGGATTTCCCGAGGCCGGGGGAAAGGTCCTTCTGGTGGGCGGCGGCGTGGGCGTCCCGCCCATGCACTTCTGCGCTCAGCGGCTGAAGGACTGCGACGCGGTCCTGGCCTTCCGTTCTAAGGACCGGGCCCTCCTGACGGAGGAGATGGGGGCGCTGTGCAAAGCTGTCACGGTCATGACCGACGACGGCTCCCTCGGAGAGAAGGGCTTCGCCGCCCAGGGCGTCGCCGCCATGCTGGCGCAGGACCGGTATGAGGCGGTGTTTGCCTGCGGCCCGAAGATCATGCTGAAAACCACCTTCGAAGCCGCCCGGACCGCCGGCGTTCCCTGCTGGGTATCTCTGGAGGAGCGCATGGGCTGCGGTCTGGGAGCTTGCCTCACCTGCGCCACGCCGATCCGCGGCGCGGACGGACAGAAGGTCATGAAGGAAGCCTGTAAGGACGGACCCGTCTTCCGGGGCGAGGAGGTGATCTGGGATGGTTGATATGCGTGTGGATCTGGCCGGCGTGGCCCTGTCCAACCCCATCGTTTCCGCCTCCGGCACCTTTGGCTTCGGACGGGAATACGCCAAATTCTATGCCCTCGGTGAACTGGGCGCCGTGTCCGCCAAGGGACTGACCCTCCATGGCCGTCCCGGCAATCCCGGTCCCCGGATCGCGGAGACTCCCTCCGGCATGCTCAACAGCGTGGGATTGCAGAATCCCGGCGTGGAGGGTTTCCTCCGGGACGAACTGCCCTGGCTCAAAACGCAGGGCACTAAGATCATTGTCAATCTCTCCGCCGGCACGGTGGAGGAATTTGCGCAGATGGCGGAACTGCTGTCGGTAGACGGCGTGGACCTGCTGGAGGTCAACATCTCCTGTCCCAACGTCAAATGCGAGGGTCTGGCCTTCGGCACCCGGCCAGAGACCGCCGCCGCCGCCACGGAAGCGGTGAAGTCCCATACCCACCTTCCGGTGATGGTGAAGCTCAGCCCCAATGTGACCTCCATTGCGGAGATCGCCCGGGCCGTGGAGGGCGCAGGCGCCGATGCCATCTCTCTGATCAACACCCTTCTGGGCATGCGGATTGACCTCAGCACCCGGCGGCCCATTCTGAAAAACAACACCGGAGGCCTCAGCGGCCCGGCGGTGCTGCCCGTGGCAGTGCGGTGTATCCATGACGTTTACGCCGCCGTGAAGGTGCCCCTGCTGGGCATGGGCGGCGTGGAGACCGGCGAGGACGCCGCAGAGCTGATGATGGCCGGTGCTTCTGCCGTGGCCGTGGGCACCGCCATTCTCTCCGATCCCATGGCTCCCGTCCGCATCCGGGACGAGCTAAAGGAGTTCTGCGAGAGTCACGGCATCTCAGAGGTCCGCTCTTTGACCGGCTCCCTGGAGGTCTGGTAAATGGTCACAGTTTATCTGATCCGCCACGGGGAGGCGGAGGGCAACCTCTACCGCAGGATGCAGGGACAGTACAACGGCGATCTGACAGATCTGGGCCGGCGGCAGATCGAGGCGCTCGGCCGGAGATTTCAGAACGTCCGGCTGGACGCGGTCTATTCCAGCGACCTCAGCCGCGCCATGGAGACCGGCGCCGCGCTGTGCCGTCCCAGAGGACTCCCCCTTCGGACCGATCCTCGGCTCCGGGAGGTCTGCGTGGGTCCCTGGGAGGATCTGCCCTTCGGAAACGCCGCAGCGGACCAGCCGACTCAGTTTCAGCAGTTCATACGGGATCCGAACCTGTGGAAGCTGGAGGGCGCCGACACCTTTGCGGGACTCTCCGACCGGGGATGGGCAGCCCTGAAGGACATCATCGCCCGGCACGAGGGCCAGACCGTGGCGGTCTGCGCCCACCAGGTCATCATCAAATCGCTGTTATGTAAACTGTTTTTCGGCCTGGATCACCCGGAGCAGGTGGCTTACGGCACCAACACCGCCGTATCCCGCTTCACCGCAGAGGGCGGCCGTCTGACGTTGGATTTTCAAAACGACGTAAGTCATCTGGACGACAGCCTGCTCCGGATTCCCACCCACCGGGATCTGGCGATCCGCCCCATGGCCGGGGACGCCGTGGAGGAGTACATCCGCTACCGGAAGGATGCCTGGCAGGTGGTCTACGGCACCCTCAAGGGCTTTGACGGATCCGGCTTCTGGCTGGACGCCCAGAGAACCATCGGCCCGGATCCGGAGGCCATGGTGGTGGGATATCTCAACGGCACGCCCGCCGGAATGATCCAGCTCAGCCCCGGCCGGGACGCGGCCAAGAGCGTGGGATATATTCCTTTCCTTTATCTGCGGGAACCCTTCCGGCACCAGGGTCTTGGGATCCAGCTCATCGGACACGCAGTGAGCTTTTACCGGAAACGTGGCCGCACGAAGCTCCAGCTCTCGGTGGCGCCCACCAATACCAAGGCTTTGGGCTTTTACCGGAAATACGGATTTATGCAGGCGAAAAAGCACAGGGGACTGTTTGGAAGCCTCTTGCTGCTGGAAAAGGACATCTCCCTCTCTGCGCCGCCTGCGGACATCTCTGTTATCTCTGTTTAAGCGCATAAAAGAGCACCTCCATCCCGCAGGATGGAGGTGCTTTCGCGTTCAGCTTATGCTTCTTCCAGCGCCATGACCTTGCCGATCCGGCGGCTGTGGCGGCCGCCCTCAAATTCCGTTGTCAACCAGGTGTCCACGATCTCCAACGCCAGATTCGGGCCCACAATCCCGGCGCCCAACGCCAGCACGTTGGTGTCATTATGCCGCCGGGTCAGGGATGCGGACAGCGGATCGCTGCACAGGCCGCAGCGGATCCCCTTGACCTTGTTGGCCACGATGGACATTCCGATGCCCGTGGTGCAGATCAGGATCCCTTTTTCACACTCCCCTGCCGCAACCGCTCTGGCCGCGGGGGCACCGTAATCCGGGTAGTCGCAGCTGTCAAGGGCATCTGTTCCGAAATCCCGGACCTCATATCCTGATTCGATCAGGTGCGCCTTGATCTTCTCCTTCAGTTCCAGTCCGCCGTGGTCACACGCTACTGCTATCATAAAACATCCTCCAATTTGATTGGTTTTGGGTTCCTCTTTTCATACAGTGTAATATACCGGAATCCGCAGGCGCCGATCAGCGCCGCCGCCCGGTCCAGCCCGTCCGCCATGTGCTTCGGTTCGTGGGCGTCGGTGCCGATGGTCACCAGTTCTCCCCCCACTTCCCGATACATCCGCAGGATATACGCCGGAGGGAGCGGCTCCCCCAGTCCCTGCCGGTAGCCGGAGGCGTTGATCTCCAGCGCCTTGCCCCGCTCCGCCAGCGTCCTGAGGATCTGCCGGATCAGGTCGTCAAAGGGATGAAAGTCCACCTCCACCCCGTCCCGGTAGCGCATATAACGGATGGGATAGGTCAGATGGGCAAGCGAATCAAAATAGTCGGTTCCGCTGAGCCGCAACAGATAGTCCAGGTACTGCTCCAGGATCTCCAGACACTGCCGCCTGTCGGTAAACTTCGTCCAGTAGTAATCCAGGCCGGCCGGCGTGTTGTGCATGGATCCCAGCACGAAGTCAATCCCCGGCTCACGGAGCACCCGCTCCGCAGCTTCCGGCCGCAACAGCGCCTGTCCAAGCTCCACGCCCCGGCGGATCTCCAGCTCCGGAAACATCGCCCGGGCCTGGCGCAGCTCCTCGTCCACCCGGCTCCAGTCAAAGCCGTCGTCCGGCTTCCCGTACTCGTCGAGCAGATCGCAGTGGTCTGTGACACACAGATACCGCTGCCCCGCGTCCCTGCCGGCCCGGCACATCTCCGCCAGCGGATATTCCGCGTCAAAGGAGACCCGGGAATGAAAATGATAGTTGACCTTCATGACATCAGCCCCAGGGCCATCCCGGCAGCCATTTCAGGAAGGTCAGGCAGAATTCCGTGCTGGCCTCCACGCCGGTGAGCACCGGATAGAACAGGCCGAAGAGACCCAGCTCCAGCGCCGTAAACCCGTAGACCAGCCGGTCATTCCGGGGCCTGCGGTCGATCAGCTCCGCGAACACAAAGGTGATGGCCATGACCAGGAACAGCGTGGCGCCGAAGTAGTGATAGGCGAAGGTAGTCCGGGTGATGATGACCCAGGGGAGGAACTGACTGAGATACCCGATCCAGATCAGGATCGCCGCCGGGTTGCGGCGCTTCCAGAAGGCCGGGATCATGGCGAACAGCGCCGTCAGGCCCGCCCAGGACACCAGCGGGGAGTTGAAGCATCCCAGCGCCGACTTGCTCTCCGTCCCGTAGTGGAGATAATAGAGGATGGGCCGGGTATCAAAGAGCCACTGCCACCAGCGGGAGGAATAGGGGTGGCTTTGGTCTACGCCCCGATGATACTCAAACATATAGACCTGGTTGTCCCAGATCATTTTGTAATAATCCTTCCGGACCAGCATCTCCGGAAGCGGGATTCCCAAGGCCTGCCCGTAGGGAATATAACTCAGACAGTAGATCACCACAGGGACCACCACAAAAAACAGAACAGAGAGTCCGACCGTGCCGGCAACCTCTTTGCCGTATCCGGTCATGCCGCGCTCGCTGAGCTTCACCACCAGCCGCAGGAGCCACAGGAAGGCCAGGCCCATTCCGCAGTACACCACCGTCCATTTGCAGGCGCAGCCCAGGCCGAAGAACAGGCCGGACAGAGCAAGATCCTTCCAGGTCTGCTTCAGCTTCCATTGATAGGGCGCACTGATCCAGCGCCACATAAACAGGGTGCTTGTCAAAATGAAGAACACCGCATAGGTGTCGATGGTGGCGATCCGGGTCTGGGTGAAGTGCATGAATTCAAAGGCAAAGAGTGCCGTACCGCACAGGGCGGCCCGGGTCCTGCCGAACATGCTCTTGAGCAGAATATACAGCGGCAGAAGCATCAGCACGCCGAAGAAGGTCCCCATGAACCGGTAGCCGAAGGGCGTCATGCCGAATATCTCCACACCGAGGGCGATGATCAGCTTGCCCAGAGGCGGATGGGTGATCTCATAGGGATAGATGTTGTTCAGATTCTCATAGGCCGCGCGGCCGTGGTAGATCTCGTCGAAGTACATGCTGTTATACCAGCTGGGCTCCTCCGGGATGGTTCCCTGTTCGTCGAGGAGAACGCTGTCTACGCCCGTAACGTCGATCAGTTCCCCGTCGCTGCCGTACAGGGCAAGCTCTCCCAGCTCCATGGGGAGATTGCGGGCCGCGATGCGGATATACCGGGCCTCAAAGGACTCCCGGTCCATTTTGGCGTACTGCCACTTGAACAGATCCGCATAGCTCTGGGGCATGGCGGCGTCCTCGCCCTCCGGGGCGGTGTCATCCCGCAGCCGAAGCCAGTTGCTGCCGTTGGAGGAGTAGAACAGATCATAATCGCCGGGATACAGTCCCGTATAGTACATCACCTCAGTAATGGTCTGTTTCTGTCCCAGATCCAGCTCCACCACGTCCTTTTCCTCCGTAAAGGAAAAGAAGCTCCGGGGCGCCTCCGCGCTGCCCAGGTTCGTGAACGCCACGACAGCATAGACAGCCGTCAGGATCACCAGCGGTAGAAAGTCCTTCCGCTCCAAAGGATGCCGGCGTCCGTCCAGAGTAAATCTGGGCCGGTCATAGTTCCGGATCCACTCCAGCGTGCCCATCCGGGGCGCCATTTCCTTCTGATATTTGACAAAAAACACTACAATCAATCCGATCAGCACCACCGTGAGTCCCATGGCGCTGGGGCGGATCGTCAGAAAATAGTTCCTGAGTATATCGATCATGCGGATTCCTCCTGACAATATGATCTGTCAGTTATCTTACCATTTTTCCACCGGAATTGCAATCACGGCCTTAGGGGGAAGTACTCCTCCACAAAGTCCACCTGCTTCACCTGGAAGCTCTTTCCGTCCAGATACTGCAGGATCCCCCCGTCGGTGGTAAAGGCAAAGGTCAGCCGGTAGGCGTAGAGCGCCTGATACTTCCGGTCATAGTGTTTTTCCGCTTTCCCATATTTTCCGTCCCCCAGCAGCGGATGCCCCGCCGCGGCAAACTGCGCCCGGATCTGGTGGGTCCGTCCGGTGATCAGCTCGCACTCCACCAGGGACAGATCCTTCGAGGTCTGCAGGGCCCGGTAGCGGGTCTCGCAGGATTTTGACCCCTTCTGGGGCTCCTTCGTCACATAGACCCGGTTTTTCACCGCATCCTTGAACAGATAGCCTCGGAGCATCCCCTCCTGCGGGTCCATCCGCCCATGGATGACCGCCAAATACCGCTTGTCCATCTCCCGGTTTTTGATCTTTTCATTCATGACCCGCAGGGCCTCGGCGTTCTTGGCCGCGATGACGATCCCGCCGGTGTTCCGGTCGATCCGGTTGCAGAGGGCCGGTGCGAAGGCGTTTTCCTGCCGGGGATTCCACTCCCGCTTGCCGTATAGATAGGCCTGAATGTGGTCGATGAGAGTCCGGCCGTACTCCGCCCCATCGTGGGGATGCACCGCCAGCCCGGGACGTTTGTCGCACAGGAGAATGTTCTCATCCTCGTAGACGATGTTCAGCCGTGGTGTGGAAACCGTGAGATAGGCGTTCTCCGCCCTGGGGGTGTCGAAGAACTCATCGTTGACGTACATTTCCACCAGATCCCCCACGCTCAGGCGGGTATCCCGCTGGGCTCTGGCGCCGTTGACCTTGATCCGCTTGAGCCGGATGTATTTCTGACTGAGGGAAGCCGGCAGCAGCGGCACATTCTTCGCGATGAAACGGTCGAGCCGCTGTCCCGCGTCATTTTTCCCGATGGTGAACGCTTTCATAGGCATGAGATTCCTTTTCCAAAATTGCGGATTTATTATAACACAACGCCCGCGGGGTCACAACCGGAGCGCATCACAAACTTTCGTTTTTTTCTTGACATTCCCCATAGTTGCCGATATAATAACTTGGTCAGACTATGAGGAGGTCTTTCTATGCTGCTGGAACTCGGAAAAATCATCGATCAGCCCGGCGGTGTGGTTCCCTTCTCCTGTGAGATGGATTTCTCCGAACTGGATTTCGGCGGAAGCCGGCCGGCCTCCGAGCCTGTTCTGGCTGCCGGTCAGGTCCGCAACGAAGCTGGCGTTCTCGTGTTCACCGCAGCGGTGGACACCGTGCTCCACTGTGTCTGCGACCGCTGCGCCTCCCCCTTTGACCGTCCGTTCCATCTGGACGTGGAGGCGATCCTGGTGCAGGAGCTCATGGATGAGCAGAACGAGGACGACCGCACATTCCTGCTTCAGGGTGACGCAGCGGACCTCGACGAGATCATCACCACCGTATTCGTTCTGAATATGGACTCCAAATTCCTCTGCAGGGAGGACTGTAAAGGACTCTGCGCCGTCTGCGGCAAGAATCTCAACGACGGTCCCTGCTCCTGCAAGGCTGAACCCGATCCCCGACTGGCTGTGCTGGCACAGCTGTTAAAGGATAAAGAAT
Source organism: Oscillospiraceae bacterium (assembly GCA_017469795.1). GTDB lineage: Bacteria > Bacillota > Clostridia > Oscillospirales > Oscillospiraceae > HGM13006. The sequence goes on from JAFUFT010000025.1 coordinate 42,860, forward strand.
AACCCGATTTTGACCAAGGAGGTGTCACCCCATGGCAGTGCCTAAGTGTAAAGTATCCAAGGCAAGACGTGATAAGCGCCGCAGCAACGTGTGGAAGCTGGACATGCCCGGTCTTGCCAAGTGCCCCAAGTGCGGAGAGTTCACCCTCCCCCACAGAGCCTGCAAAGCCTGCGGATTCTATAAGGGACGCGAGGTCATCAGCGTTAAGGCTGACTGATTAACTGGATCTGCAACAAGAGAGAGGCCCCCTCTCTCTTTTGCATATCCCTTGATTTCCAGAATTTTCTATTTCTTGCCGTATATTCTGCCATCTTACGGACAAACTACACTTGATCCAAGCAGAATATACAGGAGGAACTGGAAATGAATTTGAAACGAATGGGCCTCATCGGCCTTATCCTGACGCTGACGCTCTGTCTGAGCGGCTGCGGAAGCACTGCAAAACCCGCTGCCACTTCGGCGCCCAAGGCCGCCGCCACCCCCACCGCCACTGCGGCCCCGTCAGCGGAATCGAGCATGGCGCCTTCCATGACGCCCGCTCCCTCCGTCACCCCCGGTGACGTGACCGACCAGGACGGCTTCATCGGTGACGCGGACGACCACAGCGCTTCCGATGACCGGGGATCCGGCATGGGCGAAGATAACCGGACCGGGGACCGGGAACCCTCCGGATCCGTCCGGGAGGAGGAGCATACGGACCGAGATGACGGCAGCGCCGGCGATGCCATCGGCGACGCCGCGAGAGACAGCGGCGAAGCGGTGGGCGACGTGGCCCGGGATGTGGGCGACGCAGCCGGAGACGTGGCCGAGGGCATCGGCGACGCGGCCGGCGATCTGGCCGACGGAAACGACAATCGGGTAGGAGGTCACCCATTAGTTGAGTGACCGTCCTCCCACACCACCGTGCGTACCGTTCGGTACACGGCGGTTCAATCGCATAAGTGCAGATGCTCGTACAGGCCAAGGGCGCTTACAAGCCCGGCCTGTGCGAGC
>JAFUFT010000026.1 GCA_017469795.1 Oscillospiraceae bacterium
TCAACCTGCTTGACGCTATCCTCATATCATCCTGCTCAGAGCGCCCTGTTGGACGCTTAGATTGCTATACCCTTTTCTTTGCTGTCTACCAATTCACAACTTTTCTCGAAATCGGGGTTGACTTTTAATAGTTAGTCTTTCAACTTTTTGGTTGCCGAAAAACCGGCAAACGGAGGCTGCCACAGCTGGCAGCCCCCGTTGATCTTTCTGTTAGGGGCGGGATCACATACCGACGTATACGCCGTTCTGAATTACCATGCCCTTCGGCGCCTTGGAAACCTCGCCGTTGTCGGACCAGGTCACGCCGGTGCCGGTGATGCCGTCGAAGGTGTAGTCGCCGTTAAAGGTCTCGATCATCTTGGCGCAGATGTCGGCGGCGGACATGTCCGCAGTGACGCCGTTCTTCTGAACCGCATTGTAGATGGCATAGACGCAGTCATAAGCGTCGGCAGCAAACTGGTTGGGCACATCGCCGTACTTCTCCTGATAGGTCTTGACGAAGTTCTGGGTCTTCTCGTCAGAGGCGTCAGGGGAGAAGGGGGTCAGCAGCATAACGCCCTCGGCCAGGGAGGTGTCGAAGCCCTCCAGGGTCAGGATACCGTCCATGCCGTCCACGCCGAAGAACTTGGGCGCGTAGTCCATATCCTTGGCCTGAGCCAGGATCAGGGACGCGGGCTGATAGTAGATGGGCAGGAACAGCAGATCGGCGCCGGCGTTCTTGGCGTCGCCCAGCTGCACGGAGAAGTCGTTGGCGGAGTCATCGGTGAAGGTGGTGGTGGACACGACCTCCAGGCCCAGAGTCTCAGCCTCCGCGATGAACTTGTTGTAGATACCGGTGGAGTAGGCGTCGCCGTTGTTGTAGATGATGGCGATCTTGGTGCCCAGGTTCTGATCCTTGATGTACTGGGCGGAAGCGGTGCCCTGGTTGGGGTCGGTGAAGCACATCTGGAACACGTTGTCCTTCCGGGCGATGCCGTCCGTCTGGCCGCCGATGACGTCGACGGAGGAGGCGGAGGGAGTCAGCTGGAAGATGCGGTCAGCGTTGGACTCAGCGGAAACCGCGACGCAGGGGCCGGTCGTGGTGCAGCCCACCAGCATCTGCATACCCCAGTCCTTGAGGTTGTTGTAGGCGTTGACGGACTTCTCGGGATCATGCTCGTCGTCCTGCCAGTTCAGCTCGAACTGGATGCCGCCCAGGGCGTTGATCTCGTCCACGGCGATCTGTGCGCCGTTCATGGTGGCGGTGCCGTAGATGGCAGCAGCGCCAGTGGTGGGTCCGATGCCGCCGAGCTTGATGGCGGCGCCGGCGTTCTCAGCGGGAGCAGCCTCAGCGCTGCCGGCAGCCTCACCGGAAGCAGCAGCCTCAGCGCTGCCGGAGGCGCTGGAGCCGCAGGCGGCCAGAGAAAGCACCATGGCAAGGCACAGAAGCACTGCAAGAAGCTTCTTCATGTTTTTCATGTTTTCTTTCCTCCATTCAATTGCAATGTAAATGAATCCATAATTCATTCACAATATGTTAATACTTTATCACAGCAAGGCGCTATCCGTCAAGCGGTTGGCAAAGTCCATTTTGCACCGAATTTCAACCGCTTTGCCCTGAACTTTTGTATGTTTTTCCTACCCTTTTTTCGGAAGGGACTTTTCGCCGCCGGATTTGTGCTTTTCCCAGGCTTTCCAGCACCGTTTGGCAAGAATTGCGCCCAGCAGTCCGCACACGATCCCAACGATCGCGCCGCACAGCACATCAGTCGGAAAGTGCATATACAGATACAGCCGGCTCACCCCGATCAGAATGGACAGCGCCAGCGCCGGAATCCACCCGCGGCACCGCATGCCCAGCAGGGCAAAGGTCCCCGCAAAGGCCGCCGCGGTATGGCCCGACGGGAAGGAATAATCCCACATCTCCCGGATCACTTCCAGATCCGGCCTCCAGGTATAGGGCCTGGGCCTTGCCGCCAGCGGCTTCAGGATTCCGTTGCACAGCACCACGTCCAGCGCCAGCGCAAAGGCCATGGCCAGCCCCAGTTTTCTGGTCTTGGGGTATATCAGAAGTCCCAGCGCCAGCAGGATCCAAAACACGCCGTACTCGCCAAAGAGCGTGATGACCTGCATCACTGCGTCCATGACCCCGCTCCGCAGATGCGCCTGGATCCAGTCCAAGACCGTCAACTCCGCCTGCGTGATCATGGTCTGGCCTCCAAAAGGCCATGCACCTGAGGAAATAGCTCCAGACTGCGGGCCAGGATCCCGCTGGCTTGGGCCAGGAAAATGCCGTAGTTCGTCATTGGCACGCCCTGCACCACCGCCCGGCGCAGCCGGTTTTTCATCTCTTTTTCGTTGAGCATACATCCGCCGCAGTGGATCACAAGATCATATCCCGTCAGATCCTCCGGGAACTCCACGCCGCTGGTGAAAGACACCTCCAGCGCTTTCCCCGTGCAGCGCCGGAGCGCTTTCGGGATCTTTTCCGTTCCGATGTCGCCGCACTGCCGGTGATGGGTACATCCCTCTGAGATCAGCACCCGGGCTCCGTCCTTCAGATCCTTCAGCGCACGGACACCGGCCACCAGCGTCCCAAGGTCCCCTTTGTAGCGCGCCATGAGGATGGAAAAGGAGGTCAGCGGGATCTCCTGCGGAACGGTCTTCGCTACTGCTCCGAACACCTGGGAGTCCGTGATCACCATTTTGGGCGGTTTCCCCAGGGCCCGGAGGGTGCTTTCCAGTTCCGTATCCCGGGACACCACCGCTGCCGCGCCGGCCTCGAGAATGTCCCGTATCGTCTGCTGCTGGGGCAGGATCAGCCGTCCCTTGGGCGCCGCCTTGTCGATGGGAACCACCAGAACCACTGCGTCTCCCGGCTGCAGCAGATCGCCGACGATACGTCTCTCCTCCCCGTCCTCCGGCGCCAGCGCCGCGATCCGCTCCTTGAGCAGATAGATGTTCGTGCCCCGGACCGCGCTGACGTAGATCGTGTGCTCGTCCTCCGGCTGGGGAACCTGCTCCAGAAGGTCGCATTTATTCCGGACGAGCAGATAGGGGAGCTTTCTCTCTTCAAAGGCTTCGATCAGGCGCCGCTCCGTTTCATCCAGCGGCTGGGTGCAGTCCGACACCAGAATTGCAATATCGGTCTTGGCCAGCTCCTGCAGCGCCTTTTTTACCCGAAGGGCGCCCAGTTCCCCCTCATCGTCCAGCCCCGGGGTGTCAATGACCATCACAGGACCCAGCGGCAGCAGTTCCATGGCCTTGCGGACCGGATCAGTGGTCGTGCCCGCCACATCGGACACGATCGCCAGACTCTGGCCGGTCACCGCGTTGATCACGCTGGACTTTCCCGCGTTCCGGCGTCCGAACAGGCCGATGTGGATCCGCTCTCCCGATGGCGTTGTATTCAGACTCAACGGTATCCCTCCGTTTCTCTTCAGGATCAGTTCGCGCTTCCTCCCGGGACGAATCGCCCGGGGTTCCGCTCATTTTAAACATGATACTCCCAAACCGGCGGCCCTGTCAATGCAGAAAAACACCGGCAGGATCCGGAGATCCTGCCGGCAGAGATTCGCCTTACTGTTTTTCGTCGAAGGTCACACTCAGCTCCAGCGTCTCCGCGCCGTTTTCATTGCTGCGGTACACGCTCAGGAGGGCGGTGTCCCCCGCGCTGTAGTCTTTGAGCTTCGTCTTGAATTCGGTGATGCTCTCCACCTCTGTGCCGTCGATTGCGGTGATGATGTCGCCGGACTGGAGCCCTGCCGTGTCCGCTGCGCTCCCCTCCTGCACCTCGTAGACATACACGCCTACAGGCAGATGATAGTACTGGGTCACTGTGGAGGAGATGGCCTGGCAGGAGATACCCAGAGAGGGACGGCCCTTGACGTAACCGTACTCCAGCAGGTCGCTGACAATATCCATGGCGTCGTCGATGGGCACGCAGAAACCGATGCCCTCGATGGAGGCCTGATAGCTGCTGCCGTTGGAGGAATACTTGGCGGTAGTGATGCCGATCACATTGCCGTGGAGATCAAAGAGCGGGCCGCCGGAGTTTCCGGCGTTGATAGCGCAGTCTGTCTGGAACATGCTAATGGGCGTGCCGTTTTCGTTGATCTCCCGGTCCAGGGCGGATACATAGCCCACCGTCAGGGTGTTGGTCAGCTCGCCCAGAGGGTTGCCGATGGCGCAGACCTGCTGGCCCACCTCAATGGCCGTGGAGGTGCCCACCGCCACGGTGGGGAGATCCTTCCCGTCGATCTTCAGCAGCGCCACGTCGTTTTCCGCGTCGGCGCCGATAATCTCCGCTTCGTATTCGTCGCCGTTGGTCATGGTAACCGTCAGCTTCTCGGCGCCTGCCACCACATGGTTATTGGTCACGATATACCCGTCTTCCGTGATGATGAAACCGCTGCCTGAGGAGGCCGTTTCCGACACCTGGCCGAACACATTGGTCGTTGTTCCCTCATTGGAGATGGCCACCACCGCGTTGACGTACTTTTCGTAGACATCCTTGGGGGTCATGGAGGTGGTCTCAGAATTGGTGGTCACCTCGATCACCGTACTGTTGATGTTCTCATTTCTGGCGGCAGCTCCCTCGTCGGTTTTCGTGGCCGCTTCCGCGGCTTCCGGAGCCGGAACAGCAGCCGCTTCTGCTGGAGCCGTTTCCTCGACCGCCGTGTTTGCCGCGCTGCCCCGCAGCGCCATACCTACGGCAGCGCCGCCGCCCAGTCCGCCGATCAGCGCACAGACCAGCGCCAGTGCGACCACACGCTTGCTGCCGGATTTCTTCTTCGGCTGCTGGGGTGCCTGAGGTCTGACATTGTACCCGGACATAGGGTTGGCACGGTAGGGATCCGAAGGGCCGTACCCGGCGCCGCGATTCTGATAGCCAGTGCTCTGGTATCCGGTGTTCTGGTACCCGGTGTTCTGGTACCCGGTGTTCTGGTACCCGGTATTCTGATATCCGGTATTCTGATATCCGGCGTTCTGATTGCCGGTATTTGTATCGCTGCTCCGAGCCGCTCCCGGGATCTGACTGCCGCTCATGCGGTAAGCGCCGGTCTCAGGCCGGGGAGAATCGGTTCCGTTCTCCGGCGTCCGGGCGCCAAACTCGTTGTTTTCATATTCGCTGCTCATATTTCATAGCTCCTTCCATGGGCTTTTCATTTACGTTCTTAATGTTAGATTCAAATTATGTCCAAAGTATGACGTTTGTCCAAACGAACTTTTAACATTCTTTGAAAAAATTATAATTTACAGAATTAAAAGGAAAATGCGCCGGCCTCCAGCAGGGCCGCCAGGCAGGCATCCACTTCCTCGTCGGAAAACAGCGCCCCGTATTTTCCCCGGGTAACCAGGTACTCCGCGCTCAGATCCAGCCTGCCGCGTTCCTTCAGCTCTGAAAACTGCCGTGTGGTCTGTCCCCGGCGCAGCAGTTCCTTGACCGCGGCTGCTCCGCCCCGTTTCCTGGCCGCCTCCTGAAGCCGGGGCTCCGGGATCCCGGTGGCCGTCTCCGCCTGTTCCAGCTTTTTCAGAAGCTCCGCCGTAAAATCGGTTTCCAGTTTTGTCATTGCTGCTTCTCCTCGATTCTTATAGCATTCCCGCGCAGGGGAAAAACATGCCTGATTTCGTCCACTTATCATACGCCCTTTTTGGGCAAAATACAAGCATCCGTTTCTTCCCGTTTGACACCTCCATAGCCGCCTGATATAATGGAGAAAACGTTTGAAGGAGGCGGCAAGATGAAACGTATCCTGCCCCTGCTGCTGGCCCTGCTGCTTCTGACGGCCTGCGGCGGAAAAACAGAGCAGACCGGTATTCATCACGCGGAGATCGAGATCCAGGACTATGGCACCATCACCCTGGAGCTTGACGGAAACACCGCGCCCATCACCGTGGAAAACTTTGTGTCTCTGGCAAAGGACGGCTTTTATGACGGTCTGACCTTTCACCGGATCATCGATGGCTTCATGATCCAGGGCGGAGACCCGGCCGGCAACGGCACCGGCGGCTCCGAAAAGACCATCAAAGGGGAATTCTCCGCCAACGGCGTGGAAAACGACATCTCCCACGTCCGGGGCGTAATCTCCATGGCCCGCTCCGGCGACCCGGACAGCGCCAGCAGTCAGTTCTTTATCGTCCATCAGGACAGCACCTTCCTGGACGGCCAGTACGCCGCCTTCGGCCATGTAACATCCGGCATGGAGATCGTGGACGCCATCTGCGCTGACACCCCCGTCCAGGATGACAACGGAACCGTGGCCTGGTGGGACCAGCCGGTGATCACCTCCATCCGGATCACGGATTGACCCCCTCAGGCGGCCGCGCCTCCCCCGACGGAAAGGAGCCGAGGATGAAGCTGTATCTGGAAACCGCTTTCCGCTGGAACACGCCCTGCCCCCTTACGGATGACGCCGGACACATCCGGTATACCCTCGTCGGAGACGCCTTTCATCTCCGGAGAAATCTCCGCGTCCTGGATCTGGCCGAAAGAGAGGCGGTGGGACTCTTTCAGGTCCTCCCGGGACTTCCGCCGCGCTATGAGGCGGAGATATACGGAAAACCCGTGGGAGAGATCCTCAAGGACCTGACGCTCCGCCCGGCCTGCTGCCTGTTCCCCGCCCGGAACTGGCGGGCGGAGGGGCCGCTGGGCGCCGCCTCCGTTTCCGTTTGGGAGGGGCCGGCTCCGGTGGCGTCCCTTCAGGTCTCCGGCGGGCGGACCGTTCTGGATCTGCCGGAGGATGACTCCGCCTTGCCTGCGCTGGGATTTCTGCTGATCATACGCTGTATTTTTGCAGACCAGGAACCACGGCGGCTGTAAGCAGAAGCACCCTCGGCCTGCGGGAACACAACATCTGCCCGCTTCCGCCCCCTCCGGACACAACTGGATGCGGAGGAACGCGGCACCGGCAGAGACAAGAAAAAAATCCCCGAAAAACCTTGACTTTTCTCGCTTCGATACAGTATAATAACGTTTGCCTGTCCCGAAGGACAGATTTATTTACAAGCTGCAGCGTACCCGCTGTCGAGCATATTTTTCAGGAGGTGTATACGAATGACGAAGCGTACCTATCAGCCCAAGAAGCTGCACGGACAGAAGGTCCACGGCTTCCGCAAGAGAATGTCCACCCGCAACGGCCGCAAGGTTCTTGCTCGCCGCCGCAGCAAGGGCAGAAGCAGACTCAGCTACTGATTCGCCCGTCCCTACACCGTTTGAATCCTGTCAATATGGGGTGAATGGAGTGATCTGTTCGCCCCATCACGTTTATTGCCGTACTTTAAGAACCTCTCCCGGAGGGGAACCCACCATGGTTTTCACCAAGTCTCTTAAACAGAATCATCTGTTCCGGCGCCTGTATCAGCGGGGAAAATCCGCCGCAGGACGTTATACTGTGGTCTACTGCCGGAAAAACGGCCTTGCCTTCAACCGGCTGGGGATCACTGCCGGCACCAAAGTGGGCCACGCCGTGGTGCGCAACCGCGTCCGCCGCCGCATTCGGGAGGCCTACCGCCTCTCTGAGCAGGACTACCGCAGGGGCTACGACATCATTGTCGTCGCGAGGACCCGGGCGGCGGAGGCCACCTACCAGGAGATCGCCGACTGTCTGAGAAAGCAGTCGGAACGGCTGGGCCTGACCCGGAAGGAGGAACCACGTGAAGACCATCCTGCTGTGGATGATCCGGTTTTACCGGACACGCATCTCCCCTCTTAGGCAGCCCTGCTGCCGCTTTCACCCCACCTGCTCTGCCTATGCCCTGGAGGCGGTGGAAAAGTACGGCGCCCTGAAGGGCGGGTATCTGGCCCTTCGGCGGATTCTTCGGTGCAATCCCTTTTATAAGGGAGACTTCTATGATCCGGTTCCGTAACCGGATCCATCGAATTGACCGGAGGTAACAAATGCATTATGTATTGATTCCCTTTGCGTGGCTGCTGCGGATGCTCTACCATCTGTTCAACAACTACGGTGTCGCGCTGATCCTGTTCTCTCTGATCACAAAGCTCATCCTGCTGCCCTTCACTGCCAAGAGCAAAAAGAGCATGATGAAGACCTCCCGCCTCGGGCCGAAGCTCAAGGAGCTGGAGGCAAAATGCGGCGATGACAAGATGAAGTATCAGCAGGAGATGCAGGCCCTCTACAAAAAAGAGGGCGTCAGCCCCATGTCCGGCTGTCTGTGGTCCCTGCTCCCCCTGGTCCTTCTGATGGCTCTGTACTATGTCATCCGTCAGCCCATGACCTATCTGATGCAGCTCTCTGCCGACCAGATCACCCAGATCCAAGACTACATGACCTCCAGCGGCCTGGTGGAGCTGGCCACATCCGGCCGGGGCAGCTACTACACGGAGATCGTTCTGGCTCAGGCTGTCTACGACAACATGGACGCCATCAAATCGATCGTACCGGATATCGCCAGCCGCGCCATTGACTTCCATTTCCTGGGCGTGGATCTGAGTCAGATCCCCACCTGGCGCTGGATGTTCGACGGGCCCTACACGCTGGTGGGATTCGGTCTGTTCATCATCCCCGTGATCTCCGCCGTGTCCCAGTTCGCATCCATGCAGATCTCCCAGAAGCTCAACGGCTCCGTTGCCACCAACGACAAAGGAGAAAAGGATCAGGATGCCGCTGCTGCAGCGGCTCAGAGCATGAAGACCATGATGTACGTCATGCCCCTGTTCTCCCTGTGGATCGGCTTCTCCATGCCTGCGGCTATGTGCATCTACTGGATTGCCCAGGCGGTGTTCAACACGGCGCTGGACGGCGTTCTGACTGTGCACTACAAAAAGGTCTATGACGAAGAGGACGAGATCAAGCGGGAACGGGCTGCCGAAGAGGCGGCCATCGAGGCGGAAAAGGAGGCCCGCCGGGCCGAGCGCCGGGCCATGATGCCCGAGGGTGCCAATCCCAACACCAGCCGCCGTAAGATCAAGAAACAGCAGAAGCTGGCGGAAGCCGACACCCCCGAGGGCAAGTTCACTGAGGAGGAGCGCGCGGAATACCACCGTCAGCAGGAAGAAAAGGAAAAAGCCAAAGGCGGTCTGTCCGGCGATCCCAACCGGCCCTACAGCCGCGGACGTGCCTATGATCCCAACCGGTACGAGAATGCCGGCGCCGTTCAGGAGGCCCCTGCCGAACCGGAACCAGAGACCCCGGAGGATCCAACCGACCCTGAATGATTACGGCCTCCCGGAGGCCGCTGAAAAAGGAGCACACAATCATGCTGAAATCAATCGAAGCCACCGGCGCAACCATTGAGCTCGCCATCCAGGCCGGCCTGGATCAGCTTCAGATGGACCGGGACAGCGTTTCTGTGGAGGTGCTGGAGCAGCCCAAGAAAGGCTTTTTCGGAATCGGCGCCAGTCCTGCCAAGGTCTCCCTGACCTATGAGGTGCCGGATCCCGTGCCGGAAAAGAAACCTGAGCCGCCCAAACCGCAGCCTGCGCCTAAGCCTGAGAAAAAGGCTGAGCCGCCCAAGGCACAGCCCAAGCCAGAGAAACAGCCGGAAAAGAAAGCTGAACCCGTTGCGGTTCCCGCCCCCGCCGCAGAAGGCACCGTGGAGGCTCGGATCGAGACCTTCATGAAGGGCCTGCTGGAGCACATGGGCTCCGACGCCGTTCCCTCTGCAAAGAAAGTCGCCGACGACACCTACGCGGTGGAGCTGATCGGTGAGCATCTGGGCATGCTGATCGGCCGCCGGGGCGACACTCTTGACGCCATCCAGCACATCACCAACTACGCTGTGAACCACGGCCAGAACAAGCGGGTCCGCATCAACGTGGATGCGGAGAACTACCGCAAAAAGCGGGAGGAATCCCTGGAGCGGCTGGCCACAAAGGTCGCCGGCAAGGTCGTTAAGACCCGCCGGAACATCACGCTGGAGCCCATGAACGCCTACGAGCGCCATGTGATCCACGCAGCCCTGCAGGATTATCCCGACGTTACCACCTTCTCCACCGGTACCGAGCCGGGACGCCGCGTTGTCGTGGCCTACAGCCGCTACAAGAGCGTGGAGGAATAAAAAGAGCGCCCCCGCTACAGTGAATTGCTGTAGCGGGGTTTTCTTTCTTTGCTTATACTCCAATACCGGGCTGTAAAGCCATAGCTTTCATCTTTCAGAAATGCCTGAATCGTAAGATGATTTGTTTTTACTAATTCCCGGAATGCCGCCTCATCTTCCAAGGGGTCCAGTGTCTGATAGTATAATCTGCCGCCGGGCTTTATCAGCGTAAAGGTTTTCTTTAAGAATTCTTCGTAATGACCGCTTTCCTGCCTTGTACTTCCTATCACTGTGACGAGATCAAACAGGGTTTCCGGCTCGTACTTCATTATGTCGCAGCAAACCACTTTTACTGAATTTGGGTTATGCTCATTTTCAAGTCCTTCTGATAGTTGACGGCATATTATCGGATCCCGGTCAACACACGTGAGTGTTCCGCGTTTGAGTTTATAGGACAGATATCTGTCCCAGTATCCCGCTCCAATCCCAATATTGCATATATCTGTTTTTTCTTCTATCCGGAAGTGTTCCTCAAAAAAACGAGCAAACATATATTCCAGATATTTGTTCTCTACAGAGAGATTCCATGGTCCTGCCTCTGAGTCATAGCATTGTCCATATGTTTTCAGCAGAAAATCCTTGTCCACACGAAACCTCCTATCGTCTCCTGGGCGAAGGTAATTCTGTATCCATCGCCTCCAGCAGGTCCCGCAAAAACTCCCGGTCCTCCAGATCCTCCACCAGGAGCATCTCCTTTGCCCCCGGATAGGGCAGCTCTCTCGCCGCTGTCCCAAGCCGCTCCAGCGCCGCAGGGACAATCTTGACCAGCAGCCGGTCGTCGTAGATCCCGCCAAATACCTTTCCATGGTAATACAGGACATATTCCCCCATCATGGCACGGCAGGTCACCTCCGGCGGCAGCTGTTCCAGAATGAAGTCCAGGTAGGATTTCGTGGACGGCATGGTCAGTCCTCCTTCTTTTTCTGCGGCAGCTGCACCCACACGATGGCCGCGAACATCAGACCGCAGCCCAGAAGTTCCCAGCCCGACAAGCGCTGGCCGAGGATCAGCCATCCCGCGATCAGACCGAACACCGCCTCCAGGCTCATCAGCAGAGACGCCACTGTGGGATCCGTGTCCTTTTGGGCGACGATCTGCAGCGTGTATCCCACGCCGCTGGACATCACGCCCGCATAGACGATGGGGAGCCACGCCTCCAGAATATCGCTCCAGGACGGGGTTTCAAACACCATCATACACACAAAGCTCAGCGCGCCGCAGACGAAAAACTGGATGCAGCTCATCTTGACCCCGTCCACCCGGCCGGCGAACCGGTCGACGACCAGAATGTGGACCGTAAAGCACAGGGCGCAGGCCAGCTCCAGCAGGTCGCCCCGGTTGATCCGCTCCAGGCCGGTTCCATGCAGGCACAGGAAGTACATCCCCACCACAGCCACCGCTACGGCGCTCCAGACCCGGAGTCCGACCCGGCGGCGGAGAAAGATTCCGCTCAGGGGGATCAGTACGATATACATGGCGGTGAGGAATCCCGCCTTGCCCACGGAGGTGTACTGGATGCCGATCTGCTGCAGCGCACTGGCCACAAACAGCGCCGCGCCGCACAGCAGTCCCCCCAGGATCAGCTGTCTGCCCGCTCCCGGCTGCGGGGCCTCCCCGGGGATTTTCCCGGAGAACACGGCGATCAGCGGCAGCAGCACCACACCCCCGAGCAGGGACCGGCTGCATAGGAAGGTGAAGGGGCCGATATAGTCCATACTGACCCGCTGGGATACGAAGGCCGCGCCCCAGATCAGCGCCGTCAGCAGGAGCAGAAGGTTCGCCCGGATCCGTCTGGCCGTCACGTTCTTTTCCTCCATCGGACCAGCGCGTCCACCAGATAGCTGTAGAGCGTGCCCGCCGTCAGGCCGCACAGGGCCAGCAGGATCCATTTCTTCCAGCCGCCGACCCCGAAATACAGCCCAATCTCATAGACGAGGATATGGCACAGGTAGATCTCAAAGGACTTCCCGCCCAGGAATTCCAGGCCCCGGCTCACCTTGGCTGTGGGCTTCCACGCGTCCATTTTCTCCAGGATCCATGTGGTCATATACAGACAGCCGGGGGTGGACAGCAGGAAGGGGTGCCACCAGAAGCCGTAGGCGCTGAGGCCGTCGGGCCAGAGCACGCACAGGAAATAGAAAGCCACCATGCTCACCACCATCAGTGCCCAGGAGATCACAAGATGGCGCCGGGTGGGCTGTTTCCCCGCCGCGGCCTCATATCCCAGATACATGCCGAGGAAATAGACCGGGAAGCGGCTGACGCCCATCATCAAACTGGTGTTGACGCAGGCCACATCCGCCAGAAACAGCACCGGGAACACCCACAGGGCGCGTTTTCCGTACCGGTCGATGATCTGATAGAGCAGCGGGGAGATCACATAGGCCGCAATCTGAATGGGGATATACCAGTTGAACTGGCCCCCCATTCTGGTCCACCAGCCGAAGGTGGTCAGGTTCCCCAGGGCCTGAAAAACATCGATCTGCCGACTCCAGAGCATAAAGGCGCAGTACACCACGATGAACGGCAGGTAGGAGGGCAGGATCCGGGACATCCGCCGCTGCATGAACTGCAGCGGATCTCCGTTCTTTTTCAGGGAAAAGCTGATGCCGAAGCCGGAGAGGAACAGGAAAATATCCACGGAGCCGACGGTATACCACTCCTCCGGTCCCAGGAACTGATAGAGCTGGCAGCCGCTGTGGTAATAAAGCAGATGCCCGTAGACTACGATCAGGATCATAATCCCCATCAGCGCACCCTTGTACCGGCTGATGCGGTCGTATGCTTGCATAGAAATCACTTCCCTTACCGGCCCATTATAGCAAATCCCCGTGGGAATTGCAAAAAAATACAAGTCCATGAAAAAGCGGCGCCGGAGGGCGCCGCTTGGTCATGCTGTTTTTCTCTGTTTCCACCATTTCAGGCACCGCTCCACCACCTCATGGAAGGCGATGCCGATCCCGGTGCCCAGACAGGCGATCAGGATCCACTTTTTCCAGCCCTGGATCCCCATCTTCAGGCAGCTGTCGTACAGGGCCAGATGGCACAGGTAGATCTCAAAGGACCGGGCGCCCAGAAAGGACCACGCCTTGTTGACCCACCGGCCCGGTGCGATCCGGTCCTGCCACTCCAGCAGTTTTGTGATCCCGTACATCCAGAAGGGCGAGGCGATCACAAACAGATTCCAGTACAGGCCGTAGTACCACAGATACCACCGCCGCAGCTGGAACACCGGCACCACCACGATCATGGCGATGACGCCGGCCACATAGGACACGATCAGGTTCCGCTTGCCCGGCGCTCTCCCGGCGGCGTACTCCGCACCGAAGATCATGCCGAGGAAATAGGTGGGGAACCGGGTCACCGCCATCAGCACATTGGACCGCCAGCCCGCCACATAGACGATCACCAGCGCCGCCATGGCCCATCCCGCCTTTTTCTTCTGAACGGCGTCGAACAGCAGCGGGCTCAGAAGATACAGGATCAGGATCGCAGGCACATACCAGTTGAACTGGTGGTCCGTCTGGAACCAGTAGCCCATGGCGGTCAGATTGCCCACCGCCTCGCTGGGCAGCATGCGGCCCTTGATGACGTTGACCGCACACCAGGCCAGCATCACCGGAATGTAGGACGGAAGCAGCCGTCCCAGCCGCCGGCCGTAGAAGGTCCAGGCGTCCCGGTTCTTCAGCAGGGACTGGTAGATCCCGAAGCCGGATACGAACATAAACATCTCCACCGAACCCAGCGTGTACCACTCGGTCCAGTGATTTTCCTCATAGGGAATCAGATTTCCATGATAATACAGCAGATGACCGTAGACCACGATCATAATGGCAATGCCCATCAGATGGGATTTATAGTGACTGATGCGCTGATAACCGTTCATGAAAAATCACCTCCGGAACAGCTTCCAGAGGTGATTATATCAGGATTATGTGGGTTTCGCAACTGTTGTGTGCGTTTTGTGTGCATCAGGTGTCCTGATTTCCGCAGAATGCCTTCCGATAGGCGGTGGGCGTGATGCCCTCATAGCGCTTGAACACCCGGGCCAGGGTCCAGCCGGAGTAGTATCCCACCCGGGAGGCGATCTCTGAGATCCCCAGGTCCGTCTCGTTGAGGAGCTTCTTGGCCTCCGTCAGCCGGGTGGTGTGCAGGTAGTCCAGCAGGTTCATGCCCGTGTTCTCCTTGAACATCCGGCTGAGATAGCTGCGGGACTTGCCCAGGCAGTCGCAGATCATTTCCACGGAGAGGTCCGGCTCCATATACTTTTTGCTGATCAGGTGAATGACCTTGCCGGTGGTTCCGGTATAGTCCGACGGGATGGTGTTGAAGCGCCGGTCCAGCCGGTCGAAGATCTCATGGAGCACGGCCTCCAGTTCTTCGAGGGAATTGCAGGCCTCCACCTTCATGCTGCCGGAGCCGGGGGCGCCCTGCTCCTCCAGCAGGTCGCCCATGGGAAGGGCCAGCACGCTGCCTGTGGTCTGCATCCGCATATTCAGGAACCGTTTTGCCCGCTCCAGTCCGCCCTGACCGGGGGAAACCAGCTCCCGCACCTTTTCGATGCTCAGCTGCCGGGCCATATCAAAGTCCTGGGTCACCAGGGCGTTGAGATACTGTTTCTCAATGGTGGGCTCCATGCGCGGTCCGCCGGCAGGGGCGCCGCCCTCCGCCCTAGCACAGACCCCGTCCTTGTATACCGTGCCCGGATCCACCGCCACCATTTCCGTCTCCCGGAAGGCCTCATGAAGGGACCGGAGGGAATCGCAGGCGGCGCTGACGCAGGCCCGCAGTTCCAGATCGAAATTGTCCCGGATAAACTTCACCGCATCCCGGCTGATCTCCGCCACCTGGCGGGAGAGCTCCGCATCGTCCGTCCGGTCGAAGTTCAGGAGAAAGGCATACCTGTCCTCCAGATTGGCCGGGTAGCAGGAGAACCGCTCCCCCAGAAGTTCTGAAAAAATAGAGGAAACGATCAGTCCCACCTGGCCGCCGTCCCGCAGATCGCTGTCATAGCCGGAGAACATGGTGTCGTTCCCTGCGGGACATACCAGCACCACCAGATACCGCGGCGCGGAAAACTCCAGATCAAACATATGCAGTTTTCGCTCCAGGGCCTTTTCATCCACGAAGTGTCCTCGGAGCAACTTTTCCACCATCAGCTCCTGGGCCTGATAAGTCCGATGCCGGTATTTCCGTTCCAGCTCCTGGTAGGTCGGTTTCTCCTCCTCCGGGGGAGGACCCATCCCGGGCTTGGCGGGCGGCGCCTCGCGGCCATGCCCCGGCAGCTCCGCAGCCGGGCCGGCGGGAGCGGAAAACAGAGATTCAAATCGTCCCACATTCTGAGCCATTGACTCAAACCACCTTTGTGTTACTCCAAATCGCAGAAACCTACAAAATGTGCTGTTTTTATTATAGCACAAACGGCTCATTTGTAAAGGGGCATTCAATTCGTGACTTTTTTACGAAAAAACAGCAGATTGTTTTTCCCCTCTTTTCAAATCGGAACCTTTGTTGTACAATGACGTTTGACAAAATGTTCATGAGGTGGTCAAAATGAAGCTGCTGCTGCATATCTGCTGCGCCCCCTGCAGCAACATGTGCATTGAGACCCTGCGGGGCGACGGGATCGAGCCGGTGGGATTCTGGTACAATCCCAACATTCATCCCTTTACCGAGTATCGCGCCCGGCGAAACTGCCTCCGGGAATACGCGAAGGATATCGACCTGAAGCTGCTGGAACAGAACGACTACGGTCTGCGGCCCTTCGTCCGGGAGGTGGCAGGGGACATCGACGGCCGGTGCGTCAAATGCTATGAGATGCGTCTGGGCCGGACAGCTCAATACGCCGCGGAAATGGGGTACGATGCCTTCACCTCCTCCCTGTTCATCTCCCCCTACCAGAAGCACGACCTGATGCGTCAGGTGGCGGAGGACGCCGCCGCCCGGTTCGGGGTGCAGTTTCTCTATCGGGACTTCCGGCCCTACTTCAAGGCAGGACAGGAACGGGCCAGAGCCCTCGGATTTTATATGCAGAAGTACTGCGGCTGTGTGTTCTCCGAAGAGGAACGCTATCTCAAGGCCCATAAGATCCTGCGCTGAGCCTCATTTTGCCACAGCTCCATAAAAATCAACACTGTCCCCGCCCGGCCCGATATGGTATAATATCTCCACAGAAAGAAAAGGAGGTAATCCTATGAAAGACGCCATGATTGTGATCGCGAAATTCAATCAGCTCCAGAATCTCAAACTGCTGAAGCTGCTGGATGGGCTCACCGATGAGCAACGCAAGCAGGACGTGGGAACAAACTACACCTTCGGCTCCATCCACGGAGCGCTGGATCGGATGGCCGGCACCCTGGCGATGAGCCTGAATATGCTCAGTGACGACGGCCCCGGTGGTCCGGGAGGTCCGGGTGGTCCGGGAGGTCCCGGCGGTCCCGGTGGTCCCGGTGGTCCCGGTGGTCCCGGTGGTCCCGGTGGTGCGGGAGGTCCCGGTGGTCCCGGTGGTCCCGGTGGTCCCGGTGGTCCCGGCATGGGAGAACCCAAGTATGACATTCCCGACTATGAGGCACTGAAGAAAAAAATCATTGAGACAGACGCCGGATATGTCGCCGGCTTCGAGGCCATTTCCGAGGAAAAGTGCGTCTCCGGCGCAGGGGTTCCTCTGTACGACATGGTCATGAAGGGCATGTTCATTGCCAACTTCGTCCGCGGCGCCGTCTGCCAGGCGCTCAAGGCGGAATTTGAAATTGAAAGTGATCTGATCTCCGGGGCATTGCTGTCCTGAGATCTGCGCGTAACTGGAGGAACAAAACTATGATTGCAGCGCTGTCCCAGGGAACGCTTCAGCGGCTTCCCCAATATCTGATCATGCTGAAAACGGAACAGCGGGAGGGCCGCGGCAGCGTCTCCGCCGACGGCATCGGTACCGTGGTGGGAGTCAGCCCCAGCCAAGTCCGGCACGATCTGTCCGCCTGCGGCGTCAACCGCGGTCCCGGCGAAAGTTATGACGTGGCGGAACTGACAAAGAGCATCGAACACGCTCTGGGCTATGACGATATTTCCAACGCCGTCATCGTCGGGGCGGGCCAGCTGGGCCGTGCGCTGCTGAGTTATCAGAATTACGGAGATTACGGTGTGGATGTGGTGGCGGCCTTTGACGCCGACGAGTCCATGGCGGGAACTGAGGTAGGCGGCAAGCCGATCCTGTCGGTCAAGCGCATGACCAGCCTGTGCCGCCGCATGAAGGTACACATCGGCATCATCACCGTGCCGGCCATCCACGCCCAGGAGGCATGCGACCGGCTGGTGGAGGGCGGCATCCAGGCCATCTGGAATTTTGCTCCGGTCCATCTGAAGGTCCCGGAGGGCGTGATCGTGAAGAACGAGATCATCGCCGTGTCTCTGGGCGAGCTGTCCCGGCAGCTTCAGGAGAAGCGCCGGGGAGAATAAGCTACATCAGGCCGGTACGCTGCGGCGTACCGGCCCTGTTGCATTTTCAGGAAAAATCATGTAGAATAATCCCAGTCATTTCAGGGAGGAACAACATGGAACCAGAACTTTTTTCCCAGGCCGGCATGGAGATTTCCTGCCGCAAATTCAGCCAGCGCATCAATTCTGAGACGGACCATCGGGGCCCGTCCTTTAACGTGTCGATGAAGTCCAGATATGAATCCTGCGACTTCCAGACAAAAACCCTGCTTCTTTCTTATCCGGTGGAGGAGTATATGCGCAACCCTGCCGGCGTCATGCACGGAGGCGCCGTGGCCGGCGCCATGGACATCGCTATGGGAAGCCTGACCTTTTATATGAGCGGAGAGTATCTGACCCCTACCATCAACCTGAACGTTTCCTACGAGCGTCCCATCGCCACAGGCAAGCGGCTTTTCGTGGAGGCGTCATGCTATGCCTGCGGCAAGACCATGGCCTACGCCTCGGCCAAAGCCTGGGTCGAAGGCAACCCGGACAAGATCGTCGCCAGCGCCTCCGGCACCTACTACACTGCCAGCGGCGTCCGGTAACAGCAGAATTGTCCTGTCGGGGAGGCGCTTCACAGAGAAGCGCCTCCTTCTTTTTGTGACGGTTGATGGAACGTAACTGGCCGACAGTGGCAAATTCTTTTTAACAAATCGGAGTTTGTAAAGCTCTTTTTTATTCCCTCCGGGGGCCATGCCGTGCGATGGGACCCGCTGCGACAGCAGTGGGCGCGCGTTCCCTACTTCTGCCTCACCAGAAGTAGGCAAGAGTGACCAAAGGGCCTTGCCCTTTGGAATCCCGCCCGCGTGGCGATGCTCTTTACGCCGTCGAACGCTCAAACGAAAACAGCAGGTCGCCGCTTGACTTCGTGAGCGGCTATGGGGCAATCCTCACCCCGTTTCGGGTGGGACCGACAAACACCCTCCACCGTCGCGCCTTCGTATGCACCCCGCGCGTGGGAACGAAACGGCACACAAATCGGTAGCGGCGGCGAGCGAGCCGGTAGCGAGCCGTCCGCACACTGCATTCCCAGTCGAGCGCTCAATCTTGCACTGTTTACCCCTGGCGTGGGAGAATCGCAAAGGGGGAACCCCCATTGCCCGGTTCTTTCCTCCATTTCTTGCCGGCCAAGAAATGGAGCCGTCGGAGACATCTAAAGAGCACTACAAACTCCAATTGATAAGCAGATCTTTAGACAAAACAGGCGTGACCATCGGGTCACGCCTGTTGCCTGTACTATTGCGTCGGGTGTCACTCCCGCCGGGGGTTTTATCGGAAGGTGACGGTCCCCTTTTCCCCGTCCATCTTGTCCACGATCGCCAGAGATTCCAGCCGGATCCCCTTGGCCCGGAACCGGTCTCCGGCCCCCTGGAACCCCTTCTCAATGGCGATACCGATACCGCAGAGGGTGGCCCCGGCCTGATGGATCAGGTCCATAAGTCCCTCCAGGGCCTTCCCGTTGGCCAGGAAATCGTCGATGATCAGGATCCGGTCCTCCGGGCCAAGATACCGCCGGTCCACGATCACGTCGCTGACATTCTTATGGGTAAAAGATTCCACCTTGGTGCAGTACACATCCTTGCCCAGATTCAGGCTCTTGGATTTCTTGGCGAACACCACCGGACAGCCGAATTCCAGAGCTGCAATACAGGCGATGCCGATCCCGGAGGCCTCGATAGTCAGGATCTTGTTGACCCCCGCGTCCGCAAACCGCCGCTTCCACTCCAGGCCCATCTCCTTGAGCAGGTCAATGTCCATCTGATGGTTGAGAAACCCGCTGACCTTCAGAATATCCCCGGGATAGACCTCCCCGTCTTCCAGAATTCTCTTTTCCAGCAGTTCCATTTCCTCTTTCTCCTTCGCCCTTACAGATTCAGCTCGTTTTCCATGGCAAGGCCGTCTTTTTCCAGCATCTGCTCCATGACCTTCAGATCCGCTGAAATATCCAGCACATCATCGGCAAACAGCTTGTCCAGCTGGGTCTCGTACCCGTCCACCAGCTTGTCCATCATGCCCTCGATCTTCGCCTTTGCCTCGGTAATGTTGTCGCCCTCGATGCCCTGGGCCTCCAGCTTGGCGTAGTTCTCCAGAATCTTCAGTGTCTGGGGCAGATAGTAATTCATAAAGCTCCGCAGTTCGCCGGACTTCTCCGGCCGTTCGTCCAGGAGTTTGAAGATCTTCCCGGTAAGTTCCTCAATCCGGCGGATCTTGTCGGACATATCCTCGTCCGCAATGGCGTCGTTGACCTCCCGGATGTGCCGCAGGGTGGCTGTGGCGTTGTCATCTCCCGGGACCTCCTGATCCACAACGGGCTCCGGTTCCGGCGCATCCGCCAGAGGCTCACCCAGCACCAGCATCCGCCGGGCGGCGTCCACATAGCCCTGCTCCCAGTAGTTGCGCTCCAGCATCTCCTCCAGATCTTTTTCCGTCTTTTTTTCGCTGATGCCCATCGCTTCCGCCAGCGAGGAGATGGCGATGTGATCCCGCTTGCCGATCATATTCAGGTATTTCTGGAATTTCTTCAGTTTCCGCTTCCGTCCGCCGGCCACGGCGATCAGGGTGATGCCGATCAGCGTCAGCGCCAGCAGCGGCAGTGTCTCACCCAGCAGATAGCTCATGCTGTAGAAGTATGTGATCTCGTCGATCAGCGTCATGATAAATGTGAAGCCGAACAGGCCGGCCATAATGCCGCCGATCCAGCGGAACAACCGAACGTGACCCAGTCCGTAGCGGTCGCCTTCCTCCTGCTTCGCCTTGCGTTTCCGGGCCGTGGCCTCCGCCTTCTTCATATTCTCCTGCCGGACGGCCTCCGCGGCCTGCCTGCGTTTCTCCTGTTCCTCCCGCTCCCGGGCCAGCCGTTCCTGCACGTCTGAGGTGGTCTGTCCGTAGTTGCCGGGCCGGGCCGAACTGCTCTGCCGGCTTTTTACCGCCTGATTGCGGATCTGCTGTGCGCCGTTCCGCATTGCATCCATTGCCCTTCCCGCCTCCATGTTGAGCTTTTTGCTGGACGGCCATTTCCCGCTGATCTGCAGCAGCAGAAGGAACAGTCCGATGGGCCATGCGCCCACAAATCCGAGAATGATCAGGATCCAGTGCCAGCCGTCGTCCGCCTTGGCGCTGCGCTGATTGCTGCGGTTGATGTTCTTCCAGTATGGGTTCTCGCTCACCGGCTGCGATTTTCTGCTGCTGATCCGGTAGCTGCCGTCCACAGGGGCCTGCTGGCCTTCTTCCCCGGAGGGCACATAGTGCACATTGCCGTTTTCGTCGAATTCCCAACGGCCCTGATTGTTCTCCGTATTCACGGTCATTCCTCCAATTCCCGCTCCAGTATATCTGCAATGCGCCGGGAAGCGTAACCATCGCCGTAGGGATTGGACGCCCCGGACATGGCGGCGTATGCGTCCGGATCCTCCAAAAGCAGCCGGAAGCAGTCGTAGATTCGTTCTTCATCGGTCCCCACCAGTTTCAGCGTTCCCGCCGCCACGCCCTCCGGGCGTTCGGTGGTATCCCGCATCACCAGCACGGGCTTGCCGAGGGACGGGGCCTCCTCCTGGATGCCGCCGGAATCCGTCAGGATCAAATGGCACCGGGCCATAAAATTGTGGAAATCCAGCACGTCCAGCGGCTCGATCAGCCGGATCCGGTCCATGCCGGTCAGCTCCCGTCCCGCGATCTCCCGCACCGCGGGATTGAGATGGATGGGATAGATCACTTTGATATCCGGATGCTCCTCCGCCACCCGCCGGATAGCCCGGAACATCCGCGCCATGGGCTCGCCCAGGCTCTCCCGCCGGTGGACCTCCACCAAAATCAGGCGGCTGTCCGACGCCCACTCCAACTCCGGATGGGTATAGTCCCTCCGCACGGTGGTCCGGAGCGCGTCGATCCCGGTGTTGCCGGTGACGTAGATGGTCTTATCATCCCGCATTTCCCGCAGAAGATTCTCCCGGGCGGTCTCGGTGGGCGCAAAGTTAAACCGGGAGATAATGCTCACAGTTTGGCGGTTGAACTCCTCCGGATAGGGGCTGTAGATGTTGTAGGTGCGGAGTCCCGCCTCCACGTGTCCCACCGGGATCTGCAGATAGAAGGCCGCCATGGCGGTAAACAGGGTCGTGGAGGTGTCTCCGTGGACCAGCACCACATCCGGCTTTTCCTTCCGGAGCACGGGCTCCATTCCCGTGAGGATCCCGGTGCCCAGGTCAAAGAGGGTCTGCCGGTCCTTCATAATGGAAAGGTCGTAATCCGGTACAACGTCAAAGGTCCGCAACACCATGTCCAGCATCTGACGATGCTGTCCGGTGACGCAGACGACCGTTTCGACCCCGGGGCGGGACTTGAGCTCATTGACCAGCGGACACATTTTGATGGCCTCCGGCCTGGTGCCAAACACCAGCATGACTTTCTTCATGATCCCAACCCCTTTCCGTAAACTCACCGTATATTTTACACGCTTTCACGCAAACCGTCAACCGAAAGCGGCGGGATCCGCCGATTATTTTATCCTGCGCTTGCGCTTTGCCTCATTTGGGATTATACTATGGAGGAACAAATGTTAGGGAGAGATAACCATGCGAAACGAACTGACCACTCTGCGCGGTGCCATGAAGGCCGCCGGAATCGACGCCTACGTGGTGCCCACCGACGATTTTCACGGCTCGGAGTACGCGGGAGACTATTTCAAGTGCCGGAAATACGTTTCCGGTTTTACCGGCTCTGCGGGCACCCTGGTGGTGACGGCGGACTGGGCCGGACTCTGGACCGACGGGCGGTATTTCCTGCAGGCCGCTGATCAGCTGTCCGGCTTCGGCATCGATCTGATGAAGATGGGCCAGCCCGGGGTGCCCACCATCCGCCAGTGGCTGGAAGATCATCTGCAGGAGGACCAGGTCCTGGGCTTTGACGGCCGCAGCATGACCTACGGGACTGGCACTTCCTTTGCCGCCGCTGCGGAGAAGTGCGGGGCTTCAGTGGACTACGAAAGGGATCTGGTGGGGGAGATCTGGGCGGACCGGCCTGGCCTTTCCAAGGAAGGGGTCTGGGCACTGCCGCTGAACTACACCGGACGTACCCGGAGTGAAAAAATCAAAAACCTTCGCTCCGCCATGGAGGAGGCCGGGGCGGATATCCACGTTCTCACCTCCCTGGACGACATCTGCTGGCTGCTGAATTTCCGGGGCGGAGACGTGGCCTGCTGCCCGGTGGTGCTATCCTTCCTGATCCTCACCCGGGACTCCATCCGCTGGTATGTGGACGAAGACAAGGTTGCGCCCTTCCTCCGCAAGGGCCTTGAAAAGGACGGCATCGCGCTTCGTCCCTATCTGGACGTGTTTGCGGACGTGAAGGATCTGCCGGAGGACGCGGCGGTCCTGGTGGATCCGGCCAAGGCCAGCTATGCCATCGTGAAGAACATCCCCGGAACGATCATCGAGGGCACCAATCCCACGGAGCTGCCCAAGGCCATCAAAACCCCGGAGGAGCAGCAGAATATGCGCAACGCCCATATTCAGGACGGCATCGCGCTGGTAAAGTTCATGAAATGGCTCCACGGCAGCGTGGGAAAGACGGAGATCACCGAAATCTCCGCCGCGGAAAAGCTGGAGTCCCTCCGGAAGGACCGGGACTACTATCTGGAGCCCAGCTTCGACCCCATCTTCGGCTACGGACCCCACGGGGCCATCATCCACTACTCCGCCACGGAAGAAACCAACGCGGCCGTGAAGCCGGAGGGTTTCCTGCTGTCCGACACTGGCGGACACTATCTCGAAGGCACCACCGACGTGACACGGACCTTCGTGGTCGGGCCTCTGACGCAGGAGATGAAACACCACTACACCATGGTCCTGCGGGCCCATCTGGCTCTTCTGGGCGCGAGATTTAAAAAAGGCGCCACCGGCGCCAATCTGGACATTCTGGCCCGGAAGCCCTTCTGGGACGAGGGACTGGACTACAACCACGGCACCGGCCACGGTGTGGGCTATCTCATGAGCGTCCACGAGGGACCCCAGTCCATCAGCTACCAGAAGAGCGGCGGCCATGTGCCGCTGGAGCCTGGTATGATCGTCTCTGACGAACCTGGCATCTATCTGGAGGGCAAATACGGCATCCGGCTGGAGAATCTGGTGCTGTGCGTGGAGAAGGAGACCGGCGAATACGGCACCTTCTATGGCTTCGAGCCGCTGACCATGTGCCCCTTCGAGCGGGAAGCCATCCTGCCGGAGGAGATGACGGCCCAGGAGATCCGGCTTCTCAACGAATACCATCAAACGGTGTTCGAAAAGATTTCCCCCTTCCTGTGCGAGAAGGGAGCCGCCTGGCTCCGGGATGCCACGGCGCCCATCTGAAAAAAGACTGACCGCGGAACCGATCGGTTCCGCGGTTTTTTGCTAAACAAATATCAACTGCACCAGCAGCATGTATACCGCCGTGCCCCCGAAAATGGACAGCAGCGTATTCCGCCGCCAGAGGTGCAGCGCCGCCACCGCAAGGAGCGCGATGGCCTCGGGGATTCCGTGGGGCGCGGTCAGCAGGGACACGTTTTTCAGGCAGTACACCACCAGCATGCCCATCACCGCATACGGCATCACCGTCCCCAGATAGCTGATCACGCCGGGACGGTTTTCTCCGTTTCGGAACATCAGGAACGGCAGGAATCGGAGGACCGCCGTCACCGCAGCCATCACCAGGATCTGCAGCAGCACATGGAGATCACCGTTCATCCTCAGCCACCTCCAGTCTCCGCCGCAGGGTGGCCAGGGTCAGGGTGATAAGCACCATAGAGGGGATCACAAACCGATCCGGCCCCAGCACCGCCAGACACACTGCCGTAATCCCCAGGCCCAACAGCGCAGCGGCATGGTTTTTCGAGGACAGCCACTGCTCCAGAAAGATCACCGTGAACAGTGCTGTCATGGCAAAGTCCAGCCCCTTGGTGTTGAAGGGCAGGACAGGACCCAGAAGGCCGCCGATCACAGAGCCTAAGACCCAGTAGCAATGGTCAAACACCGACACCAGCAGCCGGAACCGCCGGGGATCGGCCCCCTCCGGCACCGGAGCGCACATCAGGGAATAGGTTTCGTCGGTGAGGGAGAATATCAGATAGGGCTTTTCTTTTCCCGCGTCCTGATACCGGTCCAGCATGCTTAGACCGTAAAAGAAGTGCCGGGCGTTGATCATCAGCGTCATCAGGGCCGTGGTGATCAGGCTGGCGCCGCCGGAAATCAGATCCAGCGAGGCATACTGCAGCGATCCGGCGTAGATGCTCAGGGACATGAGAAACGCCCAGAAAAACCCGTGGCCCCGATCCTGCAGCAGCACGCCGAAGCCCGCACCGAGAACCAGATATCCCGCCATCACCGGGATGCTGGCCACAAAAGCCAAACGAGCGGTTTTTGCGTTCATGAACGTGTTTCCTTTCCGGGAGAATGTAACACTATCATATCGCAAAACCGCGTCGTTTGGAATCCAAATTTTGTTTCGCTAAATCACTGAAAATTGGTGAATATGATCAGCCGGCGTACTCCGCCGCGCCAGTACCGGCAAGGAAGCCGCTGGACACGGCATAGGACATATCATTGAGGATCTGCTTCTTGATGCCGGTCATATTGAGGAAGCGTCCGGAGCAGATATCGCCCGCGGCGTAAAGGCCCTCCAGTACGCCGCCGTTCTTCGCTTTAACGCGCATGTCCTCATCGATCTGGATGCCGCCGAAAGCGCCGTCGGTGCCGAGATTGGCCCTGACCGCGTAGAAGGGGCCGGTCATGGGCGCAAGCCACTCCGAGGGCTTGTAGCAATCCCAGTCCATCCCCTCGGCGCAATAACCGTTATAGCTGTCCACCGTCTCCTTCAGGGCAGCGGGATCCACGCCGATCTTCTCCGCCAGTTCCTCCACGGTGTCCGCCCGGAAGGTCACGCCGTCGTTTTTCTCCAGGGCCGGATCCATATCCGCGTGGGCCTCCGCCAGCGTTTTGGGGAAATGACCCGCCATATTCGGCATGGGCACCTGGGGCTGGGGCTGATCGTCCCCGTCGGCCAGAGTCCGGGCCAGGGTGTTTTCATCAAAGATCACGAACACCTTGCCCTCGGGCTGCTCCAGCTGCACCGAACCGGAATCAAACACGCCCATCCGCATCTGGGATCCCTCGCAGATATAGCGTTTGCCCAGGGCGTTGACGTAGATGCTGTAACGGGAGGCCGCCATGTCGCTCATGACGCGGCTACGGCACATGGTCATGGGACCCATCATGCGGATGGTGCGGTTCTCCTCGTCCATCAGGGCTCCCGCCGCCTCCGCCAGAGCGAGGCCGTCGCCGGTGTAGTTCCAGTTCATGTGGGGACTCTCGCCCATATAGGGCTGGGCCGCCGCCAGGGCGGGGTAATATTTCTTCACCAGTTCCGGATTCCGGATCCAACTGCCGCAGGCCAGGATTACGGCCTTGCAGGCGATCTCCACCGGCTCCCCGGCCACCGTGGCCTTTACGCCGGTGACTTTCCCGTTTTCGGTGCAGATCTCCTCCGTCACCGCATCCAGCAGGATCTCCTGGCCCAACTCCCGGAGCTTATCTGCGGCGGTCTCCACAAAGATCCGGCCGCTGCCCTTCTTGGCGCCGGGACCGTGGCCGCCGCTCTGGGGACCAAGGGGGCCGTCCGCGGGATCGTCAAACACATACCGGCCCACGTCAAAGTCTGCCGCCTTCTCCGGGGCGATCTCCTCAAACCAGTCAAAGAACTTTCCGGTGCCCCGGATCACGTTGGAGGCCAGCTTCCGGTCGATACGCCAGAAAGTCTCGTCCATCCGGTTCCGGAGGTAGAGCATGGTGGTGTCCGGCAGATTTCGCTCCTTCTGCCAGCGGCTGCCGAAGGTGCGCATGGTGGAGGCCATGTTCAGGCCGCCGCCCAGATTCTTTTTGTCTTTTTCCAGCACAATGACCGACCGGCCCAGCGTGGCCGCCCGGGCTCCCGCCACCAGGCCGCTTCCACCGCCGCCGATGACCACGATATCACAGGTTTTTTGCATCTTACAGGACCCTCCCGTCTGATTTTTGTATATCATAGCACAGGTATATGTAGAAGGCAAAGTATCATTTTGCGCGGTTTCCTATCAGAAACAAACGTCTCCCCGCCGCATAGGATAACATGGCCCGCATCTCGGGCCCGACGCAGGAGAGGAGGGATCATCATGGTACGCGGCATCGACGTCAGCACCCACAACGGCACGCTGGACTGGGCCTCCATCGGGGCGGCCGGGATCCGGTTTGCCATCATCCGGGCTGGTTACGGCCGCTACGCGGTGGACGATCAGTTTGCCGCCAATATCCGGGGGGCCGCAGCCCGGAACATCCCCGCTGGCGTCTACTGGTTTTCCTACGCCGTCAGTGAAGACGCCGCCCGGCAGGAGGCGGAAAAATGCCTGGAGACGATCCGGGGATACAACCTGACGCTGCCGGTCTTTTACGACTTCGAATACGACTCGGTCCGATACGCCCAGCAGCAGGGCGTCACCGTGGGCCGAGAGCAGTACAACCGGTTTGCCCGGGCCTTTCTGGAGAAGATCCGGGCGGCGGGCTACACCCCCGGGATCTACTACAATCTGGACTACTACCGGACCATGGCGGATCCGGCGGTGCTGGGAAGCTACTGCGTGTGGTTCGCCCAGTATGCCGACCGTCCCAGCATCTCCGACTGGTCCATCTGGCAGTACACCGGCTCCGGAACCATCGCCGGTCTGCCGGGCCGGTTTGACCTCAACGAACTGAAAGACGAGTGCCTGCTCCATCCGGTGCGTACCGGCTGGCAGCAGGAAAACGGAAAATGGTATTATTATGACGAAGCAGGTGAAGCCTTGAAAAATCAGTGGATCGTCACAGAGGGCAACGCTTTCTATCTTGGTGAGGACGGCGCGATGGTCACGAACCGGACGCTGAAGCTGGACGGGGACGGAAAGCTGGTCCCCGCCGGCGGGTACTATCATCTGATCTCCGACGTGCCGGCCGGCTACCGGCCGGTGCTCGACAAGCTGGTGCAGGCGGGAATCCTCCGGGGGACCGGCGGCGCCGGAGAAAACCGGGTTTTGAATCTGGGAGAAGACGCAGTCCGGGTCCTGGTCCTGATGGACCGGGCGGGGGCCTTTGCCGGGATCTGAAACGGAACAAGGAGCAGACAGCAGTCTGCTCCTTGTTTTCCTTATCCGAACGCGTAAACCGTCGTATGATCGAATTTCTCTCCGGCCCGGAGGATCGGCTTCTCCCAGCCCTCTACCGCCAGCGCGTTGGGGAAAAACTGGCTTTCCAGGCACACCGCGTCGTAGGCGCCGTAGGCTCTCCCGCCCTTCCCCGTTCCGGTGACAAAGTTGCCGGAATAGAGCTGTACGCCGGGCAGATCCGTGGCGGCCCGCATGGTGATGCCGGTCTCGGGACTCCGGAGGCGGGCAAAGGTCCGGAGCCCGCCGCCGTTCTTCAGGACGAAGTTATGGTCATAGCCGCCGCACATGATCAGCTGGGGCGTGACCGTGTGGAGATCCCGGCCAACAGGCTTCTCCTCCCGGAAGTCGAAGGGCGTTCCCTCCACCTCCAGCAGCCGTCCCGTGGGCAGCGTGTTCTCGTCCCCTTCGCAGAACCGGTCCGCGTCCAGCCGCAGCATCTGCCCCATGGGGTTCCGTCCGCCGCTGAGATCGAAATAGCTGTGGTTGGTCAGGTTCACCACCGTGTCCCGGTCACAGACCGCCTCATAGCGGATGGTCAGCTCGTTCTCCGGGGAAAAGGTGAACGTCACCGTCAGCCGCAGTTCCCCCGGGAATCCCTGATCCATGTGGGGCGAGGTCAGGCGCAGCTTCAGGCTGTCCCCATCGATCTCCCCGGAAAAGAGCCGCCGGTCAAAGCCCTCCGGCCCCCCGTGCAGGTTGTTGGGTCCGGAGTTCTTTCCCAGTGTATAGGTGTTCCCGCCGATTGTAAAGGCCGCACCGCCAATCCGGTTGGCGTGCCGGCCCACGGTGGCGCCAAAATAGCAGGTCCCGCTCCGATAACCGTCCAAATCATCGTAGCCCAGCACCACGTCCACCGGCGTGCCGTTCTGATCCGGCACCACAACGGCCTGGACGGTGCTGCCGTAGTCTAAAATGTCCGCATAAGCCTTCGGGCCGCCGGTCAGACGGTAGCAGGTCACCGGCTTTCCATCCGGCATTGTTCCAAAGGGACGGGATGTAATCATCGCAAAGCCTCCTTAAGATTTTTGGGGAAACACCAGTTCCACGGTCTCCAGCAGCAGCGGGATCTCGTCGTGGTAGTGGAATTTCGTCTTCTTTGCCAGTTCCCGGCACTCCTCCTGCTTCCGCGTCAGCCATTCCTCCGGTGTCAGAAGCGGGGATTCCTTCCGCCGGAGCGGCTCCGGGATCTCCGGCATGGGCGCGATCGTCACATCCACCGTGTGGAGAATACAGCAGGGATTGCCGTAAAAATCCGTCACCATCGTATAGTCGCCGATGCGGGGCATCCGCCGCCGGGTGGCCAGATAGGACGGAATGCAGTGTCCCACCGCCGTCTTCTCTCCGGCAAGAAGCTGCTCCAGCACCGCAACGGACTCCTCCTCACTGGCGCCGAAATAGGTCACATCCGTCATCACGGTCGTCTCCGGCGTATCGGTCTGCTCCAGAAACGCCCCCCAAAAATCGCCGTAAATATCGTCCATCTGCAGCGCCTCCATTGTTTTGGTCTTTTTATTATAGCAGAGGTTTTCGTCCGGCGCAATCTCCCTATTTCTCGATCCGCACTGTCAAAAGGAAGGCCTCCGGTTCCTCCCTGCACTGGAATTCTGCGGCCAACCCGGATCGCCTCAGACCTGCCGCATCCCGGGCCACCCGCTCCAGAAACAGCCTGGCATCCCGGCGCCGAAGCTTATCGGAGGCCGGCGGACGGCCGTTCTCCAGATAGGCGTCTATGTACTTCTCTGTCTGTGTCACGCTCAGATGCCGGTCGGAGATCTCCGCGATCAACGATAGTCTTGCCTGGGTCCCCGAAACCCGGAGCAGCTCCCGGGCATGGCGCTCGCTGAGGTCCCGCTCCCGGAGAGCCGACCGCACTTCCAAGGGATGCCCCAGCAGCCGCAGCTTGTTGGCCACCGCGCTCTGGCTGCGGCCCAGCCGCCGGGCCGCCTTGGCCTGACTGAGTCCGCTCCGCTGCATATACTGCCGGAGCAGTTCCGCCTCCTCAAAGTAGTGCAGATCCTCCCGCTGCAGGTTTTCCGTCAGGGCGATCAGCGCCTGATCCCGTTCCCCCAGCTCCGTCAGAATGCAGGGCACCTCCCCCAGCTCCGCCATTTTGGCCGCCATCAGCCGCCGGTTCCCGGAAACCACGATATACTGCCCGCCGCTGCGGCATACCGTCAGCGGCTGCAGGATTCCCACCTGGCGGATGCTGGCGGACAACTCCTGCAGCGCCACCGTGTGCCGGCTCCGGGCCCCCGGTCCGGGCTGCAGCAGACGGATGGGCAGATACAGCAGCCGGCGTTCCTCATATCCCATGCTGATTCCCTCCCGTTTTTTAGGGATTATAGCATATGTGGAAAATAATTCCATATAATCCTGTCGAAATCCGCCTCCCCTGCACGGAAAAAGAAAACGCCCCGAAGGGCGTTTTCCTAAATCAGTCCGTCTGCGCGCATCTGTTCCATAATCCGTGCCATGAGTCCCGTCCGGCCAAAGGGGGTGATCAGATAGAATCCGTCCACCCATGGTGCCATATCCCGGGCGACCTGCCCGGAGATCTCCACCGCCAGGTCCTCTCCGGCGGCCCGGTCCAGCCCCTCATAGCGGCGGATGATGGTCTCGTCCACCGTAATGCCAGAGACTTCGCTGTTCATAAAGACGGCGTTCCTGTGGCTGACGACAGGGATGATCCCGCCCAGGAGCTTCACCTCCGGCGGCAGGCTCTTCCGGGCCGTCTTCAGGTTCTCCAGTGCCCGCCGGGTCAGCACCGGCTGGGTCAGGAATCCGCAGACGCCGTTTTCCGCCTTCTTGCGGGCCAGATCCATCTGAACCCTGAAATTGACCGCGTTGAGATTCAGCGCCCCGAATACACAAAACGGTGACGGCAGCACGGTCTCGTTGAGGCCCCGGATATACCGGGCCAGCATTCTGGAGTTGAAGTTGTATACGCTCTTCACCTCATCGCGGCTGGCGGAGGGAATGGGATCCCCCGTGACCACCAGCACGTTGTGGACATCCTCGGCGCACAAGCCCAGCAGCAGGGCCTTGGTAGCGTTGAGATTCCGGTCCCGGCAGGTCATGTGGGGCAGCGCCTCCATCCGGAGTTCCCGGCGGATCTTGCAAGCCAAAATGCTCGAATCCATTCTGGCCCGGGCAATGGGGCAGTCCGCAATGGTGATGATGGCCGCGCCGCTGTCCCGAAGCTCTTTCGCGCCTGCCATAAATTTGGTCACGTCCGCCGCCTCCGGGGGATCCAGCTCCACTGCCACAGGCTTCCGCTCCGGATCGCACAGGGCCTCCCAGAATCGGTTCCCGGTCTCGTCGGCTGGTTTTTCTTCTTTACGGCTTTCCATCGGAACCGGCTTCGGAAGGGGTGTTTTCAGCGCTTCCGCCGCGGCGGCAATGTGCTCCGGGGTGGTGCCGCAGCAGCCACCCACCATCGCTGCACCCTTCGACGCCAGATTCCAGAGCTGCTGTCCAAAGTACACGGGATCTCCCTGATAGTAGGTCCGGCGGCCCAGCACCGTGGGATAGCCCGCGTTGGGCATCACACACAGGGGCTTGCCAAGAGGATCAAGGGTCTCCACCAGGGCCGCCATGTGGGGTGCGGAGGTCATGCAGTTGAGTCCCACCGCATCAATGTTGGGGTCCGCCGCGCAGGTCTTCATCAGGTCCCGCACCAGATGTCCGGTCTGGGTGAATCCGTCCGGCTGCGCCGCAAAGGAGACGATCACATAGGCCTTCGGGTTTGCCCCTTTGATCCGCGCGGCTGTCTCCGGGACCCCGTTCAGGTCGGACAGCGTTTCAAAGAGGAAGTGTTCCGCTCCCAGTTCCAGAAACCGGTCCGCCACGAACTGGTACTCCTCCGCCGCGTCGCCCTCCGGGCCGATCGGTCCGATGTCCGCGAATACAAAGGCCTCCCGGGCTGCCTTCTTCGCCAGCAGATAGGCCGCGTCCAGCACGGAGAGGCAGTTTGTCTCTCCCAGCGCGACCCGGTTGGCGCCGAAGGTGTTGGTTTTGACGGCCGTGGCTCCGGCCTCCAGATATGCCCGGTGGATCCCGTAGATGATCTCCGGTCTGGTCAGGCAGGCCGTTTCACAGTCTCCCCCGTGGCCCAGCGCGGCATAGTAGGTTCCCATTGCCCCGTCAAAGAGCAGAATGTTGTCCTGTAAATACGTTCGAATATCCATTTCGGTCTCCTTATCCCAGCACCTGCCGGGCGATGTCCACACTCTGTTTGGCGTCCCTGGCGTAGAAGTCCGCTCCGATCTCTCTGGCATACTCCGGGGTCAGCACGGCGCCGCCTACCCAGATCTTGCAGGGGTGGCCGCTGCGGTGGAGGGCTTCGATGGTCTCCGCCATACTCACCACTGTGGTGGTCATCAGAGCGGACAGGCCCACCAGGCGCACGTCCTCCCGGATCACGGTCTCCACCACGGTCTCCGGCGGCACGTCCCGGCCCAGGTCGATGACCGTATAGCCGTAGTTCTCCAGCACCACCTTCACGATGTTCTTTCCGATATCGTGGATGTCCCCCTTCACCGTGGCCACCACGATCTTGCCCCGGCTGACGGAATCCCCGCCCTTCCGGGCGATGCGGGTCTTGATGACCTCGAATCCCTCGCAGGCGGCGTTGGCCGCGTTGATGAGCTGAGGCAGGAAGATCTCCTGCTTCTCATACTTTTCCCCCACCAGATCCAGCGCAGGGATCAGCAGGGTGTTCACCACGTCCATCTCGCTCATGGTCTCCAGCGCTTTTTCCGTCAGAGCAGCCGTCTCCTCCTTCAGACCCCGGCCAATGGCTGTTTCCAGCGTCATGGTCCCGGTCTGTACCGGGGACCGGGGCGCCGTCTCCGCCCCCGCGAACCGGGCGATATAAGCTTCGCTGTCCACATCCTGCCGGGACAGAACCCGGAAAGCCGCCACCGCGTCCATGATGGCCTTCTGGTTGGGGTTGACGATGGGCAGGTCCAGTCCCGCGTACATGGCCTGGGTCAGAAAGCTGACCGTAATATGCTCCCGGGCAGGCAGGCCGAAGGAGATATTGCTGACACCCAGCACCGTGTGCAGGCCCATCGCCTCCCGGACATGGCGGAGAGCTTTCAGGGTCTCCGCCGCCTGCTCCTGCTGGGCGGAAACCGTCAGCGTCAGGCAATCGATATAGACGTCCTCCCGTGGGATTCCATGCTCCAGCGCAGCGCACAGGATCCGCTCCGCAATGGCGATGCGCCCTTCCGCGGTTTCGGGAATTCCCTCATGGTCCATGCACAGACCCACCACCGCCGCGCCGTATTTCTTGCAGAGGGGCAGGATAGCCTCCAGCGTCTCCCGGTTTCCATTGACGGAATTGACGATGGCCTTTCCGTTGACGGCCCGGAGTCCCGCCTCAATGGCCGCAGGATCCGAAGAGTCGATCTGCAGCGGCAGATCCACTACCGCCTGCAGGGCCTTCACAACTCTGACCATCATGTCCTTTTCGTCGATGCCGGGCAGGCCCACGTTCACATCCAGGATCTCCGCACCCGCGTCCTGCTGTTCCATGCCCCGCTCCAGAATATACCCGATGTCCCCCTCCCGGAGAGCCTGCTGGAACCGTTTCTTTCCGGTGGGGTTGATCCGCTCGCCGATGACCCGGACGCCGCTGAGTTCCGCGGCCGCCGTGGCCGAGCAGACTCCGTGCCGGTCCGGCGCCGGGCGCTCTGCGGGCGCTTTGCCGGCCACATGGTCTCTTAACGCTGCGATGAAATCCGGCCGGGTGCCGCAGCAGCCGCCGAACACGGAGACGCCCAACTCCAGCGCCGGCTCCATCTCCCGGGCAAATTCCTCCGGCGTGATGGTATAGGCTCCGGTGGCGGGATCCGGCAGTCCCGCGTTGGGCTTCAGGATCAGGGGAAGGTTTGTCCAGCGCCGGAGCTCCGCCGCCATGGGCAGCAGTTCCTTCGGTCCGAGGGAGCAGTTGAAGCCCAGCGCGTCTACACCCAGGCCCGTCAGGGTCAGGGCCATGGCAGGCACCGTCACCCCCACGAAGGTGCGCCCCGTGGCCTCAAAAGTCATGGTGACCCACACAGGGAGACGGGTATTCTCCTTCGCCGCCAGCACCGCGGCCTTCACCTCGTATAGGTCGCTCATGGTCTCGAAGATCACAAGATCCGCCCCGGCGGCCTCGCCGGCCGTGACCATCTCCTTATAAATATCATAGGCCTCGTCAAAGGACATTGTCCCCAGGGGTTCCAGCAAGGCGCCGATGGGCCCGATGTCCAGAGCCACCCGGGTATCGGTGCCCGCCGCCGCGGCTCGGGCCGCCCGGATGCCGCCCTCAATGAGCTGGGCAACCGTGTATCCGCTGCCCGCAGTTTTGTGCCGGTTGGCGCCGAAGGTGTTGGCGTAGAGGATATCGCTCCCCGCCTCCACATACTGCCGCTGGATCTCCGCCACCGTCTCCGGATGGGTGATATTCCAGACCTCCGGCAGCTCGCCCACCGGAAGTCCCGCGCTCTGAAGCATGGTGCCCATGGCGCCATCCAGCAAGGTGATCGTCTTATTCCGCCTGTCCACAGGCATCGCCTCTCTTTCTCAATTCACAGGTCTCAAATCGGCTGCAAACGGCGCAGCCCCGGAAGCGCCTCGTCTGAGGCCGGTCCGAACGGCCCATCAGCGCCGTCACGGATTTCTGCGGGATCATCAGCCCCCCCGGGCTCAGGGATACCCCGATCCGCCGGTGGAGATCCAGCACCCGGCAGAACTCCGGCTGTTGAGCAAAGGGCAGATCTCCGTAACCGGGACTGAACCGGTCCGTGAGATAGCCCTCCAGTTCCTCCTGAAGATCGGCACAGAGATTGTCGCAGACATTCTCGATGGCAGCGCTGGCGCAGCAGTCCAGCATCACCGCATCCGCCATGTTCTGCACCTGCGCGCGCCGCAGGAGCGTTTCCACCTCCGCGCCCAGGGTGGCTCCGAACAGGATCACATGATGGCACTGCCGGAGCAGTTCCTTCACGTCGTTGCCCTCAGGCCGGAAGGCGGTGCCCTCCAGGCTCCCGTCCGGGTTCAGAGGAAACTCCCGCCAGACCGCTCTGGGCCTGGCCGTTTTCAGGATCGTGTCCCTGCACCGCTCAAGATCCGTCCGGATCCCCGCCGGGATCTCCCCGCCCCGGTATCCCAGATACAGCAGCGCTTCGCGTTCATTGATCCCGGTGAGCCTCGGCTCCATGGGCATTTCCTCCCCCTCTTAGAATAATACAATTATACTCGGATTTCCGTATTTTGCAACGAAAAAGGAGCAGGCTGCTGCCTGCTCCTCCAAGTCCTTTTACCTGTCAGATATTGCTGGCCGCCATGAACGCCGAGAAGTTAGCGTAGCGCATGGATCCCTTGATATACTCGTCAGGCTTGTTGAGCAGCATCTGGCTCTGCATGCCGTGGGCCCGGGTGATCTGGGCGTCGCCCACCACATAGAACTCCGGCGCTGTGCCGAAGAAGGTCTCCGCCTCCTCCACGCAGGGCCGCACGCCACCGTTGACCACCACGGAGTCAAAGGGCTCCTCAAAGGTCTGTCCGTCCTTCTCGTAGACCGCCTTGCCTCCGTCCACGGAGAGGATCTGAGCGTGGTCGATCTCCCGGATGTCGCTGTACTTTTCCTTCAGGTAGCGCAGGGTCTGGGGCGCGTCGTGGCCGCCGATGTTGGATCCCATGGTGCTCCGGGTGATGACGGTGACCTCATGGCCTGTGTCATGGAGATACATAGCGCACTCCATGGCGGTCATGGTACCGCCCACCACGACGACCTTGCGGCCCAGCTCGGCCTCCTTGCCGAAGACCTCGATGGGATGGGGTGCCTCCGCGCCGCCGGGGATGTCCAGATGGATGGGCGCCGCGCCGGTGGCCGCGATGACTGCGTTGTAGTTCCCCGCCTCGATCAGTTCCGGCGTGGCCTCCGTGTTCATGCGGAACTCCACGCCCAGCTTTTCACACTGCCGGATCTCCCAGTCCCGGAACCGCTTGATGCCCCACTTGCCATAGACATAGTCGGAGTGGTTGGCCTGACCGCCCAGCTTGTCTGCCTTCTCGAACACGGTGACCTGGTGGCCCCGCTCCGCGCAGACGATGGCCGCCCGGAGGCCCGCAGGTCCGCCGCCGATCACCGCCACACGCTTGCCGCCCTTGCTGGGCTTGAACATATCGTCGTAGACGTTCTCCATCCCGAAGATGGGGTTCACCGCGCAGATGGCGCTGTGGCAGGCGTCACAGCGCAGGCAGGGGGTGATATCCTCCGGCCGCTGCTCGATGACCTTTTCCAGATAGTCCGGATCACAGTTGAAGGTCCGAGCCATAAACACCATATCGCAGGCACCGTCCTCGATGGCCTTTTCGATGACGTCGGGATCCTGGAAGCCGCAGGCTGCGCCCACTACGGCGGTGATGCCCGCGTCCTTGAGCGCCTTGGTGCCCTTCAGGGCGGGAGGCGTATCCTCGGGGAAGATGTAGGTGGAGGGATGCTCGCCGTAGCTTCTGGGCGGCCGGACGTGGAAGATGTCCACATACTCGTCCCAGATCTTGAGCATGTCGATCCACTCGGGATCGAATTCCGCCGTCAGCTGCATGGAGATCAGGAAATGGGGGCCGCAGAGCTCCCGGATCTTCTGGAGCATCTCCGTGGTGGCGCGGCAGCGGTTCTCCAGGCTGCCGCCGAATTCGTCGGTGCGGGTATTGGCTCTGGCGGACACGTCGCCGATGGCGGTGATCTCCACCACGTCGAAGCCCAGACCGCGATACTCCAGCGCGTCATTGGCGATCTCCTCGATCCATTCCCGGATCTCTGCCGCCGTGGCCAGACGCTTGGGCGCGTTGGGGTCGCCGAACATACCCATGCCGCCCATGCCCCGGGAGGACATGCCGGGCCGTCCCTCGGTGCCGATCTTATGCTTCCTGGGACCGCTGCCGCCGAAACCGGGAGGAGGTCCTCCGGGACCGCCGGGCCCGAAGGGGAATCCGCCGGGCTTGGGCTCGGAGAAGCTCAGGCCGTCGGGGATCCGCCGGTGACATTGCATCATACACAGGCTGCCGTGAGCGTGGACCCGGTCGATCATGCGGATCACATAGTTGTGGACAAAGGCATTGTTCATGGGGAACAGCGCCGCGTCACCCCACAGGTTCCGGTCCATTTCCGTCAGGGTGGCAGAGGGCATGGTGATGACGGAGGCGCCGTTTTTGGCCGCGTCCTCGATAAACCGGATGGTGCCCTCGGCGGGATAGTTCTCCGGTCCCTGCTGTTCCTGGGAATTGCATTTGCTCATACCCATGCGGGTCCGGATGACAATATTCCGTACCCGGATCGGCGTCAGCATCTTCTTGTATCTGTGATTCATAGCGATCCTCCTTTAGATTCAGGATTTCTGATCCCATTTTATCAAGACTTCGTACTATTTACAACTACAGGATGACGCTCCGATGTTCTGTTTATCCCCTGGCACGAAAAAACCGCCGTCCCGAAGGACGGCGGCAGGCTGCCGGTCAGATACAGAAGAAGTAATTCCCGCCGCAGCAGGCGTTGCACAGGCACCAGGCCATGCACATGGGATAGCAGTAATTCCCTCCGGCGGAGAAGCCGTACCGGGTCCCGGTATTGGTATAGGCCCGGCCGCCGGACTGCATGATCTGGTAAAAACGCTGATAGTCCGGATTGTCCGGCTCCATCTGCACTGCACGCCGGATATGCTCCATGGCGGTGACCCGGTTGCCCTGGCCGTAGTTGGCCCGTGCGCTGCAGTAGTACCATTTGGCGTCCCGATCCCCCTGGGGGATCGTGGAAAGCACGTGCAGCGCCTCCCCATAGGCTCCGGCGTTGATGTAGTGCAGGGCAGACTGGATGTCCACGGAATCCCGGGTCTCATACTGCGTGTTGTACTGCTGCCGCTCCTGGTAGGCGTAGCCAAAGGGATCAAACCCGAACCCGAAGGGATCGTAATAGCCGCTCTGGCCCTGGGTCTGGCCACCGCTGTAGCCGCCGTAGGACTGCTGGGGCTGGGGATTCTTGATGGCGTCGTAGGCGGCGTTGATCTCATTCATTTTCCGGGCGCATTCCTCGTCGCCGGGGTGCAGATCCGGATGATACTGCTTGGCCAGTTTCCTGTATGCGGATTTGATCTCGTCCTCTGAGGCGTCCCGCGACACCCCAAGGACCGCATAGGGATCCGTCATGGATTTGTCTCCTTTTCCTCTTCATTTCCTCTCGCACGGCGGCGGGAAAACGCCTGATTGTACTTTTGCCACACGCCGGAATACAGGATGTTCCGCATCAGGCCCAGATCCTGCTCCAGCGGCAGCCGCTCAAAGGCCTCTGTCCCCTCGGAGAGCAGCATGCGAAGCAGCGCCTCGTCCCCTTCCCGGTCCCGGTCTCCACAGTCCAGCGCCAGGAGCGGATTGTGCCGGCCCTTCCGCCGGTCCTCCTCAAAGTCGATGCAGGCGTCCATGATATAGATAAACCGCCCCAGGCCCTGGCCCATCTGGCGGAGCACCGGAGTCCAGTGGTCATTCTCTTTCACCGCGAAGAGCTCCCCCATCAGCGTTCCGAAGCAGTCGGCCGCCCGGTCCGGACTGGCCTCCTCCCCGGCTTCATACCGCCGCAGTGCCTCAAGCTGATGCCGGATGGCGGCGGACTGTCTGGGATACTGGAGCTCCAGCCGTTCACAGCGGCCGGAGAGGGCCTTGTACAGCATCCACTGGGGATGCTTTCGCTCATCCACCCAGTCATCCAGCAGGTTCCACCAGGCCAGCAGCAGGTTGAGGTCGGCGGCATAATCCGTAAATTCCGTGGAAAACCAGGGCCGCTTTTTCAGCGGATGCACCGGACACCGGTTCATCCCCGCCGTCTCCTCCGGTTCATACAGGCTCGAGAGCACCAGCACCAGAAACGTCATATCATAGGTCAGCGTCATCCGGCCCTTGAGCCCGTGCCGCTTCTGAAGGCTCCGGCACAAGCCGCAGTAGCATCCGGTATATCGCCGGAGCTGCTCCTCATCCATCCGGGAGCGGTCGGCCGTGAGATATCCGAACATCAGGTGCTCCTCTCGATGACGTTGCCGCAGGATTTACAGGTGACCCGGACTTTTCCCTTCCCCTTGGGGACCCGCAGCACGGTGCCGCACTGGGGACATTTGAAGAACGCGTAGAGGTTCCGCTGCCGCCAGCGCAGCTTCCACTGTCTCCACTTCCGGGCGATGGGAGCTGTCCGGGCCAGGAACTTCTGGTTTTCCTCCCGGCGCTTCCAGATGTTCCGGCTGAACATCCGGAAGTAGCTCAGCGCCAGAAACAAAAACGCCAGCGCCCACAGGATACTGCTCACTACGCCGCGAAAAAACATGGACAGGATCAGCAGCAGACAGGCCACGATGCTGGTGGTCTTGGACAGCGCGTCGGACCCGTTGCGTCCGGCAAAAAACGATTGCAGTCGATGCATATAAAAGCTTCCTTTCAGAAAGGAATCGATATTGATATCTGTAGTGTATCAGCATTTTGTGAACGGAGTATAAACACGGTCGTTTTTTTCTGAATTTTTTGAAAAAAAGCGGGCCGGATGAATGATCTCACCCGGCCCAAAGGCGTGATTACGGCGAATCCGTCGTCACATCCCCGGAGGTTGTGGCGCACTGATACTGTCCGATCCGGTCATCGTCCCGCACGGTGATGTCCCCGGAGATGGTCTTGCACTCCAGCTCGGCGACGGTGCTGCTCCGGACGGTCACGTCCCCAGAGATGGTCTGCAGATGCATCCAGTCTGCGGAGGCGATCTCCGACACCCGGATCTCGCCGGAGGTGGTGGACGCCTGATACCGGGAGAAGGTATCGCCGGTGACCCGGATGTCGCCGCTGATGGTCTTGACCACGCAGTCCGACGCCGCCTGCACGTTTTCCATTGTCACTTCTCCGGAGGTGCAGGAAATATCCATGCGTCCGCTGATCCCCAACTCCGACAGCAGCATGTCGCCGCTGGTGCTGGCAAAACTGCTGCTGCCCGCGGTGATCCCTCTGACAGCCAGTTCCCCGGAAACCGTCTCGATCTTCAACTCTCCGGCATACTCCGACGGCAGGGCGATCCGCACCGCAGGCCAGCTGATCCGGGAGAAATCAAAGTGGAACCCGTTCCTTGCCGCCTTCTCCTCCGCCCGGAAGACGCACTTGTCCATTCCCCCGATCATCCCTTTGTCCGTCTGGAAATCATATTCGCACTCTTCGGACACCGGATACCGGATATGGGCGTTCCCATCGGAGGAGGGCTCCACCAGCACATCGTCGGAACTCAGACTGATCTCCAGCCGCCCCAGCTCTGCCCCGGGGATCGTGATCTCCCGGCGCTCCAGCTCCGGCGGGTTCATGGCCGCCCGGATGTCCTGCTCCACGCCAAGGAGATAGCTCGCTCCCGCCGCGGCCGCGCCGGCCACCAGCAGAACAATGCCCAGCACCAGGCACACTTTTGTAAACCGTTTCATGCCATGGCCTCCTTTCTGCCGCGGATCTTATCCCAGAGGCGGCGGTGCAGACGGCCGAAGCCGCCGGAAATGCCCCGGCAGGCCGGCAACAGCAGAACGCCGATCCCCGCCAGAACCAAGCAGACGCCGCAGGCCAGCAGCCGGAAGGCCAGCGTATCCGGGGTGACCGGCGCCAGAAAGCTCAGCACCGCTCCTGCCGCGCCGGCCGCTGTGAAGGAAACGGCAATGCACCAGAGGGCAACTAGCAGCGCCAGTACCACGATGTAGATCGACAGACCCACCGCTGCCACCGCAACGCCCAGACTCAGCCAGATGGGACTGCCCAGGATCAGCAGCACGATGGCCCAGACGGGAAGCCGCTTCTTTTGTCCCGCCGCTGCGGGAACTTCCGTCAGCCCTGCGTCCGGCTCCGGCACGATGACCGGGGCTGCCGGGGGCGCCAGATACCCCTGCTCCACCAGAATTTCCGCCGCCAACCTGTCCAGATCTCCGAAGGACTCGATGACCTCCTCCTCGGACATGCCGTCCTCCATGCGGTCATTGATGGACTCCACATAATAGTCCAGAACCTTCTGAACCTCTTCCTTGGGAAGCTGCTCCAACCGGCCTCCCAGCGCGTTGATGAATTCAAGCCTGTTCACGATCATACTCTCCTTTGATATAGGAATAGAGCTCCATCACGGACTTCCATTCTGTCAGGAATTCCTGAATCCGCGCCACACCCTGCGGGGTAATACTGTAGTATTTCCGCAGGCGGCTGCTGTGTTCCATGGAATATGTGGTCAGACATCCCGCGCTCTCCAGCCGCCGGAGAATGGGGTACAGCGTCGACTCTGATATGGTCAGGTAGGGGGAGACATCCTTGATGATCTGGTAGCCGTAGGAATCCGCCGACAGGAGCGCTGACAGCACGCAGACCTCCAGGATGCCCCGTTTGAGCTGTATATCCATAGTACACCTCCTTACACGATATACCATATCACACATAGTATATTGCGTCAAGCCTGCAAATAAAAAGTCAAGCAAAAAAATTAAAAAAATTCGCAGGTAGAGAAATGGCAGCACAAAAAGGCCGCCGCATAGCGCCGACCTGCGCGCGATATGGTAAAAGAGGTTACGATTCTCTGTCCTCTTCTGA
>JAFUFT010000058.1 GCA_017469795.1 Oscillospiraceae bacterium
CCCAAATGCGCCGGGATCGTTGGCTCTGCCTGAACGGGACGTGGGATTTCCGGTGCGGCGACATAAAGGGTACTATCTTGGTTCCATTTTGCCCGGAAAGCCTGCTGTCCGGATTGGATGGGTTCTCCGTTTACGATCGGGAGATGATTTACCGGAGATCGTTCACGCTTCCGGCGGAGTGGAACCGGAAGCGGATCCTGCTGCATTTCGGAGCGGTCAGCCGCCATGCGGAAATACTCGTCAACCAAAAGGCAGTCTGTACCCACGAAAACGGTTATCTGCCGTTTTCCGCAGATATCACAGATTTCATCCGGGATGGGAATAATGACCTTCAAGTGCGTGTAATCAACGATATCTCCCCCAAATACCCGTGGGGCAAGCAGAAAATCAAACGGGGAGGGATGTGGTATACCCCTGTCTCGGGGATCTGGCAGACCGTGTGGCTGGAGCCGGTTCCGGAGGACCATATACAGGGACTGCGGGTCCAAACGCACGGAAACCAGGTCACGATCACTGTTGCGGGTTCTGCCGAAGGGATCGTGACACTGGGAGGACAGGAATACCGGATGGAGCAGGGGAGCGCTGTATTTTCAATCGACGATCCGGTTTTCTGGACGCCGGAACAGCCGTATCTGTATCACTTTTCCGTCACTTGCGGGGAAGATCACGTGGAATCCTATTTTGCACTCCGGGATTTGTCGGTC
This sequence comes from Oscillospiraceae bacterium, assembly GCA_017469795.1. Lineage (GTDB taxonomy): Bacteria > Bacillota > Clostridia > Oscillospirales > Oscillospiraceae > HGM13006. The sequence goes on from JAFUFT010000058.1 coordinate 705, forward strand.
GGAACCGTCCGCGGAAAGAAGCGGCTTTTTCTAAACGGAAAACCCTTTTTCTTCCACGGATTGCTGGATCAGGGATATTGGAGCGACGGTCTCTATACGCCCGCCGTACCGGAGGCCTTTGAGCAGGATATCCTCGCCATGAAGTCTTTAGGGTTCAATACGCTCCGGAAACATATCAAAGTTGAACCGCAGCAGTTTTACTATGACTGTGACCGGCTGGGGATGATCGTGTTTCAGGATATGGTCAACTGCGGCAAATACAGATATATCCGGGATACGGTCCTTCCGACGATCGGCCTCCAGAAGCACCCGGACCGGAACCTTCACCGGGATCCGGAAACGCGCCGGAATTTCACCCAAGCCATGGCAGATACGGTAACGCTGCTGGAAAACCATCCATCCATCTGCCTGTGGACGATCTTTAACGAGGGGTGGGGGCAGTTCTGCGCCGATCAGATGTACGATCTTCTTAAGGACATGGATCCGAGCCGATGGATCGACGCAACCTCCGGTTGGTTTCACCAGGAGAAAAGCGATGTGGACAGCCGGCACATTTATTTCAGCAAACTTAAACTCGGCAACAAGCCGCTTCCACAGTTGCTTTCCGAATTCGGCGGGTATTCTCTGAAGATTCGGTCCCACTGCGCAAGTCTGGATAAGAATTACGGTTATCGGGATTTTGAAGATCACGCTTCGTTTGTCTCCGCACTGCAGGAACTGTATCTGACTCATATTCTTCCTATGCTTGAGGAGGGACTCTCCGGCGCGATCTACACACAGGTATCTGATGTAGAAGACGAGACCAACGGATTCCTGACATATGACCGCAGTGTGATGAAGGTAACGCCGGACGAGATGCGTGAGATCACAGAACGAATTCAAACAATCACAAATGAATTGCTTGCGGAATACTGCGCTTCCGTCTAAAGGCGGACTGCCGGAATCGATTCGTTCTGCTTGACAAACCTGATAAAATCATGTATCTTAAATGGCGACGCGGCACACGGATTTCCGTCCGGCTGATCGATACGGAGGTGTATCGAAGTGGTCATAACGGGCCTGACTCGAAATGCGCGGCGTCTCTGGCTGTTTTCTCCGCTGAAAATCCTTGCTATATAAGGGTTTTCGCGGGATCGAATTTCAAAATTTCATATCGTTCTTGCGTGTTTTTCTTGCATTTTCTCAGCGCACGGAAAACACTTCAGATACACGGAGAGTTGTCCGAGTGGTCGAAGGTGCGGCACTCGAAATGCCGTAGACCGAAAGGTCTCTAGGGTTCGAATCCCTAACTCTCCGCCAAAAAACCCAGTCATATCAAGGCTTTGCGCCCATATGACTGGGCTTTTCTTTTTGCTAATCTGCCATTGCTGCACATGATTTTCGGCAAGAAATCATGTCCGCCATCCGACGGTCTCGGTTTCCGGCAAGGTCAGAACATTGCCCATGACGTTTGCAGACGTAAGCTTGGACTTATAATCCAAGTGGCTGTAGATGTTCGCCGTGGTGCTGATGTCGCTGTGGCCCAGCCATTCCTGGATCTGTTTCATGGGCACATCGTTGGCCAGCAGGAGCGAGGCGCAGCTGTGCCGGAGATCGTGGAAGCGGATATGCCGCAGGCCTTTCATTTTCAGCAGCTTGTTGAAATTGCTGCTCAGATTACGGGGATTGAAAATGTTTCCCATGGCGTCCACAAACACGTAGCCGTCATATTCACGGTTGTAGCAGTTGCCGCAAATCCGCTTGTTCTCCTTTTGCTGCTCCTTCAAGGCCAGCAGCTTTTCTCGGATGTTGGCGACCAGAGGAAGAGAGCGCAGACTGGATTTGGTTTTTGCGCGATCCGCACAGACGATCTCACACTTGCCGTCGATCTTGGCATTTGTTACGATGTGTCTGATGGTGATGGTATTGCGCTCAAAGTCGATGGCGTCCCATCTCAGGCCCAGGGCCTCGCTGCGCCGCAGTCCATAGAACGCGGTGATCTGGATCAGCAGAGAATAGGGGTGATCCTTCGTCGCCTCAAAGAGCTGCTCCAGCTCCTCCAGACGGTAGTAATCCGCGATATACTTCTGCTTCTTCGGCCGTTCCACCTTGTCGGCGGGATTGTACGGAATGAGGTCCATTTTGACGGCATATTTCAGAGCCTTGTGAATATTTGCGTGCTCATGGATGACCGTGTTGGGGCATACGGTTTTTAGCTCGTACAGATAGAAGCTCTGAATATGCCTGGCCTGAAGCTCACCCAGCTTGACGCCGGTTTTCCGAAAGTACGGCACGATCTTCCCTTTTACCATCTGGGTATAGGAGGAGAAGGTTGTAATCTCAATCGAATTGCGAACGACCTCCAGCCACAGCTCCATATAGTCGGCGAAGAGCATGTCGGCGGACAACTCTCCGTTTGACTTGTGCTCGGCAGGGGGAACATAGGTCTGACGCAGCTCCAACAGCATCTTTTCCGCGCGCTTTTTGTTGTTTTTGATTGGCAGTCCCGTTGGAAACCAAGGCTGCTTTCGTTTACCGTTGGCGTCCAAATAGCTCAGGACCATATAATAGTAGTCGTTTTTGATTTGCAGGTGTCCCGCTATCATTCATCAATACCTCCTTTTGCTGACAGCGTATGAACGGGCACCCTTTCGGACCGTATTCATTATAGGGCCTACTTAGGCGCCCGTCCAATGTGTCATTTCAGTTCAAATCCGTGTCACGGATTACGCCGCCGGCTGGGGATTTCCAGCCGAGAGCGCGTAGCGGATCACGTTGATCTTCGGAACGCGGTAGGCGTTTCCAATCTTCATGCCGGGGATATAACCGTCGCCGATCAGTTCATAGGCCAGATGGCGGCTGATCTTCAGCATGGACTGGACCTGGGCAACGTTCACGATGTCGGGGTAGTCCGTGAACATCACCTCATACATGGCCTGCAGCTCAGTCTTCGTCACCGAAACCACCCCCTCCGTCGTCGCCAAGCATATGAGCGAGAAGCATATCCAGCTCCTTTTTGGTATTCACCGGAGTGAGTCTGACCGTACCATCTTCGGCTTCATCATCGCCGAAGGGCGTAACGCTGTCGCTTTCAATATTATTGAGCTTTTCGGTAATGGCTCCGATAACATAGTGGACCTCTTCCTGAGAAAGAACGAAAACAAGTTCGTGCCCGAGCTCGTCATCGAAAGTGACCGCCAGCTTGTCGCAGCTGCGGTCAACACCCTCATCGGCGTCGATGAGAAATTCAATGAAAAGATCCTCAACAAAAAGACATCCTTCTTCAGAAAAATCTGCTACCATGCGGTCAAGCTCCTGTTTTCTGCCTTCGGTAAGGCGGTTAAGATCAAAATTGGTTTTCATTGTAAAAACTCCTTTCAGCGGGCGTCGCGCTCCCGGCGCTGACGCTCCAAATGTTTGTTGTAAAACTCCATAGCCTTGACAAGCGTCTCGGTCATCTGTTTCATAGAGGTGTCCGGTCGGAAATAGCTGCGGAGCGAGTCCGCCGGCACCTTGACATATTCCACCTGATTGCCCTTGACTTCGGACATTAGCTGCATGGCAGCCGTGTCGGTAAGCGTCTGATTCTCGCTCATGCGCCGCAAACGCTGAGCCTGGGACAGCGACGGCGTCACCTCGTCGCAGTCCATAATAGAGAAGAGCGCTTCCTGCTCGGACGGCTGCAGATACGACAGCTCTACCGCCGGAGTCAGGGCAATCCTTCCGTCGTCCACCATCTGGAGGATTTCGGGGATAAGGTTCGTGAGGCGGATATAGCGGAATACTTGGATTCTGCTGTCGTTACCGCCTTTCCCAATTTCACTTGCAGCGTCAAACTTTGTACCAACTTGGTACGAAGTTAGATCTGTTCGTTTCCCCTGGCTTTTGAGCGCCTCCATTTTCATCTTGTACGCGAAGGCCTTTTCCGACGGCAGAATGTGCTCCCTCTGCAGGTTGCTGTCCACCATCGTAATAATGGCCTCTTCGTCCGTGAGCCTGCGGACGATCACCGGCATGGTGTCCATCCCCAGCGTCTTGCACGCCGCCAGACGCCGGTGGCCGGAAATCAGCTCATACCCGCCGCCCTCCTTGGGCCGCGCCAGCGCGGGGGACAGCACGCCGGCGTCGGCGATACTCTTCATCAGATCGGCCATCTCCGCGTCGTTCTTCACCTTGAAGGGGTGTTTCTTGAAGGGCGTCAGCTCCGCCAGTGGGATTTCCTCCACCTTCGGCTTGCGGCTGTCCGCCCTCTCCTGGCCGGACATAAACAGCTCGTCATACCCGGTCAGGCCTAAATCAACGGTTTGGTTTTTCAATTTCATCATCTCTCTTTCTGCTGTTTCAGCGTTCATACAACGCGTTCCTCAAGCCCTATTCCAGAGACTACGCCAGAGCCAACCCGCCTACGGAGGCCTACTACCGCAAGCGGGACTTTTACTTCAAGGCGCCGCGCATCACCGGCTACGTCAGCTTCTTCCGCGCCGTGGCTATTGTGCTGGGCATCGCGCCCATGTACGAGAAGGAATACCAGCAGCCCCTGTCGGCGGAGTGCCGGGAGGCCTGCCGCCGTCTGGATCGCTACACCGCCGAGGTGACGCTGGTGTGTCGGGAGCATTTGGAAACGCCGCAGGATCTGCAGGCCTTTATTGCCCGCATCAATACGGAGATCGACGAGGTGAGCGCCACGCGGAACAAGGTCCGCAATAAGCAGAGAAACTGCACCGATCCCCAGCGGATGGCGGAGCTGAAAAAGCAGTGCGCCGCCTGCACTGCGGTGCTGACCGATCTGCGGAAGAAAAAGAAAACAGCCTACGACATCATCGAGGACCATCCGAAGCTCCGAGAGCTTCTGGAGAGCGAATTCGAGGCAAGGCTGGAGAACGATCCCTATCTCTCGGAGCGGGAGAAAAGCGCCCTGCGGCATGAGACCGCTCCTGCAAGAGAGGAAAAACACTAAAGTCGATGACGTCGCGTTTCTTGATGGCGTAGCAGCGGGTTTTCTTCCCGGTGCAGACGTGGGGGATCAGATTGAACTGCAGCAGATAGTGCGCCGTCCGCTTGCTGATATGGCAGACCTTGCGCAGCTGCTCCTTGTTCATGATGTCCGGGTATTGCGCGAGTTCCTTTGCATCGTATGTCATGACGAAGCTCCTTTCCATTTTTCGGTCCGAAAGGGCGCTCCATCGACGCTGACAGGGCATGTATTTTCTTGCCTGACTTCTTGCAAACGCGCAAGAACGGCGGCTTTTTACGCAAGAACGCGGTTTTATTTGAACTCTGGGGCGGTTCAAATCGCCTCTGGCCGAAACGGGTCGGAACGTCCGCAAACCCTCGCGGCGCCTTGGTTTTCGGCTCCTCACAAAGCTGCCGGAACTGACCTGCTCCAACCATGAATCTGCCAAAGATAAACAACACTCGAAATCAGGTAGCCCTTTCGGGCTCGTGGGTTCGAATCCCACCGCCTCCGCCATCAAAGAAACCTCTTTTGTCTACCAGGACAAGAGAGGTTTTTTCTTGCATTTTGGGCAAAAAACGGGCAAAATACAGCAAAATCGGGCTTCGGAGCGGTCGAGAGGCTTCTCCGGAGCCCGATTTTTTCGTTTTCAGGGTTAAACCATCAGTGTACAAATCGCTTTTCTTTGCGCCTGTAAAGAAGAGCAAAAAGGGTCAGGGAGGGTGGATTTGAATTACGGAATTGAAATTCTTCTAACTTTTTTATGTAA
>JAFUFT010000027.1 GCA_017469795.1 Oscillospiraceae bacterium
AGACCTTTCAACTCTCCAAATCCGGCTTCCTTCAGATTCCACCTCGCGATGGACACCTTTGCCTTTGGCTAACGCTTCCCACTGCCGGGCGCGTTCGGGACTTTCACCCTATAGAACGTGCGCTCGCCGGGCGCACATCAACCCCCCGGGATGGTGAGAATTCAATCACCGTCCCGGGGGCTGCTATGTTCGGGCAAAATATAACATCGGATGCTCAGGCATCGGTTCCGTTGCCGCCTATCATTTTTACCAAGGCACTTCTAAGCGCCGGGATGTCCTCTGTAATCGTAGCCCAGACCATCTCCAAATCTATAGATCCATAGGCGTGCACATAGAAATTGCGCGTGTCCTTAATAGCCCGCCATGGAATGGACAGATCCTTTGCTTTGGATTCATCAGAAAGCTGGGCGACTAATTCTCCGATCTGGACCACACACATACAGCATCCATCCTGGAACAGGTAGTCCTCTGCAAATGAAGCGTACTGGTTATCATATCGGTCCAAATACTGCTCAATTCGATCACAATAAGAGATTATCTTCGTCAGGATAACCTTATCTCGAAGATTGATAAAGCATCACCTCATCTCCGGAAATCATTTGAAGAAACTCAGAATCATTGGACTCAGTAGTCAACAGATCAACGTCAAGCTTTAGCGCATCCTCAACGGCCAGACGAAACGCAGAGAGCTGGAAAAGGGACCGGAGGTCGCCCTTTTCAATCTTCAGGTCGACATCACTAGATTCGTCCGCTGTTCCCTTGGAGTAGGAGCCGAACAAGGAGACACTCTTTACTCCATGGGCCGCAGCAATTGGATTGATAATTTCTCGCAGTTCATCTATCGAATATGGCATGATCTTTACCCCACTTCACAAGTCGCTCTTTCTGCTGGGTGGTATACATATCTTTTTTTCCTGATACCATTATACCCAACTGAATGGAAAACGTCAATCACTGCATAACATACATCGAAGATCAAGGGCTTTTTTCCAATCCGAGGCAGCTATTCACCGTTATCTTTTTAAAATCTCTTTCATCACCATTGAATCAAATTATGGCCGGCGCAGTCTCCGTGGTGCTGTTCATCCTCTGCGCAGTCCTGTGTGTGGTGATCTACTTCGCCCTTAACAGCGACAACACAGACCGCCAAGCCAGACGCTCCGCCAGAAAGAGAGGTGCGGCGAAATGAGAAACAAGGAAGCAAAACCCAGCTATGCCCGCACGGTCATCGCCTATATTCTCCTGATCATTCTGGCGTTCATGTGCCTGTTCTTCTTCTACATCCTGATCGTCAACGCCACCCGGAACCACTTCGAAATCCAGAAGGGCTTTTCCGCCCTGCCCGGCACCTCGCTGATCCGGAACTTTGAGAACGTCATGAATGACGCCAACATCCCCGTGCGGTCCGGCCTTGTCAACAGCCTGATCGTCTCCGGCATGTCGGCGCTGCTGGTCACCTACTTCTCCTGCCTGACCTCCTACGGCCTTTACGCCTACGATGTGAACCTCCCCGCCCAATCGCAAGCGATATGGACGGGGAGGTTCACTCAATTCCTGCTGCGTCTTTTCACCTGGGTTTCATTTCCCTTGCGAAAGCACAGCCTGCTTCATTGTTTTGACATATTCAGCTACAATGGGGACGCTGTTTCTTCCGTATTCCGCAATCTGCCTGACAATGGCACTGCCGACAATAACTCCGTCGGCTATCTTCGCCATATCCCTGGCCTGCTCCGGGGTTGAGACGCCAAAGCCGATGGCACACGGCGTGTCAGATTCCTCCCTGGCAAGGGCGATAATCTCCCCAATCTGATCCGAAATGGAGGTTCGCACTCCAGTGACGCCAAGAGAGGACACACAGTACAGGAACCCCCGGGCCTCCCGGGCGATGGCCCTGGCCCGGTCCCTGGAGGTAGGCGCCACCATGGAGATTTGGGTAACTCCATACGCTTCCAGAAGATCCGCAAACTCCTCCCGCTCCTCAAAGGGCACATCCGGAAGGATCAGGCCGTCCACCCCTGTCTCTTTACAGCGTGCCATAAACTTCTCTGCGCCATAGCCATAGACGGAATTTCCGTACCCCATGAAGATCAGCGGGATATTCACACCGTTCCCCCGCAGCCGGGCTACCATATCAAACAGCTGATCCACGGTACAGCCCACAGCCAACGCTCTCTGAGATGCCTCCTGGATCACCACACCCTCGGCAATGGGATCGGAGAAGGGCACGCCGATCTCGATGATGTCCGCTCCGGCATCCGCCATAGCTTCGATCAGTCGCTCCGTGGTCTCAATGTCCGGATCGCCGCCGGTGAGAAACGGGATAAACGCTTTCCCATTCTGAAATGCCGCCGTTATTCTATTCATAGAGCTCCACCCCTTTGTATCTGGCGATTGCCGCCACGTCCTTGTCCCCCCGGCCGGAGAGATTGATGACCAGGACCTGATCCTTTCCCATCGTCGGGGCCAGCTTCATGGCATAGGCCACAGCGTGGGCGCTCTCCACCGCCGGAATGATCCCCTCTGTCCGGGCAAGATATCCGAAGGCCTCCACCGCCTCATCATCCGTAACGGGAACATATTCGGCCCGCTTCTCCAGAGCAAGATATGCATGCTCCGGACCGATACCGGGATAATCCAGTCCCGCGGAGATGGAATACACCGGGGCGATCTGCCCGTATTCGTCCTGGCAGAACAGCGACTTCATGCCGTGGAAAATACCGGCTCGGCCGGTAGCCACGGTAGCTGCCGTCTCATAGGTATCCACTCCCCTGCCGGCTGCCTCGCAGCCCACAAGGCGCACGCTCTCATCTCCGATAAAATCATAGAATGCGCCGATGGCGTTGGAGCCTCCGCCCACACAGGCCAGAACAGCGTCCGGGAGCTTCCCCTCTTTTTCCAGAAGCTGCGCCTTGATCTCTTCTCCGATGATCTTTTGAAAATCACGGACAATGATCGGGAACGGATGGGGGCCCATGCAGGATCCGATGACATAGTGGGTATCTGCAATCCGGGTAACCCACTCCCGCATGGTCTCGTTCACCGCGTCCTTCAGAGTCCGGGTACCGCTCATGACCGGGTGGACCTTCGCTCCCAGCAGCTCCATGCGGAACACGTTCAGCGCCTGGCGCTTTGTGTCCTCCTCGCCCATAAACACCTCGCACTCCATATTGAGGAGCGCCGCAGCGGTGGCGGTGGCCACCCCATGCTGCCCGGCCCCGGTCTCGGCGATGACCCGGGTCTTCCCCATCTTTTTCGCCAGCAGGACCTGGCCCAGCGCGTTGTTGATCTTGTGGGCGCCGGTGTGGTTCAGATCCTCCCGCTTCAGGTAGATCTTTGCGCCGCCCAGATCTTTCGTCATTTTCTCCGCATAGTAAAGCAGAGAGGGCCGCCCGGCATATTCCCGCAGGAGGTAATCCAGTTCCTTCTGAAATTCAGGGTCATTTTTAAAATGTTCGTAAGCTGTCTCCAATTCCTCCAGGGCCGCCATCATGGTCTCCGGGGCGTACTGTCCGCCGTAGGGACCAAATCGTCCTTTGCTCATGACTGTTCCTCCATATTGATGTTTTTTACCGTCTGGACCGCTGCAAAGATCTTGCCGGGGTCCTTTTTTCCGTCTGTCTCCACACCGCTTGACAGATCCACCGCCCAGGGCCGGAGCCGCCTGACCGCTTCCGGCAGGTTTTCCGGGTTCAGTCCCCCCGCCAGGATATAGGGCCGGGAAATGCCTTCCAGCAAAGACCAGTCAAAGGCCGTTCCCGTGCCGCCGCTGCCGTGGTCCAGCAGGATATGGTCTGCGGAGCTTTTTTCCGCAGCGGCCACATCCGCCTCTGTGCGGACAGAAAATGCCTGAACGATTGGCACGGAAATCGTCTGCCGCAGGGCGGTGATATAGCGTTCATCCTCCTGCCCATGAAGCTGCACCACGGACAGGGTTCCGTCCCGGACCAGCGCTGTGATCTGCTCCACCGGCGCATTGACAAATACCCCCACCGGAAGGATGGCGGGATCCAGGGATGCCCGCAGAGTGCGGACCGTCTCCGGAGACACATTCCGGCGGCTTTTCGGCACGCCAATGATAAACCCGCAGAGATCAGGCTTTGCCCTGTTGACATATTCGATATCGCACGGCCGCGTCAGTCCGCAGATTTTGATTCTGGTCATCCCGCCGCCTCCCGCATGGCCGCAAGCATCGCACCCTTATCCTCGGATCGCATCAGCGTTTCCCCGATCAGGGCGGCATCCGCCCCGATGCTCCGAAGCGCGGCAACATCCTCCGGTCCCTTCACGCCGCTCTCCGCCACATACAGACATTCGGGAGGAATCCGGTCCCGGAGCCGGGCTGCATTGGAGAAGTCCACGGTAAAGTCCTTCAGATTCCGGTTGTTGACGCCGATGATGCGGGCTCCTGCGGACACAGCCGAGGCAATTTCCGTTTCGTTGTGGGCTTCCACCAGCGCCGCAAGCCCCAGGACCCTGCACAGTTCCAGATAACGGGCAACGGTCCCCGTGTCCAGAATGGCGCAGATCAGCAGCACCGCGTCGGCCCCCATGGTTTTCGCCTGATAGATCTGATATTCATCCACGGTGAAGTCCTTCCGGAGCATGGGCATGGAGACGGAAGCCCTGATCTCCCGGAAGATATCGTCTGAACCAAGGAACCATTTCGGCTCCGTCAGACAGGAAATGCAGTCTGCCCCTGCCGCTTCATAATCCCGAGCGATATCCAGATAGGGAAACTCCGGCGCGATCAGGCCTTTTGACGGCGACGCCCGCTTCACCTCGCAGATGAAGGAAAGGCCCGGCTTTTTCAGCGCCGCCTCAAAGGGACTCCGTTCCGCGCATTGCAGCCTCTGCGCCTGCTCCCGCATTTCCTCCAGAGGGACCCGCCGCTTCTCCTCTGCCGCCCGCATCCGTGCGTGGGCAGCAAGCTCCTCCAAAATGTTCATATGTTGCTCACCGCGATCAGCTTTTCCAAGGTTTCAGCGGCCTTCCCGGAATCAATCAGCTCCGCCGCCATAGACACGCCTTCCTCCCAGCTCTCCGCCTTGCCCGCAAGATACAGACCTGCTCCGGCGTTCATCAGCACCGCACCGCGCTTGGGTCCCTGATCCCTGCCGGAAAGGATGTTCCGGGTGATCTCCGCGTTTTCCGCCGGGGTTCCGCCCACCAGATCGGACTTTTCGCAGAAGGCAAGCCCGAAGCGCTCCGGCGTGACTGTATAGGTCTTGTACCAGCCGTTCTGAAACTCGCAGACGGTGGTGGGCGCGCTCATGGAGATCTCATCCAGCTTTTCCTGCCCGTAGACCACCATGCCCCGCTTGACTCCCAGCCCCATCAGCACCTTGGCCAGCGGCTCCACCAGATAGTCGTCATAGACGCCCAGAAGCTGGATCGACGGACTGCAGGGGTTGGTCAGGGGGCCGAGGATATTGAATACGGTGCGGAAACCCAGCTCCCGCCGGATGGATCCCACGTATTTCATGGACGTGTGATACTTCTGGGCAAAGAAGAAGCACATACCCACCTCTTCCAGCAGTTCCAGGCATTTTTCCGGACTCTGGTCGATATTGACTCCCAGGGCCTCCAGGCAGTCGGCGGTGCCGGAGAGAGAGGATGCGGCCCGGTTCCCGTGCTTTGCCACCTTCACGCCGCCTGCGGCGCAGACCAGAGCCGAGGTGGTGGAGATATTGAAGGAACCTGCGTTGTCGCCTCCGGTGCCAACGATCTCCAGCACCTCCATATCCCCGGTATCCACTTTTGTGGCGTGATCCCGCATGGCAGCGGCGCAGCCGGCGATCTCGTCGGTAGTCTCCGCTCTCGCGCTCTTGGTGGACAGCGCAGCCAAAAAGGCAGCGTTCTGGGTGGCAGTGGTTTCGCCGCTCATGATCTCGTTCATGACGGTATAGGCCTCCTCATAGGTGAGGTCGCCCTTGTTTACGATCTTGACAATTGCTTCTTTAATCATGCTCTTTCCCTCCGATCAAGTTGAAAAACTGTTTGATGATATCTCCGCCGTGGGGCGTCAGCACCGATTCCGGGTGGAACTGGACGCCAAACACGGGATATTTCCGATGCTCCACGGCCATAACCTCCCCGTCCATAGTCCGGGCCGTCACCTTCAGGGAGGCGGGAAGCTCTGCCTCCGGGACGGCCAGGGAATGATACCGTGCCGCCTTGAACGGCACGTCCATGCAGGACATCAGACGGCTCTCCGGTTCCGGATATACGATAGACGCTTTGCCATGCATCAGCTCCCTGGCATAGGTGACGGTACCTCCGTAGGCGCGGCAGATGGCCTGATGGCCAAGGCATACACCGAAGATCGGGTACTCCGGTCCCAGTTCCCGGATCACGTCCAGACAGACGCCGGAATCCTCCGGCCTTCCTGGACCTGGAGAGAGGAAGATGGCCTCCGGATCCATAGCGCGGATCTCCGCTACCGTGATCTCCCGGTTTCGTATCACCGTGATATCCTGCCGGTATGCGCCGATAAGCTGATAGAGGTTGTAGACGAAGCTGTCGTAGTTGTCGATGAGCAGGATCACAGAATCCCTCCTTCCGCCGTTTCGATGGCCTGCACCACGGCCTTTGCTTTGTTGCGGCACTCCGCATACTCACTTTCCGGGACGCTGTCGGCCACGATGCCGGCGCCGGACTGAACGCACAGCCGCTTTCCCTTCTTGTAGGCCAGCCGAATCGAGATACACACATCCAGATTCCCGGTCAGGTCCAGATATCCGATGGCGCCGCCGTAGACCCCTCGGGGTCTGCCCTCCAGTTCCTGAATGATCTCACAGGCCCGGAGCTTCGGGGCACCGGACAGAGTCCCCGCCGGCAGGATCGCGTCCACCGCGTCCACTGCGTCCCGATCCTGCCGGATCTCTCCGGAAACCGTGGACCCAATGTGCATCACATGAGAAAACCGCTCGATGGATTGATACTTCTCCACCTTGACAGAACTAAGCTTGCTGATCTTTCCCAGATCGTTCCGTCCCAGGTCCACCAGCATATTGTGCTCGGCAAGCTCTTTTTCGTCTGCCAGCAGCTCCCGCTCCAGCCTTTTGTCCTCCTCCGGCGTCCGGCCCCGTGGCCGTGTTCCCGCCAGAGGGAAAGTGTGCAGCGTTCCGTCTACCAGCTTTACGAGCGTCTCCGGGGAAGCGCCCGCCACTTCAATGCTGTCGCTGGTGAAATAAAACATGTAGGGAGAGGGATTCGTGGTCCGGAGGACACGGTACACATCCAGCAGATTTCCGCGGGCCTCGGCTTCCATGGGATTGGACAGCACCACCTGGAAGATGTCCCCTTCGTGGATATAATGTCTGGCCCGATCCACCATTTGGACGAACCGCTCCTTGGAAAAGGCCAGCTCCAGCGGCGTTTCCAGCTGCAGCGGACGGAACGCCGCCTTAGCCCCGGATCGAAGCAGCTCCGCCATCTCCCGGAGGGCCGTCTCGGCTTTGCGGTACCCACTTTCCAGATCCGATGTGTCCGCTCCGGCTATGAGGATCAGCTTCTGCCGGTAATTGTCAAAGACCAGAAGCCGGTCAAAGAGCATCAGGTCCACATCCAGGAAGTCTCCGCCTCCCGGGGCGGTTTCTCTGAGGGAGGGTTCCGCATACTGCAGATACTCAAACGAGAAATACCCCACCAGTCCACCCGTGAAGGGCGGCAGCCCCGGGATTTTCGGGCTCTGGTATTCCCGGATGATTCTTCGGATGGCATCGCCGGGGTGCGCGACAGTCTGTTCCTCCGTACGGGCGTCCTCCGACTCCGGGTCATAAGTGATACGGAGCCGGCCGCCGGAGCAGGTCATCTCCAGGGATGGCGCATAGCCCAGAAAGGAATACCGGCCCAGCTGCACGGAATCCTCAGCGCTTTCCAGAAGGAAGCAGTGCTTACTGGCTGCGCGCAGGGTTCGAATGACCTCAATCGGCGTGAAGCCGTCGGCGAACAGCTCCATGCTGACCGGAATCCGCCGGTAGACTCCCGAGGCAGCAAACGCCTTCGCCTCTTCAATGGTTGGATACATGATCGTTCCTCCTTTGGGGACGAAAAAACCCGTCCCCGACAGTAATTCTGTCAAGGACGGGAAAACCCGCGGTGCCACCTTGATTCACAGCCTAAGCCATGCGCTTTTCAGGATACCAGCATATCCCCGGCGCTGTAACGCGCGCCCCGCGTTGCGAATACTGAGCAAAGCCGTTCCTCGCACCCTCAGCGGCCCATTATGACGATCCTCGTACCGCCCGGATTCCACCAGCCCGGACTCTCTGTGGGGGATTGATCGCCTTTACTTCCGCTTCAACGGTTTCTATTGTCCGCATTATATAGCTTTCATACCAATTTGTCAATACTATTTTTCGTTCACTAAAGAAATGAATATTTGAAGGCTGTTTTGCCGCGCTGCGCCCTGCTGCGGGCTCTTTTCCTCTTTCGATCTTTCGGCAAAAATGTTATAATTAACAAGTCGCCCGTTCATGCACATTCGGGAGATGGGACGAGAGTTAGGGAGGCAACGTAATGTATCACAAGGCAATGACAGAGGGTGCTCCGTGGAAGCTGATCCTGCGCTTCGTGCTGCCGGTTCTGGCCGGGGCCTTATTGCAGCAGCTCTACAACACTGTAGACGCCATTGTGGTAGGAAATTTCTCCGGAGAAGCCGCGCTCTCCGCTGTCGGAACCACCGGCAGCCTCACGTTTATGTTCCTGGCCGTGGCCATGGGTCTGTCTGCGGGAAACGGCGTGATCGTGGCGCAGTTCTATGGCGCGGGCGATCAGAAGCAGGTCCGGAACAACGCTGCCGCCGGCATCCTTTTTTTGATGCTCCTGGGGGTCGGCGCCTCGCTGCTGGGGATTCTGGTCGCCAGGCCTGCGTTCGTCTATCTCGTGAACGTCCAGGAGAGCTACCTGGAGCTTACTCTGATTTATTTTCGGATCTACGCCATTGGGTTGGTATTCCAGTTCGGATACAATATTTTCGCCTCCGTCCTCCGGGCCGTAGGCGACAGCGCCGCTACGCTTTACTTCCTGCTGATCACCTCAGTCCTGAATATTGTGCTGGACCTGATATTTGTGGCGTGGTTTCACTGGGGCGTGGCGGGCGCAGCAGCTGCCACCGTGATTTCCCAGGTGGTGTCCTTCCTGGCGGCCTACCTCTATATGACACGGAAGTATCCGGTTTTCCGCTTCACCTTCCGGGACTATCGTTGGGACGGAAAGATGATCGCGACCACAGTCCGCGTCGGCTTTCCCATCACGCTGCAGATGGTGGTTGCATCCATGGGTATGACTCTGATCCAGCGGGCGGTCAACGGATTTGGACAGGCAATGACAGCCTCTTTCACCGTTGGCCAACGGATCGAGATGTATCTGAACCTGCCCTGCTCCTCTTTCCAGACTGCCCTTGCCACCTACACCGGTCAGAACATCGGTGCCCGAAAGCTCGAACGGGTCCGGATCGGGGTGCGGCAGACCATGCTCATCACGCTTCTCATGGCGGCGATGATCTCCGGGGTTGTCTGGGTCCTGGCGGATCAGATCATAATTCTCTTCGGGCTCAGCGATCAGGCGGCAGAATACTGTCTCCAGCACCTCCGGGCTGTGGCGATTGTGAACCTCCCCGCCCAATCGCAAGCGATATGGACGGGGCTTCCCCCTAATTTATTTAAGGAAGAATGCCCTTCCAATGATACGGCTCAAACTTAGATCATGGTGTGTGAGACACCACTTTCCACGTAAGAGTCAGTCACCGGAACAACAACTTTGCATTTATGCAGCCGCTCGTTTCGTTTTGTCCATAAGGAGCAATGCCGTATGGAGTTCCATGAGCGTTGCATAAACACATTGGGTTCTGCGCCCACAGCCGGGGACTTTTGCCTCGACCTGGGACCTCGCCTTTGCAGGGAGGGTTTTAAGTATTTCTCGAACAAAATACCGTGCGCCGATGTTATAGCTGGCATTGAGGTCACAGTTATAGGTTTTTCCATTCTGGAATTTGCACATGGTATTTGCCTTGAAACCTGCTTTCTTTCCACGGATGACAGAGCCGCTTCCATCAAACGCCAGCCGGCTGGTATTCCATGCGTTTACATGATAGACATGCATGGCGTTCTGGTGGGCTTTTATCTCTGCCGCCCTTTGAATGGCGCCGTGACGCCACCATGCGAGTTTTTCTTTGCTGCGCCCTCTCTTCTTGCCCTTGGCGTCCAAGTATTCGAAGATAATGGCGTCACAGCTATACAAGACAGCAAAGTCTACAATGGCAGCAGAAATCTTATAGGACATCTGTTCATTGATACGTTTTGCAAACTTCCACTGCGCACCGGAATTTACAGGACTGTTTTCTCTGGAACACCGTTTCACACGTCCCAGTGCTTTATCCAGATAGTCTTTGTCACAGGGGAAGTCGATAAACTTCCGAGCAAGGATAGTACCATCTGCACGAAGAATAGAACACGTGGCGCCGGTGTTTATACCCAGGTCTACAGCGCAAACCGTTTGCTCTATGACAGGTGTGTCGTATAGCTTAATCTTTTCCGTAAAAGCAAAGCGAAGGAACATCTTGCCATGCTTATACTCCAACGTTGGTGCGCTCTTTTCCTTCTGAGCGCAATGTGCTTTGATGTACTGTACGTCGGTTTTCTTTACCTTGATCTTCTGCCAATCCCAGGCCTTGCCGTTATAGAGTTTGACTTCCAGTATGGTGGGATCTTCCGTATCGTTGTATGTATTCCCCCGATAGAAGCAAGGCATTGCATCTGCGCATTTTGAAAGCACAGGCGGATTTCCTTTCTTGCTGGAAGCCTCCCAGTTTTCGAGATTGCTCCTGTAACTGGAAACACGGCCAACGCCATCCATGATAGCTGCTCTGCGCAAATAGCTGGGCATATTGAAAAATGAGATGTCGAAGTCATAAGGGACAACTGCACGATTCTTTGTTTTGTGCGTAAGGCTTTCTACAATAAGGAGTTTATCATGAGATGTAGCATCCTTAATCTTATCCCACTCTTTATTGGCAACATCAGCAAAGAAGGCTTCTGCCGCACGATATTCTTTTACGGTTTCCCAGAACTTATCTCCAGGATGTTTTATTTCCACTGCATAAGACGTAACAATTTTCATGGCAGAAACCT
>JAFUFT010000028.1 GCA_017469795.1 Oscillospiraceae bacterium
AGAGACCTTTCAACTCTCCAAATCCGGCTTCCTTCAGATTCCACCTCGCGATGGACACCTTTGCCTTTGGCTAACGCTTCCCACTGCCGGGCGCGTTCGGGACTTTCACCCTATAGAACGTGCGCTCGCCGGGCGCACATGTGGGGCTGAACGAGAAGGGCCTCCGTGCATAAGCATGGAGGCCCTTCTCGTTCCGGATCTGACAAACTATTTCAGCAGCTTCGTCATGCTCCCCAGGCTGATCAGCAGGGTGGAACCGTTGTGCAGCAGCGCGGAAGTCGCGGGAACCAGCACCCCAAGGGCGCCGAGGGCAATGAGGCCCCCGTTAAAGCCCATAACAAACCGGTAATTCCGGCGGATGCGAGCCATCAGGGCATCTGACAGCCGCTTTAAGTACACCAGCTCCATGAGGTCCTCAGCGGATATGGTCACGTCCGCCACTTCCCGGGCGATGGCGGCTCCGGAGCCGATTGCAACGCCCACATCCGCATAGCTCAGCGCCGGAGCGTCGTTGATGCCGTCGCCAATCATGACCACGGTGCGGCCGGCCTCCTGCTCGCTTTGAATAAACGCGGCCTTGTCCTCCGGCAGCACCTCCGCCCGGAAGTCGTCCACCCCCACCTCCGCTGCAATGGCCGTAGCGGTGCGCAGGCTGTCTCCGGTGAGCATGACCACCCGGGAAAAGCCTGCATTGTGGAGCTTCCGCACCACGTCCTTCGCCTCCCTCCGCAGAGGATCGGCGATGCAGATCACGGCGGAGAGTCTGCCGCCGATGGCCAGGTACAGCTGGGAATACTCAGGCGGCAGCGCGTCAAACCTGGCCTGCTCCGACGGATCGACAGACACACCTTCATCCTCGAACACAAAGTGGTAGCTGCCGATAACCGCCCGCTCCTCCCCGATGGAGGAGGCGATGCCGTGGGCCACGATGTACTCCACCCGGGAGTGCATTTCCGCGTGATCCAATCCCCGCTCCTTGGCGGCCCGAACCACGGCGTTGGCCATGGAATGAGGGAAGTGTTCCTCCAGGCAGGCGGCCACCCGGAGCATCTCATCCTTCTCGTTGCCGCCGAAGGGGATCACATCCACCACTCTGGGACAGGCATGGGTCAGCGTCCCGGTTTTATCGAAAATGATAGTCTCGGCCTCGGAGATTCGCTCCATGTACTTTCCGCCCTTGACGGTAACGTGGTAGGCGCTCGCCTCCCCCATGGCCGAGAGCACCGACAGGGGCATGGCCAGCTTCAGCGCGCAGGAGAAATCCACCATCAGCACAGAGACCGCCCGGGTCAGGTTTCGGGTCAGCAGATAGGTAAGGGCGGAACCGCCCAGACACCAGGGCACCAGCCGGTCTGCCAGGTTTGCAGCCCTCGTCTCGGTCTGGGAACTGAGCTTCTGGCTGTCCTCGATCATCCGGACGATCTGATCGTACTTGTTCCTGCCTGCAGCCTGCTTGACGCGGATTACACAGCGGCCCTCTTCGAGCACGGTTCCGGCGAAAACCGAGGCGCCCGGATGCCGCTCCACCGGCACGGATTCTCCGGTCAAAGACGCCTGATTCACCGTCACGTCTCCCTCGACGATCTCCCCGTCCAGGGGGATCAGGCTCCCGGCATCCACCACGATCCGATCCCCTGCACGGACCTGGCCGATGGGCAGGAGAAGATCCTGGCCATCTTCCGTTCGGAGCCAGACCTGGTCCACGCTGAGGCTCATGCGCTTCGCCAGATCGTCGATGGACTTCTTGTGGGTCCACTGGTCCAGATAGTCCCCCAGCCGAAGCAGGAACATGACAGAGCCCGCCGTCTCAAAGTCTCCGGTCAGCAGGCTGACGCCGATGGCCACCCCGTCCAGCAAATCCACAGAAATCTCCCGCCGCCACAGGCAGCGCAAAGCCCGGTATACGTAGGGAACAGCCCGGACCGCATGCAGCGCATAGCGGATCGGCGCAGGCAGGTACAGCCGCTTCAGATACCGCTTGATCACATGGAAAACGATCTTTTCCTTGTATTCCCGGTTCAGCTCCCGGCTTGTATGGCCGATGATCTGGATCTCCTCCGAGGCGCTTTCAAAGGAAAAGGAGGCAAGGTGGGACACCAGCAGGTCTTTTCCGCCGTGATAGTGAATCACCACGCCGCTTGTCCGTTCATGGACGGCGACGGTGTCCACCCCCGGGATCCGGCGAATATATTCCTCCAGCAGGTCTGCCTGATCTATGGTCATACAGCACTGAACGGCCCGGAGCCGGAGCATGCCGGGCGCTTCATGCATAATTTGAAATTTCATCAATGTCCTCCAAACGACGCAAGGGGCCGCCGGAGCGGCCCCAAACCGTTTCTTCAGCCCTCTGCGGGCGCGGCATCCTCAATATAGGCCGCCTCTTCCTCGGCAGCCCGGGCCTCATTGATGGCCTTGGCGTCAGCGAGGATGTCCGCACAATTCTCCTGCGCCAGCTCCACCTGCTTCATGATCTCGTCCTTACAGCGCAGAGCGGCGGCAGTGGTGTGGGTATAGACCTTTTTGGCGTCCTTGGAGCCAAGCAGCTTGAATCCGGCGGAGCCAAACAGGGTGCCTCCGAGAAACAGCGCGAGCTTTCCGTAAATATTCATGATCTGTTCCTCCTGTAAAGTCTTAATTAGACATAAATAACCGTATGGTCAGTATATTCTAATATGTCGAAATTGTCAATTCTGTTTTGAAAAAAAGCAGGAAATGTCACTCTGAAAAAAGCGAAAACTCCAGTGGAAATTTGAGTTAGTCTATGCTACAATACCTGTAACAGGCGGAATGTATTGCGGAGGCAATGCGTTTTTTATGTCCGCTGATTAGTTAGCGCTAACCCACGATGAGGAAGATTGCGATGAAAGTATACGAATTCGGAACAGACCGGGAGCAAATCTTCGTGATGTTCCAGTGCGCCGCAGAGCCCTGGTGGGCGTTTCAGGCCTCCGCGGAGGCGATGGCCCGGGATTACCACGTGTATCTCTTCATGACGGACGGTCATGATGAACTGGGCACGGAGTTTGTCTCCATCGAAAAAACCGTAAAAGACGCCGCCGGATACCTCCGGGAACAGGACATCCGCCGTGTTGACGCCATGTACGGCGTGTCCATGGGCGGGGCCATTGTGATCCGGTTTCTGGCCACTGAGGATCTGCCGGTAGAAAAGGCGGTCATCGACGGCGGGATCACCCCGTACCCCTACCCGAAGCTTCTGTGCCGGCTGATCTCTGTCAAGGACTGGATCATGGTCATGCTGGGGACTCGTTTTCTCCCCCTGATGAAGCTGGCCTACCCGCCGGAGCGCTGGACGCCGGAGGGCGAGGATCCCCAGGAGCACTATCGAAGGCTCCGGGACTTTTACCGAAAGCACTTCTCCGCGAAAACTATTTACCATGTGTTCTGGTCCACGGACAACTACTCCATGCCCGATCCGGTGCCGGCGGTGGGCACGAAAATTGAATACTGGTACGGCGAACACGAGAAAAAGGCCCGGGAGAAGGAACATGACATCGCCTACGTCCGCAGCGCTTATCCCCAGACGGTCCTGCGCGAGTTTAAAGGTCTGGAGCATGCGGAGCTTGTGATGATGTACCCGGAGCGGTTTTACCGGGAAGTCACCGAATTTCTGGAATCCGGCAATGCAAAATACGCAGCGAGGTGAAGCAGCCATGAAATATCACATTGAAAAAAACTCTGTTCAGGAGACCCTGATCATTCCGCTGTTCGGCAGGATGATCTGCTCGGAACACTATCCGGAACTGTTTTCCGACCCGTCGGCGGATCGGATCTGCAGTATGCTGGACTACGATTTTTCGGAAAAACGAAAGCTGATGGAATCTCAGGCGGGACTGTTCGGTGCCCTGGAGGTGGCCCAGCGGCAGTACGACCTGGCTTGGGAGGTGCGGGACTATCTGCGTCAGCACCCGTGCGCCGCGGTAGTCAACCTGGGCTGCGGTCTGGATGACACCTTCTCCAAGGTGGACAACGGCAAATGCCTGGGCTACAACATCGATATGCCCGACGTGATCAGCCTGAGGAACGACCTTCTGCCTCCGGGCGAACGGGAGAAAAATCTTGCCTTTGACCTGAACGATGAAAGCTGGATGGACGAGATCGACGCCTCCGGCGGGGCGGTATTCTTTGCCTCCGGGGTGTTTTACTACTTTGAGACGGAGGCAGTCCGGGCACTGCTGCGGAAGATGGCAGCCCGATTCCCCGGCGGAGTGCTGGCCTTTGACTGCTGCAACAGGCGCGGCGCCAGGATGATGACCAAGACCTGGCTCAAGGGGGCCGGGATCTCGGACGTCAGCGCCCTGTTCTCTCTGGACGAACCGAAGCAGCTGGAGAACTGGAGCCAAGACTTTGCCTCTGTCCGCACCAAAAGCTATATGCGGGGCTATCGGGACATCTATCCGAAGGTCAACCCTTTCCACAAGCTGATGATCCACTTTTGCGACAGTCTGGTGAAGATGGTGATCGTACAGATCACCTTCAGCGGGAAAGGCGAGGCATCCTGTGATCATTAACGTATTGGAGGGAATCCTGCTTCCGCTTTTGGGGACAAGTCTCGGTGCCGCGTGCGTATTCTTTCTGCGCGGGGAAATGCGTCTCCGGGTAAG
This sequence comes from Oscillospiraceae bacterium, assembly GCA_017469795.1. Lineage (GTDB taxonomy): Bacteria > Bacillota > Clostridia > Oscillospirales > Oscillospiraceae > HGM13006. Next base: position 4,623 of record JAFUFT010000028.1, read on the forward strand.
GAAGATGCTTACCGGCTTTGCCTCGGGCATCATGGTCTCGGCTTCCTTTTTCAGTCTGATCCTCCCTGCCCTGGAACAGGAGAACTCGCTGGGTCGATGGGCGTTTGTTCCTGCAGCGGCAGGATTTCTTCTGGGCATGTTCTTCCTGCTGCTTCTGGATCTCATCGTGCCCCATATCCATCTGGACCAGAGTGAGGAGGGACCAAAGAGCGGACTGCGCCGCACCACGAAACTGATCCTGGCGGTGACGATCCACAACATTCCGGAGGGAATGGCGGTGGGCGTTGTCTTTGCGGGCTGGCTCTACGGCCGCAGTGAGATCTCCCTGACGAGCGCCCTGGTTTTGTCCCTCGGAATCGCCATTCAGAATTTCCCGGAAGGGGCCATCGTCTCTATGCCGCTGCTGGCGGAGGGGATGCCGAAGCCGAAGACCTTCCTTTACGGGGTGCTGTCCGGGGCGGTGGAGCCTGTCGGCGCCCTTCTGACGATCCTGGCCGCAGGCTTCTTCCTGCCGGTGATGCCCTATTTCCTGAGCTTCGCCGCCGGGGCGATGTTCTACGTGGTAGTGGAGGAACTGATTCCGGAGATGTCCGAGGGAACTCACATGAACATCGGAACCGTGAGCTTCGCCATTGGTTTCGTGCTGATGATGGCCTTGGATGTGGGTCTGGGCTGAGGCGCCTGCGATCTCTATCAAAAACAGGATAACAGCTCTCGGCGGAGCTGTTATCCTGTTTTGTCACTATTCAGATCAATACTGCCTCATCGTCCCGAAAAAGCTGTCCAGGGAGGGTTCATCCTGTTGGCCGTGACTCAGGTGCTTTCCCGGATCATCATCATGGCAACCACTGCCAAAAGCAGAGACGACACCCAAATCGTTCTGATCCCCATGATGCCCGACAGAATACCGCCTACGCCGGCGCCAACTGCAAAGAACAGGATGATTCCGAAGAAATGGAGTGCTTTATTCAGAGATACCTGATCTTTATTCCTCATGTAGTGAGACAGGCTCTCTATTCCGCTCCGCAGATTCCCGATGCACATCGTACTTGCATATCCGTATCCGTGCACCTTTCGGAAGGTCTGAACCTGCATGGCACAGGTAAAGGAAACCAGCATATTCGCGATCATGCTGCAGGCCGGATCATCCGGCAGAAAACCAACCAGTCCAAGCAGCAGGATCTCGATAATAAGGACGATCTGCCTCCAGTGGACCCTGAAGCTTTTACATCTGTTTTCGATCCGCTCCGTAATAAAAATCCCCATGGCAAAGGAGATCAGCGGGAGCATATAGTGAAGGCTGCTGTGCCAGTTTCCCATCATAAGATTCTGGCTCATCAGAACCACATTGCCTGTTTGCGCATTGGCAAACACATTCCCCCTGATGTTGTACGTGTACGCATCCTGCAGTCCCCCTGAAAGGGATAGAACGGCGCTCAGTCTGAAACTTTCCGATGTCTGCATTGGAAACCTCTCCCTGTTAGATTCCGATTTCACAAGACGATTATACCATTCCGGCTCATGGTTTTCAATCTTCCGGCAGGTTCTCTCGTTCCTTATTGTACAGCAAAGGATGTGGTGACCACATTTTTCCTACAGGATCAATGTCAGGCGCCAGCCTCTGTTCTGAAGTCCGAATACTCGTAGCCGAATACAGCGCCATCCCTCAGATTCTCGATTCAGGAGCGGCAGCCGCCCTCGGCAAATTCGTTCTTTTCTCCCATGTGATAGGTGTGGGATTCTCTCACCAGTACCGGAAGAATCGCCAGCTTCATAATTCAGCACGAAGGGGCACTCCAAAAATATTTTCTGCCCAAACATCCGTTTTTACAAAAGAAGAACTACCGTTCATCTACTGAGATAACGGTAGTTCTTCGTCATATTATCCGTAACGAGAATGCCTAAAGTACAGATACCGCTGTTCTGAGTTTACGCGCGCCAACTTCCGCAACCACAATCTTCCCGATCTCCGGCGCATTGCAAACGGCTTCCAGCCGGAGTTCCACATTTCCGTCCGGTCGGAGATCCTTCCGAGCCACCGTTGCGGGAATCCGGTCATCATGCTCATCTGTGAGCGCTACTTCAGCGTCTATGGTGTTGACCACTGCGACAAATTCAGCCGTCTGTCCGGCCCGGACCACCTCGTTTACCGGTTTGAAGTCGATAATCTCCGGCTCTGTCTGTGCCACGAGCACAGACGCTTTTGCCGCAGGCTTTTCCCATCCGGCCCAGGTCTTTCGGGCGGCCTGGATCGTATTGCGTCCATCTGTTTGCAGGGCAGTCTGGAATTCCCAGCGAGAAAGGCTCTCTGTCCGCGCGATCACGAGGTCGTAAACCGGGAGGTTCTCCCCCTGTGCGTCCAGAAGCCGCACGCCGATGGTGTTCGTATCTGCGGTCACGGTGACGGCAAACCGGCTGCCCGCGGATACCTGCTCCGGGGCTTCGATCCGCAGCCCTGCGGCATCCTGCGGTGCGATCTCGGCGGTGATTTCCGCACCTGTTCCCAAGCGGAAGGTACGGGTTCCATACACCGTGACCCATTTGTCCTTTGTGCCGTCCTTTCGGACCGTGTACTCCTTCTGGGCTGCATCCCAGTAGGACAGGGACCGCTGGGAAACGTGGATGGTCACTTCCGCTTCCTCGCCGGGCTGCAGCTCCCGGGTCTTGGCAAAGCCGCAGAGCTGTTTGGCAGCAAACTGCACGCCGTCAATAGCCGGGAAGTATGCCGCCTGCCGCATGTCCTCCGTTACATTTCCCTCTGCATCTACATAGCGGAAGGATTTGGCTACCTGCATGGGATCATAGACCGCACCGGGAACCATTCCCTTTTCCGGGGCTTCGATGTAGAGTTGCACCACTTCGGAGCCGGGCACGGAACCGGTATTCTTCACCCGGACCGTCACGTCCAGTCCCTCGTTTTCGCCGGGCTCGGATGTGGGAGAAACCTCCGCGACGGACTGGTCAAAGCTCGCATAACTCAGGCCGTATCCGAAGGGATAGAGCACCTGATCTTCTCTTCCCGTGGCGTCATACCACCGGTAGCCGCTGAACAGGCCCTCCCGGATCTCCGTGGGAACGTTGGAGGCCGGATGAGAGGCCCGCAGCAGGATCTTCCGGCCATTGGGGTTCAGCTCCCGCTGATCTTGCTCGAAGTTCCGGGGCCAGGTAACGCAGAGCTTGCCGGAGGGGTTGCAGGCGCCGGTGAGCACATTTGCAATGGCCTGCCCGCCGGTTTGGCCCGGCAGCCACGCGGCAAGGATCGCGTCGCAGTCCTTCTCCCAGGTTGAAATGTCCACCGGAAGCGCGGTGGAGAGCACCAGGACCACTTTGTTCCTGGCCTGCTTTGCGCTGCGAATGGCCTCCGTCAGCATGTTCTGCTGCCGCTCCTCCAGGGCGAGGCTGTCGATTTCGTGGGCAAACAGAACTACCGTTTTCCCGCTCTGTCCCGCGGCCTCAATGGCCTCGGTGTAATTCTTCTCTTTCTGAGAAGGCGTCACCCAGGCCAGACGGACCTGTAGGTCCTTTTTGCCGATCTGGTAATCGTACGCCTCCGGGATATGGCCGCTAATGGTCAGGGTTATGGGATAGACCTTGCCTGCCTCCAAATGGAAGGACACCGCACCGGGCTGCTTCATCATAAACTCAGGCATCACCGGAGGCGGCGCAAAGCCCTCGCCGTCGTTATCATCCTCCGGATCCACCGGACCGAAGGGCACCATGCCGGAACCCATGGGTCCCGTGGGAACGTCCAGTCCGGTCTTTGTCGTAACCGGTCCGGTGGTGCCGAAGAAACCGTTGCCGATCCTGCCGCCGGCAGAGCCGATCTCCTGCTTCTCTCCGTCGATCTCGACAAAGCCCTCCAGCTTGACTGCGGCCATAGCCTCCACCTTGAGGAGATACTCGCCAGTCTCTGGCGCCTGGAGCCAGGTGGTAAAGGTGTAGTCCGCACCATCTTTTCCGTAGGGGAAGGCGTTGCCCTCCGGGCCGTTGCGATAGGTGACGGAGGCAGTCACAAAGTCGATATTCGGATCCACGCAGTCCACGGCGTTGCCGTCGCCGTCCGTGCCTTTCCGAGTCACACCATGCGCTGTCAGCGAGGCGTCTGCGAACAGGTATTCTGTGGGAACCGGCGTTCCCAGATCATCATAGACCGGGAAGGCAGTCACAAGACCTACCTGACCTTCCAGTGCGTCCACAGGGCCTACTGCCAGATCACGGAGCCGTCCGAAGGAGCACTCGTGCATATGGCCCGCCACGGTGTGGATGGCGCCCGGTCCCAAAAGAACTGCGTCCGTATCTTTTTGCAGGGGCAGAACGGCCCCTTCGTTTTTCAGGAGCACCATACCGGCCTGGGCGATTTTCAGAGCTTCCCGGCTGTTCTGATCCAGAATCTCGTTGCGCCGTGTCTCGTCCATGACCTCGTCCATCTCGATAGCCTCCGGGGGATTGGGGTCCGTTGCGGCGGAGCCGTCCCGGCTAATCTGAACCAGACCCAGATAGCCGATCCTGCCCATGGCATAGAGGTTGTAGCCTACAGCCTCGTCGATATCCGCTTCCGTCAGGGTTCCGGCCTTCAGGGCCTTCTTAACCGCCTCGAGATTGTTGAAGCTGTCGGAGGGGGTCTCCATAGTGACGCCCTTGTCCACGGTAAACTGATAGTTTCCGCCCCAGTCCGTCAGGACGATACCCTTCCAGTTCCACTGGTTCCGGAACACTTCTTTCAGCACATAGCTGTCGGCGCAGGCCTGTTGGCCGTTGGTGCTGCCGTAGTTGGTCATGACGGTGTGGGCGGAGTTATCCTTCCGGAAGATCTGCTCATAGATGGAGAGCTGATTTTCCATCATAGTCTGCTCGTCGGTGTTGCCCATGCCGCCTACATGTTTGAGGCAGGCCAGCACATTATTATCTTCCAGGCCCTTGGCCATGGCGCTGCCCAGTTGCCCCTCCAGGTACCAGTCCTCGCCGAACATATCCCTGGCCCGGCCCGTAGTAAGCGTGCGCACCAGATCCGTCTGGATGCCCAGCTGCATATTGCCGGCGCTGGCCTTGTTGTCCCGGGCATACAGGGCGCCGTACCGCTCCGCCATCTCCCGGTCAAAAGTGCAGGCCAGAGAGATCTCGCTGGAGGGCCGGGTGGTTTCAAAGCCGGAGTTTCCGATGACGCCCATGGGCCCGTCATAGCACCGCATGACCGGCACGCCCACCCGGGCAGCACCCTTCCAGTAGCCGGTGCCGTAGCTCTTGTCGATGGACATGGCGGAGGTGTCCTGGCCCATGATGCCGTCTGCGGAGAGCATCCCGATCTTCTCCTCCAGGGTCAGCGTCTTCAGGATCGCGTCAATCTTCTGTTTCAGCATGGTGTCCGTCATATCAGACTCGATATGCGTATTCGGGTACTCTGCCGGGAACTCCGCAGAGAGATAGCCGTAGCCGTCGTTGTGGATCTTGTATTCCTTGCTCATAGTCTGCCTCCTTGGAAAATGGGCGGGCAAACAGCTTTGCCCGCCCATGAAGTGGTTCTTACTTGTTCTGATAACGCTCGTAAGCAGCAGCGTAGATGTCGATCATTTCGTTCGCGCCGAGGGAATCCATTGTATCAAGGTAGGTATCCCACTGGGCGTCGATGTCAGCATCGCCGATCATGAACTTGATCACGATCTCATCCATGTAGGTGGAGACGTCGGTGGAAGCCGCGGCGTATGCGCTCTCCTCGTCGGCGGTCAGGCTCATGGTGGGCCTCTTGTTCTTGTTGTCGGCTGCCGCCCAGACGTCCGCGAAGTCCTTCCAGGTGGTCAGGGTGGAGATGTTGTACTTGGTGTAGTCGGCATAGCAGGGAGCCTGATACATGAAGTTGAAGATGATGGCCTGGGTCTGGGTCATGCTGTCGGGGTTGTTCATGATCTCGTCGGTATACCACTTGCTGCCGTCCTCTCTGTACTCAAAGGTCTCGCCCTCGATGCCCCAGTTGCAGAGCTCCGCGCCCTCCTGGGTGTAGAGGTAGTTCATGAACTGGCAGAACAGTTCCAGCTTCTCCTCGTCGCAGTTGGTGGAGACACACCAGCCGTCCTTGACCTGGGCGTCGATGCCGCCGGTCAGGTGGATCTGCTGATCCTCGGTCTGACGGGGGATGTAGCCGGGAACCAGCTCGGCGTCCTCGTTTTCAAAGACAAACTGTCCGGCAAACTCGCAGTAGCAGAAGGTCACGGCGCTCTTGTCAGCACCCATGTACTCGGCCCGGAAGTTGTTGGCCTCGCCCCAGGGGATGCAGTAGAAATCCTTGTAGATGTAACCGGCCTCGTACCATTCATGGAACTGCTTCAGGTACTCCTTAAATTCATCCGTGGTGGGGCCATAGACCATGTTGCGGTCGTCATCCAGGCAGAAGCCGGAGGAGCTGATACCGAAGCCTGCGGAGAACACGTCGTAGTCCATATCGGTGACAAAGAACGGGGCCTCCATGCCGAGTTCATTCTTGAAGGCGCTGAGGACTTCCGTGTAGTCGTCATAGGTGACGGGCACATCCAGACCGACCTGGTCCAGCATATCCTGGCGAACCAGAATGCCGTTGTTGGGAACGAACTCCTTCTCGGCAATCTCATTGAAGAACATGACGTAGCCGTCGTCGCTGTAGACCTGCTGACGGATGCCGTCGGTCTGAATCAGATTGTAGTAATCCGGCGCGAACTCCTCCAGATAAGGGGCCAGATCCCAGTACACTTCCTCGTCGATGGCAGAGGCGACGCCGCCCACGTAGAAGTTGCCGCCCACGATCTCGGGCAGATCGTTGGCCGCCACCAGCAGGGAGTGGGTCTCGGTGATGGTGAACATGGTGTCCATGGTCCATTCAAAGCCGATGTTGGTCCGCTCCTTCAGGCGCTTGAAGATGTTGTAGTCGTTGGGGTCGCCGTAGCTGTTCATGTTGGGGTTGGACAGGCCCAGGATGGTGAAGTCCACCTCTTCGTCAGTGAGGGGCAGATCCATGGTGTTGGGCGCAGCGGCCTCGGGCTCCGCGATTTCCACAGGACCTGCCTCCTCGGCGGAATCAGCGTTTACCGCAGGAGCCGCGTCGTTTTCGTCTGCAGCGGCCTCAGCAGATGCTGCCGCAGAAGCTGCGTCCGAAGTCGGAGCACCGGCGCTGCCGGTGCTGCCGCCGCAGGCGGCCAGACCGAGAACCAGAGTCAGTGCCATTAAAAGTGCCAGAACTTTTTTCATGGTTGACATGAACATTTCCTCCTTCATTTTTGATGGTTTCATTTTACAAAAACCAGCCGGCACCCGGATAGAATATGGTCAATCACAAAATTGAATATTTTCAATTTTTTACACATTCATATTGTATTTTTACAATTTTATTGTCCTTCCACCGAATCTGTGCTATGATGCAGAAGGAGGTGACTGATGATGTATCGTGAACTGGTGGAAGCGGATCTGCTGCGATCCGGGCCCTTTATGGACAAGGCAAAGGCACTGTATCTGGATGGGCGCTGGGGTGCCTATTTCCAACCTCGCACGGTGGAGGATTTTCAAAAGTTCATTCTGGAGAATCCGGTCCCCAAAGATCCGATCATTCAGGAAATCTTCCAGAACAACACATCTCCCACAGCCAACGAAGAGCTGCTTTTTCCCAACGCCTTCGACCTGAATGTGGTGCCGTCCATGCGCTTTAATCTGGGCTGTATCCACAGCCACAGCTACTATGAGATCTCCTACCTGGCAAAGGGGACCTGCAGACAAATCGTGGACGGTTCCGAGATCCATACCAATGTCGGTGATTTTGTGATCCTGGCCCCAGGGGTCTCCCACTATATTCAGATTCTGGACGACGAATCCATCGTACTGAGTATCGGAATCCGGAAAAGTACCTTCCAAAACACTTTTTTCGGTCTGTTTACCGGTCAGGATATGCTCTCCTCCTTCTTTTCCCGGACGCTGAACAATGAGTCCTCCAGTCAGTACCTGATGTTCCAGGCCGGAAACGACGGCGCCGTTAAAGACCTGTTGTACGAGATGTACTTTGAGTGCAGCCATCCCATTGCCTACACCCGACAGGCACTGAACAATAAAATGTCTGACGTATTCATCTATCTGCTCCGGTACCACCAGGATCATGTGGTAATCGGGTCAGATACGTTGCATTCCAACGCTCAGCTGCTGCCGATCCTCCAGTATATCCAGTACCACTACGCCACGGTGACGCTGCAGGAGTTGTCTGACCTGTTCCACTATCACCCCACCTACATTGGAAAAGTGATTAAAGAGGAGACCGGAAAGACCTTCAACGAGCTCAGGCAGGACCTTCGCCTCAGCCGGGCAGCGGACCTGCTGCGCCGCACGGACACTCCGCTGCAGCGGATCGCCATGGATCTGGGGTACAGTGACGTGAGCCACTTTTATCGGAACTTTAAGTCCCGCTACGGCATGACGCCGAATCAGTATCGAAACGATCCATCATAGGGTTCGGCAAAAGCAGCATTTACAAGATGGTTGGCGGGCCGCCGTGCACAGTCTGCGCGGCGGCCCTGTTTCAACCGGTAAGCCAGCATAATTGGCCGATACCCTATGAAATCACTGTACAGCAAAGGATGTGGTGATCACATTTCTCGCAACGCCACTGCAGTCTGTAACGGTCACCCGGTAGATATACCGGCCGCTGTCCAAAAGGCGGAAGGTCATCTGATCGTCCAACTCATGCAGATCGAAGGTGCTTGCTCCCGGCGCGGCGGAGGCTTCAAACTGCACCTCACCATCCACGGAATACACGGACATGGTCACGTTCGAAATATTGCTGCCGGAACTGACGGTTCCCTTACAGGAGAAGGTCTTGCCTTTGGAGAGGGTTCCCTGAGGGTATGTGCAGCCGCTTCCCTTCACGTCCGTCTCCGCAACGCTGAAGCTTCCGTCCCAGCGGCTGCAGGTGGTCTCGTTGACTGAGATAACGGTCCAGGTATAGGTGCCGCAAGCCAGCTTGGAGAATGTGAGGCAGCTGTCGAGATCGTAAAGGGAGAAGCGGCTGCCGCAGGGATTTGCCTCCGCCTGGAATACGGTATTGCCGCTCTCATCGTTCACCGCGAACGCAACGTCCGTGATCGGGCAATCGGAGGAGAGGACGCCGCTTACAGTAAAAGCGCTGCCCTGAGCGATGGCGCCGGCAGGAAGGATCGCATTGTCCAGAAGGATCTCCACCGGAGCGCTCTGCTCGATCTGGGCTTCCGCTTCTTCCATGATCTGCGTTGCAGCTTCGAAGCCTGCCTCCATAAAGCCCGGTTCCTCCGGCTCGGTTTCCTCCGTCACAGTCTCGGCTTCCTCCAGAATTTGCGCGGCTGCGGCTGCGGCGGCTGCGACTTCTGCGCCCGCTTCCATGATGCCGGGTTCTTCCGGCTCGGTTTCCTCGGTCACAGTCTCGGCTTCCTCCAGAATTTGCGCGGCTGCGGCTGCGGCGGCTGCGACTTCTGCGCCCGCTTCCATGATGCCGGGTTCCTCCGGCTCGGTTCCCTCGTTCACGGTCTCCGTCTGCTCTGCGGCGGCAATTCCGGCGCCGGCCACCGGTCCGGCAAGACAGGGTTCCTCCGGCGCCGCGGCCGGGCAGGATGCCTGGATCGTAAAATACACCTGATAGGTCTCATTGTTCCCGGCGGAATCCGCCGCAGTGATCGTGTAATAATATTCCCCTTCTCCCCACTTTGCCATCGTAATGCCGCGGTCAAAGTTTTTCCGGATATCGCAGCTCTTGGCTTTCGGATCGATGGATTGGCTGTAGATCGAAGATCCGCTGTATACTTCCGTGACACTGACCGTAACGTCCGTCAGTTTATTGTTGGAAACCACGCTGCCGAAGGCGCCGAAGGTCGCGCCCTTTACCTGCACGATGGCCGGATGGTCCACGCAGAACCGGATCCCCGGGAGAGCAGTAATTGCAACGCCAAATGTTCTCCGTTTGCAGCCGATGATCTTCCGGCCGTTTCTCCAGGATTTCAGGTTCGTCCGGTTCACGCCGCTGTGGGAGACGTTCACCATCTGGAAACCGGACTCCTCCAGCTTTGACGCAGAGCCGGTATAGCCGCACACCACCGACCAGTGCGGGGATTTCGTGGAGGTACCCGCTCTGTAGATCATGACAGGGTTCCCCCGGGAGATCTCCCGGTACAGGTTTTCCAGGGAATAGGTCATATTCTCGTAGCCGATGGTTTTTCCCCAGTTGGGAGACTGGATCACTTCCGCGTTCGGCTTTCCGGAGGTCGAGCCGGGGTTGGCGTTTTTCACCGCCGTGTACACCGTGTCCTTTTCCTTGTCGGAAACGGCCCCTGCCATGTAGGCCTCCATGGTCACCACGGTCACAAACTGGCAGTCCTTGGCGATTTTCTGGCCCACGCCGGAGCGCAGCATATCGTCTGAAAAATCCACGGGATAATAGACCGTCCGGTCTGCGGCGAAAGCCTGGGTGGACATAGCCGGCAGAAGCCCGCAAAGGATCGCCGCGGCAAGAAGTACGCTAACGAGCTTGTGGATGCTGACGTTTTCTGAAATCTTTCTGAACATCTTGTTTTCCTCCTCTTAAGTTGTCCTGTTTGGTTCGTTCTTTCGTATCGGGATTACGCCATGCTGAGGGTCAGGTTCATGGAGGCGGCGGCAACAGCGGCAGCCCGCGCAGATTCGGCGGTCCGCTCCGCGGCTTCGGCGGATCTTCTGGCGTATTCCGCAGTTTCCACGGCCATATTCTCCATCTTGATTTCGTGCATGCACCGGTCATAGTTCAGCAGTGCTTCCTGGAAGGTTCCTGCGCGCCCGGACTCCAGTGCCTGGATCATGTGAGAGATCTGATAGACGCTGACGTTCAGCGTGGGGAAGAGCCATGCGTAGTTCATCGCGTTGATCCGGACAGGAGAAGCCGCGTTGTCGATCTGGCTCTGGAATTCCGCGTAGATCCGGCGGATCTCCTGGTCGATCTCCTGAAGCCGCTGCAGCTTTTTGTCCTTGTCTGTGGTCTTTTTCCGGAACCGGACCGTGAAAACGATTGCCGGGATCAGGAAGCAGAGGGAGATCAGAAGCAGGAAGGTTCCGGTAATGGGCATGGATCCGAGGATCCCGGTGCTGGTGTAGCAGGAGATCGCCGCCTTGAAGATTCCGAAGAAGAAGAGGTACATGACGGCTGCGCAGCCTGCCAGGCCGAACCGTTTTTCGCTGAGCCATCCGTTGATCTCCTTCTCTTCCTGCTCCAGCAGATCCACCTTCTCGGCGTAGGGGAACTGGCTGTCCTTGTACGCCTTGGCGGATCTCAGCAGCGAAGCCGCGGCCGCGATGGACCGGGACGCGGGGTTTTCCGTGAACGGATGCCGGTAGGCTTCACCGGGAACGTCGCAGGGGATGACCCAAACTCTCCGAAAGGGCGTCTCGGGAATCTCCGGGAGGACCGGCTGGATGACAGGATCGGCTTTTTCCACCGGGGTCGTCCCGGTCAGCTTTGTGCCGCAGTGGGGGCAGAAGCAGGCGCCTTCATTGACTTTAACTCCGCAATTTTTACAGAACATTATGTTTTCCTCCTTGTTTTGTGTCGGGTTTGTCTGTCGCTTTCTGATGCCAGTATACAGGAGGCGTTCTGCCAGTTTGTAATCTTTACTTTCCCTTTTCCGCATGCTAAGATGGACGGGGAAAGGAACGGGAAAGGAATGGGAACGCTATGGAACAGAACGTCCGTCTGCCGGAAAGCTGGTCCGGCTGGGAAATCACGGAGGAGATCGGAATCGGCTCCTACGGAAAAGTCTATGAAGCCGCCCTGCGCAGCGGGGACGCCTTGGAAAAAGCCGCGGTAAAGGTCATCCGGATCCCCCAGGACAGCGCCGAAGCGGCCGTCCTGGCCCACGAACTTCCGGCCCGGGAGGATCAGATCCGGTACTATGAAAATCTGGTGGAGGGTCTTCTGGCGGAGATCCACGCCATGGAAGCCCTGCGGGACAACCCCAATGCCGTCCGGCTGCAGGATTACTGCGTCGTGCACGAGGAGGGAACGCTCTCCTGGACCCTCTTTATCCGGATGGAGCTTCTGACGCCCTTCGCCGACTATAAAATAGAGCACGAGATCGACGAACAAACCGTATGCCGGCTGGGACTGGATCTGTGCAACGTCCTGGAGGAATGCGAGAAGCACTCCATTCTGCACCGGGACATCAAAACCGAAAACATCATGATCTCCCAGGACGGTAGCTTTAAGCTGGGGGACTTCGGTCTGGCCCGGCAGATGAAAATCACCACCGGCAGCCTTTCGGTGAAGGGCAGCTTCACCTACATGTCTCCGGAGGTGTTCCACGGCGAAAAATATGACTCCAGAGCCGACCAGTATTCCCTGGGCATCGTGCTCTACCGGCTGCTGAATAAAAACCGGGATCCCTTCACGGACCCGAACGCGGGAATGGTCTACTACCGGGACCGGGAGGACTCCCTGCAGAGGCGCATGCGAGGAGATCCGCTCCCTCCGCCCGCGGACGCCTCCGGAACCATGGCCGCCGTGATCGCGAAGGCCTGCGCCTTCGCACCGGGCGACCGGTATGAGAGCTTCTCCGCCCTGAAAAACGACCTGCTGGTTTGCGCGGGGAAGCTGCCGGAACGTAGACTGATCGCGGGAAAGGAAGCCGGCAGGAAAAAGAGGAAAAAGCCTCTGCTGATCGGTCTGACCGCAGCAGTCCTGGTCGTGATCATTGGCATTCTTGCGTCCGGGGTCCTGTCTGGGGCCCGCTCCGGCAACGGTTCCAGTCTCAGCTCCGGCAGCGTCTCCCATTCTGCTGCAAAGATCACCGATTCCGGCAGCTGCGGCAACGACCTGTCCTGGACGCTTTCCGAGGACGGCGTCCTGACCATATCCGGTACCGGCATGATGAACGACTATGAAGTGCTTCACGCCCCCGACTGGCGGTATCTGGACTTTTCCGAGGCTTACATTGAGGACGGCGTGACCGGGATCGGCTCCTACGCCTTCCGAATGAACACCCTGCTGAAGGATCTCCATCTGCCGGACAGTCTCGAATCCATCGGGGACAGCGCGTTCGACCAGTGCTGGGTCCTGCCCTCCATCACCATCGGCAGGAACGTCTCCCATGTAGGGAAGGGCGTCTTTGCCGCCTGCATCAACCTGAAAACCATTACGGTGGACCAGGCCAACCCGGTCTATGATAGCCGGGATTACTGCAGCGCCGTCATCGAAACCGCCTCCAACACGCTGGTGGCGGGATGCCCGGCCACCGTCATTCCCGACAGCGTGACCGCCATCGGGCCCGGAGCCTTCGACACCTGCATCGGTCTGACCGAGATCACGATCCCCTCCTCCGTAACGGCCATTGACGACACCGCCTTCGCAGACTGCGACGAAGAGCTGGTGATCTGCGGAACTCCGGGAACCGAAGCGGAGGCCTTTGCCGCAAGGGCCGGATTTGCCTTCCGGGCCACAGATGGTCAGTAGGCCGGCGGAAACCCGCCGTTACAGGAGAGGCAGCCTGCTCTGTTATTGTATGGTTGCGGAAGAATAAAGTCCGCAAATACCAAACGAACGGAGAAAAGAAAATGTATCTGATCAGGTATGCCGGGTGCTGTCTAAACGGTCTGGTCCGGGCCGGCAATGAGGACAATTACTTCTGTGCCGGGACGTACCCACCCATGGTGCACGGCGACATTCTCCTCTTTGAGGGGACTGTATCTCCCGGAACGCAAGCCGCATTCGCGGTATTCGATGGGATGGGGGGAGAGAAATACGGCGAGGCCGCGTCCTTTCTGGCGGCAAAGGAGTTTGCTGCCGCGTCAGGAACCGAGCCGGACGAGACCGCTCTGTGCCGGCAGATGAACCGCAGGATCCTGGAGTTCGCGGATCGGAACCACGCAGGCGGCTGCGGGACCACAGTCGTCACGCTTTGCTTCGGCACGGAGGCCATCCACGGCTTTAATCTCGGTGACAGCCGCTGTTACCGATACAGCGGGAGGACGCTGACCGCCCTTTCCACGGATCACGCGTTGACCTCACCGGTCACCCGCAGATCACGGCTCACCCAGTGTCTGGGAATCCCGGAGGAGGAGTTTCTTCTGGAGCCCCGGCTGTACCGGGCGGACTATCTGCCGGGAGATCTGTTTCTGCTCTGTTCCGACGGGCTGACCGGCCCTGTCAGTCCGGTGAAGATCGAAAGCGTGCTGTCGGGGAACGGTTCCCTCCGCGGCAAGCTGAACGCCCTCAGATCCCTCGCATTTCAGCGGGGTGCGGAAGACAACATCACCATGATTCTATTTGAGATCGACTGGGAGGAAGTATGAACGACTGGCTGGATTTTGATCCGGATCAAACTATCCGGGATTTCGATTATACCCGCCGTGCTGCGGCGAATATGAACCGCATCATCGACTCGGCGGAATTCGCGGATATGGACGCGGACATGATCTTCCATTATCTCGCGAAGGAAATGGAGATCGTCTACTTCCCCGATTACCTCAAGCGCTATATCTACGAGAAGCTGGAGATACCGGTTCCCTTTGCCGATGTTTCCGACGAGACCTATCTGAAGATCATCAGTCAGGCCTTCTCCGACAACGGCGCCCCCTACAGCCTCAAGCCCACCACCACGAAGAAAACCGCTGCGATCCGCCTGTGGCTGACCCAGCCCGGCGCCAGCCGCGGCACGGTTTTTACCCTGGGCTTCGGCCTGAAAATGACCGTGGAGGAGGTCAGCGAATTCCTGACCAAGGTCCTCAAGGAGGAGGACTTCGATTTTCAGAGCGAGGAGGAGACTGTCTTCTGGTACTGTTTCCGGAACTCGCTCCCCTACGCCGCCGCCCTCCGGCTTCTTTCCGAGAGCCGGGATTTGCCTCCTGCACTCTTTTCCCAGAAAAAATGGGACGCTTTTTCAAGCGCCCCGCCCCTGTATCTCCTCTCGGAGGAAAATCTGCTGCGGTATCTGTCCCTTTTGAGAGCGAAAAAAGCCATCTCTGATGCGGAAAGCACCGCCTTTGCGGAGTTTTCCGCTCTGTACGACAGATGCCGTGACATCATTGCCGAAATGTATCAGGAAGAGTCCGAGACCATGGGCCGGAACAGGATCTGGACCAGGGCGGAGATCCGCCCTGCCGATCTGGAAAAGATCCTATGCAGCGGTATCCCGGTGAACAGCAAAAATAATCTGACCGCCATGTCCGCCAGTCTCTTCGGCAGTCTGTTCCGGAACCGCCGGATGAGCCGTCAGCGGATCAGCGGGATCCTCACGGGCAAACACCCGGTGGAGCGCTTTGACCTGATCACCCTGCTGTTCTTCATCTACGCCCAGACAGTGGAGCCGGATTGGCCGGCGGAACGGTATCTTCAGTATATCGACGAGATCAACAAAATCCTTGCCCGGTGTCAGATGCTTGGCATCTATCCCGCGAACCCCTACGAATCCTTTGTCCTCATGTGCATCGTGACGGACTATCCCCTTGACGTCTATGCTCAGGTCTGGGAGATGTCCTTTAATGAATCGACGTGACTTACTTCTTGGAATGAAGTTCGAGGCTTCTTAGACTCGGGTTCGGTGATTGTGCGATCAACAGGAAATGCCTCGCAAGCGAGGTCTTATAAGCCCTCCTGCAAAAGTTGATGCCCCAACCTTATGGGAAGTGCTATGTGCTTAGTATAGATAACATCCACATGGTTCACACGAAAAACATTGCAAAAACCGTCGAATTATGAATTATATTTGCAATCAAATGCAAGAACTTGACTTTTTGTTTTTCCTTTGCTATGCTGTGACTGCAAAGGAGTGAGTGCGATGTCTTCTCGCGTCTATAAAAATCGAGATCTGTATTTGAATAAACTGATCGCCTTTCAGGACACTGAACCCGTCAAGGTCGTTACTGGCATACGACGCTGCGGAAAGTCCAGTCTGCTGAAGCTGATGATCCAACACCTGATTGATACCGGCGTGCCCAAAGAACAGATCGTAGAGATGAATTTCGAATCTCACGAGTACAAGAACCTGACTTCGGATGGCCTGTATAATCATGTAAAGGCCATGGCCATCCCCGGAAAGCGCATGTATTGTTTCTTTGATGAGCTTCAGCGCGTTCCCGCATGGGAAGAAGCGGTCAATTCGTTCCGTGTTGACCTTGACTGCGATATTTACATTACAGGCTCTAATGCCTACCTTCTCTCGTCGGAATACGCTACCTACCTTTCGGGCCGCTGCGTCGAGATCAAAATGCTGCCGCTTTCTTTTCGGGAATTCCTGTATTTCCACGGTTTTCAACTCCGGGAGACAGCAAGCGCCCTGGGTGGAACAAAAAAGCAGGCGGTTGATCAAAACGGCGAACGCTATGAGCTCCGGGATGTCCTTGACGCCTATCTGCGTTTCGGCGGCATGCCAGGAATTGCCGACGTGGGTCTCGATCAGGAGCGGGCCTTGACGCTGCTGGACGGAATCTACTCCACGGTCGTGGTGCGTGACATCCTGGAGCGGGAGAAACGCCGCGGCCAGCGGCAGATCACAGATCCTGTTTTGCTTCGGAAGATCAGCCTGTTCCTTGCCGATAACATCGGAAGCATGGTGTCCGCTAACTCGATCGGCAATACGCTGGTGAGTGAAGGACTCCTGGAGGAAGGAGCACGGAAGAACGGCCCCAGCACTCACACCGTACAGGCCTATGTGGGAGCGCTGCTGGAATCCTACATTTTCTATGAAGTCAAGCGTTTTGATATCAAGGGCAAGGAGTATCTGCGTACCCTTGGCAAATACTATATTGCAGATATCGGGCTGCGTAATTATCTGCTGGGCTTCCGGGATCGGGATACCGGCCATGTGCTGGAGAATATCGTCTATTTTGAACTTCTGCACCGTGGCTATGATGTGGCTATTGGCAAAATCGAGAATGCCGAAATCGATTTCATCGCCTCGAACGCAGAGGAAAAGCTGTACATTCAAGTTACAGAGTCCATGAACAATGAGGATGTGCGCCAACGCGAACTGGCGCCGCTGCAAAAGGTCCGGGACAACTATGAGAAAATGATTCTGTCCCTCGACCCCGGCTTGGAAACCAGTTTTGAGGGAATCAAGTCGAAGAACCTCATCAACTGGCTGCTCACAGATTAATATTATTTAATCGGGTAGGAGGTCACCCATTAGTTGAGTAACCGTCCTCCCAGTCAAGTAGCCAAGGGGGCTTTCACCCCAAGGCTCTCACGGAACCGTACGTGAATCTCTCGATTCATACGGCTCTTATCAATCACAAATATCATCGACTGAGGGCCCAGTGTGCAAACATGTTGGGCTCTCTTTCCTGTACCTGTTTCAGCCAGTTTTC
>JAFUFT010000059.1 GCA_017469795.1 Oscillospiraceae bacterium
CGGGACATCCGTCCCGGGATTCGCTTTATTCTTCCGCCGTCAGCTTTCGGAACGCCTTCTCCACCAGCGGGAAGCACACTCCGCCGGCCACATTTCCGAGGCTGATGATCACGATCCGGAGCAAGCTCTGGAGCGGATCGGAGAACAGCACCCCGGACACGGACCAGTAATACATATCCGCCACGCTGTGCTCTGTTCCGCAGAGGATAAACACGGACACACCGAAAAACAGGCTGAGGTATTTGCCCAGATCGTGGGGCGCGTTGGCATAGCCGTTGACCGCAATATAGATCAGGATATTACAGATCACGCCCAGCAGGAACAGACTGCCGTATCCAGCAGCCATTTTCCCCTCCACCATGCCCGCGGCCACAGCGTTGATCCCACTCTCACCGCAGATCCCGGTGGCCCGCTCGACGACCGCCAGAAGGATGCAGCCCAAGAGGTTCCCCACCCAGATCACAAGAAGCGTCAGCAGGTAATCCGGTTTGTTGTCAAAGATGTAGCAGGCCTTTCCGGTAAACAGATTGTACCCCCGGGTGCAGATGGTAAACAGGCCAATGGTGAACAGCAGTGCGCCCACCACGTTGCCTCCAACGAAGGCGTCCTTCAGCCGCAGAAATACCGTGCCGCCGAGGCCGATACAGATGCCGGCCAGTATGGCATACAGAAAAACGCTCAGATGCTTTTTCATCTGTGAATCCCCCTTTTTCTCCAAGTCCTCTCCAGTATAGCACAAAAACCGGCAGGGATACAGATATTTCTCAAAAAACATGACCTCGGGCGAACTGGAGGCCTCGGTGTGATTAATCTGTTGTAAAAAGCTTAGAAACCCGAGGCTGAGAAATGGATTCCTAAGCGGTGGTGGGCTGGAGCCGGATGAAGGGAAACCGGCTCCAGGAGCATCTTTTTTTAAGAATTTCGCAGGTTCCAAGTCCAAACCACTTGCACTTCCCGAGGCAGTGTGCTAAACTATTACCTGTACGAGGTTGTACCTCGCAACACGGTAATTTATTGAAAGGAAGTTGTTTCTTATGGCCAATTACAGAATTCAGCGTAAGGAAGGCACCGAGGGCAGCACCATCTATGAGTACACCGCTCCCGGTCACAACATCTGCACCCCCACCCGGCTGTTTGATCCCGATGGCGGCCCCAACGGCGTTGACGGCACCAAGATGATCATGGGCATCACCCATTTCCAGCCCGGCGGCGGCTGTGACTACGGCGCCAACCCCCTGGAGTCCATCTACTACATTCTCTCCGGCGAGATGACCCTCAAGACCGAGGATCAGGAGACTGTGCTGCATGCGGGCGACTGCTTCAAGTGCGCCGGCGGCACCCCCAAGAGCGTTACCAACACCGGCGACACCGTCACCGATATGCTGGTCTGCCTGCTGCCTCCCCAGAAATAATTTCTGAGAAACAGCGTTTCATTTGATTCATCTGCCGGTTTTCCGGCTCTGAATAAACTTTACTTTAAGGAGTGTTTATCATGCCCAAGGTTTATACTGGCGATCTGACCAAAATGTTTGATATCGCCGGCAAGAAAGCAATGATTTTCGGCGGCGCGGGCGGCTTCGGCAAGGCGATTGCTGAGGGCTACGCTGCCAATGGCTGCGACGTCTGCATCTCTTCCCGCAGCGAAGAGAAGTTGCAGGCTGCTGTGGAGGACATCAAGAAGGTTGCCGCTCCCGGCGTGAAGGTTATGTACATCGCCGGCGACGCCGGTGACGAGGCCTTCGTGAAGAATGCTGTTGACGTAGTGACTGGCCCCGACGGCATCGGCGGCTGCGACATCCTGGTCAACGCTCAGGGCATCAACAAGAAGATGTGGTCCTGGGAGATCGACACCGACTTCTTCGAGAAGATGCTGCACACCAACATCACTTCCCTGATGTTCACCTGCAAGTACTTCGGCAACTGGATGAAGTCCAACAACGTCGAGGGTGCTGAGAAGGTCGCTGAGGGCGATTTCGAGCACGGCAAGGCCAACCCCAACCAGGGCTATGGCAAGATCATCAACTTCGGCTCCGTCCGCGGCATCCGTGCTGTGGCCAACGGCGGCAACGGCAACGTTCCCTACAACACCACCAAGGGTGCTGTGGAGATGCTGACCAAGGCCTTCGCTGCTGACCTGCGTCCCAACATCCAGGTCAACGCCATCGGCCCCACCATCACCTATACTCCCATGATGGTCGGTCTGCTGCCCCCCGATGAGAATGTCCGCAACGGCATCGCCGGCGCTCTGCCCGCTCAGAGAATCGGCTACGAGATCGACGTGGTCGGCCCCGCGATCTTCCTGGCCTCCGCTGCTTCCGACATGGTCACCGCTACCACCATCTATCCCGATGGCGGCCTGGTTGCTACCTCCTAATTGCAGCTTCGGTTTTGAATCCAAGGGTGCGCTGCAGCTGCAGCGCACCCCTTTTCATTCCCTGGGAAACGGAGGCACCCAATGAAACGTATCGCCGCCTTGCTCCTTTTGTTTGCCACGCTTGCCGGCTGCGGCGCGCAGAACGAAAGCGAGACCCGGACCGTATTCGCCATGGACACGGTCATGACCCTTACCGCTTACGGAGCCCCCTCCGCCACCGGATCCGCGCTGGACGCTGCGGAGGCCGAACTGAGCCGGTTGGACCGGCTGCTCTCTGTGACGGACAGCGGGAGCGAGATCTCCGCCGTCAACCGCAGCGGCTCCGCCGCGGTCTCCGAAGAGACCGGTGCGCTCATCGCATCTGCTCTGGAAGCCTCCCGCCTGACAGCGGGCGCTTACGATCCCACCCTCGGCCGGATTTCTGAAGCCTGGGGCTTCCATGCAGACACGCAGCATGTGCCGGATCCCGGGCTCCTTGCAGATCTGCTTTCTGCATGCGGATACGAGCGGGTGGCTTTGGATGGCGCATCGGTGGAAATCGGAGATGGAATGGCGCTGGACCTGGGCGGAATCGCTAAGGGATATGCGGCGGAGCGCGTCCTGAGCGTCATGGGTGACGCCGGCGTGGACAGCGCCGTGATCTCCTTGGGCGGCAACGTAGGTACTCTGGGACAAAAGCCGGGCGGCCCCTGGCGCGTGGCTATCGAGGACCCGGACCGGGGCGATGAATATGCCGGGATCCTGGCGCTCCCCGGCGGCATGTACGCCATCACCTCCGGTGCCTACGAACGGTTTTTTGAGGAGGACGGCAGGATCTACCACCACATTCTCGACCCGAAGACCGGCTTCCCGGCGGAATCCGATCTCCAAAGCGTCACCATCGTCTCCTCGGACGGCACCCTGGCGGACGCGCTTTCCACCGCGCTGTTCGTCATGGGGTTCGATGCCGCCGTGGAGTTCTGGAGCAATCACAGCGATCTGTTCCAGATGGTCCTGATCACCGCAGACGGGATGTATGTCACGCCGGAACTGGAGATCGAATCCGGCCGGGATGTGACCGTTTTGGAGGCAGCGCCATGAGGCCCCGCCGCTGGGAGGCGGTGATCCTTGGCGTCGTGATCCTGGCGCTTTTGATCTGGGCGCTCTGGCCGGGAGACCCAGGCGCTGCCGTTTCTGTCTCCGTCAACGGACAGGTGACGGAAGTCTATCCCCTCGATCAGCCCACCATTGTCTCCATCGACGGCTACGGCGGCTTTTTGCTGACGCTGGTCGTCTCCGACGGCAGCGCCCATGTGGAGTACGCAAGCTGCCCGGATCTGATTTGCCAGCATCACCGCCCCATCTCCAGTGCAGGTGAGCAGATCGTGTGTCTCCCCGCCAGGATCGTACTGACCGTTACTGGAAAGGAGGCTGGCGTCGATGCCGTCACGAGATAAGGCCAAACGGCTCACTACGCTGGCCCTCCTGGCCGCTGCCGCCTTCGTTCTTTCATGGGTGGACAGCCTGATCCCGGTGTCCGGGACACTGCCTGGGGCAAAGCTGGGACTTGCGAACCTGAGCGTATTGATCGGGCTGTATCTTCTGGGTCCCCTTCCCGGCGCGGCGCTGTGCGGACTGAAGATCCTGCTGCAGACGTTCCTGTTCGGCAACGCCTACGCTTTCTTCTACTCCCTGGCCGGCGGGATCCTGAGCTACCTGGTCATGCTGCTGACCCGGAAACGATGCTCGGTGATGTTCGTATCCGCGCTGGGCGGAGTATTTCACAATCTGGGGCAGGTCCTTGTGGCCGCCGTAATCCTGCAGACTGCCGGGCTGATGGCCTATTTCCCGGTTCTGATGCTCTGCGGGATCGGTGCGGGGCTGGCCGTCGGGCTGGCAGGCGGGATTTTGATTTCCCGGCTCCGCTCTATTCTTCCCTTTATTTCCTGACAAAAAATCCCGCAATGGAGATCTCCATTGCGGGATTTTTGTATACGGGGAACTCTTACTTCTTGCCGCCCATGCCGGCTGCAGCGAAGTAGGGGCCGCCGAACTCGTCCTTGACAGCCTGCTTGGCAGCCTCAAGATCCTCGACCTTGACAGCGTCCAGAGCTGCGCAGACAGCCTCGTGATCCAGGGGCTTCAGGCCCAGCATCTCACGAGCTTCAGCGGGAGTGGCAACCTCATTGCCGAAAGCGCGGATCGCGTTGGCGGCGCGCTCAACGAGCATCAGGTTGGTAGCCATGATCTTGGTGCCGTCAGCCTTGCGGGCGAACACCACGTTGTCCTCCATGCCGACGCGGACGTGGCCGCCGTTGGCGATGCAGGTGAACATGACAGGCAGATGGCCCTTGCCGATGCCGAAACCGGACCAGGTGACCTCCTTGGGCAGCTTGCCCTCGGCGATCAGGCGGTTCATCTCGGTGATGAGGATCTGGGTGTCATTGGGAGTGGCGTCCATGCCGCCCACAACGCCCATGCAGAACTGGAAGTGCAGAGGAGCCACAACGACGCCCTTCTTCCAATAGATGCCCACAGCGCGCAGAGCGCCGAAATCAAAGATCTCGAACTCAGGCTTAATGCCCTTCTCCTGATACAGATGACCCAGATCGGTCAGCATGGAGGGAGAGTTGTGGAACACGCCGCCGGGGATGCCCCAGTTGAAGGAGGAGGCATCGAAGGTGCCCATCTCAATACCGGGAACATACTTGTGGTGCAGCATACGCATGGCGTTGCCATAGGGGGAGTCATCGGAGACGCGGTTGTCGCCGGAGGAAGTGCAGTTGACGATGACGTCGCAGTCCTTGTGGGCGCGGATGAGCTTGATGGTCTCGTAGAACTTCACGGGATCCATGACACCGGCGCCATTGTCATCACGCATATGCAGATGCACAACAGCAGCACCGGCCTTCCAGCACTCATAAGCGCACTCGGCGATCTGAGCGGGGGTCTCCGGAACGTCATAACCGGCAGGCGTCACAGCACCGGTCAGAGCAGCGGTAATAATTGTCTTGGCCATGGGAATCAGTCCTTTCTTAAGTTAAGCGTCCAAAAGGGCGCTCTTTTTACCATTTATATTGTAGCACAAATAATCCGAAATGCAATCGCTTTTTATGATTTCTATGGTATTGTTCCAATGTTTTTCCGAAAGAGTCGGGAGCCGCCGAAGCGGCTCCCGTCAGGATCATTTGTACATCCGGTCATAGACCGTCTGATAGATCTCCACGCAGCGCTGGAGGTCCATGCTCTCGCACTGAGCGCAGTAGGCATCCCAGTTCTCGTCGGTGAGCTCCGCCTCGCCGATCATCCATTTAAGGATCTGCTCTGTGGCATAGGTGAATACGGTGGAGGCGATGTTGGAATATTCGGAGCTTTCCTCCGTGGTCAGGTTCAGCGTCGGCATGGACTTGTCCGAGGTGCCGTTGTTGTTCCAGACGTCGAAAGCGTCCAACTCCACTTCGTCGTAGGTGTAGAAGATGGAGGTAGAGTTGTTATAGTTGTTGAACACCGGATTGGTGTACATATTGCGGAGGTTCATGGGGTTGTAGCCGTCAGGGTTGTTGACAATGAAGTCCGTGTAGACCGGGTTTCCATCGGCGTCATACTCGAAGGCCACGCCCTCCTCGCCGAAGTTGGTGAGGATAAAGCCGTCATAGGTGAAGAACCAGTTCAGGAAATGCGCCGCCAGCTCCGGATCGTCACATCCGGTGGTGATGGACATATTGCCCATACCGATGTAGTTGGTCTTCATCAGGAAGTCGTAGCTGCCGCCTTCCTCCTCCACCAGCGGCGCGGTGGCCACGAAGTGGAAGCTGGGAGAGAGGGCCGCCTCGGTCATGGTGGTGAACTTGTCGCCCCGAATGGAGGTCACGGCGCACTGATCCTCGGAGACGTAGCTGTTGATATAGTCGGGACCATAGCCCTCAGAATAGAAGTCGTCCTTGATCAGACCGGCCTCATAGAACCGGTGGAAGCCCTCCAGATAGTTCCGGAAGTGCTCATCGGTCAGGGTGGAGACCACCGTGTCACCCTCCAGGTACATACCCAGATCAGTCCAGCCCAGATTGATGCCAGGGGTGCCCCAGGCGCCAGTGAAGCCCTCCAGCACGCCGGAGTTGTCGATAAAGATGGGATAGCGGCAGTCATAGGTGGACTTGACATAGCTCAAATAGTCGAACATATCGTCGGTGGTGACGATGGCGTCCATGCCGTTCTCCTCGGCCCAGTCAGCCCGGTAGCTCAGGCCCTGCTCAGAGACCACATTGGACACGAAGGTGAAGATCCTGAGCATCTTGTCGTCATCGGTGTAGACGCTCTTCATGGTGTAGTCGTCCATGGTGTCCAGGACCGCCTTGTAGTTCGGCATCTCGGTTTCGATCAGATCGGTCATGTCGATGATGATCTCGTCGTCATAGGCGGAGGCCACACCGCCGGAGTAATAATCCATGCTCATCAGATCCGGGTAGTCGCCGGAGGCGATGGTCAGGTTGAACTGCTCCCAGGCCGCGGAATCGGAGCACTCGATGAAGTTCATCTTCACGCCGGTGGCCTCTTCGATCAGGGGCATGGTGGGCGCTTCGGCATAGGAGTTCATCAGACCGTTCCAGATGAACGCGGAGAATACCCGCCACATGCTCAGGGTCTCGCCGCCGTCCAGCGGATAGCTGATCACGTCTTTCACACCATCCTGAAGCTCTTTATATTTATGGTTCGTTTCCACCGTCATGGCAAAGTATTTCTCGGACATGGAAGCGTATTCGATCTCCTCCGGCTCCTCTGCCAGCTCCGCAGGTTCGGCCGCAGAGCTCTCCTCTGCCGGCGCGTCCGGCTCCACCGCAGGCTCTGCCGCAGGTTCGGCCACAGCTTCAGCCTCTGCAGGTGCCTCTTCAGAATCCGCCTGGGACGCACTCTCGCCGACGGAGGCCGGGGCAGACGCAGATCCGCAGCCTGCAAAAAGCGCCAGAATCATGGTCAGCGCCAGAAGCAGTGCCAATACCTTTCTCGTCATGTTTCATTTCTCCTTTCCGATTGGGACTTGTACTCCCATTTGTACGGATTCATTATAAAGTGTTCGAAATAGTTTGTAAATTAGGATTATCTACAAGAAATGCTTAACAAAATTGTAATATATCATAGGACATTTTGCGCGTTCCTCTATGCAAAAACACGGGACGGCAGTATGCCGTCCCGTGTCCATATCGTCTTCTCAAAATCCCGGAGGGCCTCCGGGACCGCCGCCCGGACCGCCGCCGGGTCCGAATCCCCAGCCGGAGGAGGACGTCTCAGAGCTTCCCGCCGCGGTCTGCCGGACTGCGGTAATGGTATCGGTCAGCTCAATCTCCACAGATTCCTCTCCGCAGGTCAGGGTATAGGTCTTTCCAACCGTCAATTCCGGGCAGGAAATCACCACAGAGTTATATTTCTTGTCTGGCTCGTCGATCTGGAATTCCACCAGCACATTGCCCTCGCTGTCCGCAAGCGTCAAGGGTGCGTCTCCGGCCAGGCTGACGTTGAACACGCATTTCAGCGCCGGCTGCGTGGAATTGGAGCCGAAGTTCTCGTCCATGCCCGACGCACCGAAGGCCATCACGGTGCCGCCGTTTACCTGAGCCGAGGAGCCGCAGTCCAGCGATCCGTTCATGGAATTGGAAGGACCGGAAACATAGGTGGTTCCGCCCTCGATAAACAGGAATCCGTTGGAGTCCAGACCGTCTCCTGCAGCGTTGACCACCACATTCCCGCCTGCGATGTGCAGGTATGTATTGGCGTCCTCCAGTGTATCGGTGATGCCCATCATGCTGCCCATGGGGCCGAACATTTCGGCGCCGTTGGCGTTCATACCGTCGTCGTCCGATTTGAGGTAGATGTCTCCGCCCAGGATGTCGATGAACACCGCTTCCAGGCCTTCATAGCACTGGGTGATCTGGACATTTCCGCTCTCGATGGTCAGATGATCGTTGGCGTGGATCGCGTCATCACCGGCGGCGATGCCGATATCCGCGTCGCCGGAGATGGTGACCGAGGCGTCGGAGTGGATGGCGTCGTCATAGCTGTCGATCATCAGCCGGCCTCCGGAGATGGTCATGTCATACAGGGACTTGACGCCCTTGGCCGAGGCGGTCTCGTCTTCGGCGGTGGTGTCGTTGAACCAGCCGGGAGGCCCTCCAAAGAAATCGCCCTTGTGGGCGGGGGCATTGGCAGAGCCGCCCAGCGTAGAGATCCCGATGGTGCCGCCTTCGATGGACAGCGTTCCGTCAGACTGGATGCCGTCCTGCTGAGAATCCACAGTCAGCTCGCCGTCCCGCATCAGGATCTGTCCGCCTCCGATGGTGTTCTTTGCCTTCAGGCCGTCCTCCTGGGCCGTGATGCAGATCGTCCCTCCGGTGATCTCAATGGAGTGTTCCGCTTTAATCCCATCGCATCCGGCATCGATGGTGATCTCGCCGTCCTGCAGGAACACATCGCCGCCCTCCGCGTCATTGTTGGACTGGATGCCGTCTCCGCCGGCCGTAATCTTCAGGGAGCCGCCGGAGACATAGACCGCGTCCTTGCCCTTGACGCCGTCACCTACCGCGTCCGCGGTGATATTGCTCTCCAGCATCAGGCTGTCCTTGGAGTGGATGGCCATATTATAATTGCCGTGGACCGTCAGACTGCCGCCCTGGACAATGGCAAGGTCGTCCTTGGAGAAGATCGCCGCGTCGGGCTCGTCCTCCCCCTCCGCCAGGATATATTGAACGCCGTCGGTCACAGTATTCTCCGTTCCCTCCGCGACCCAGATATTCACCAGATCCGCTTTTTTTACATAGATCGGTGCGCTGGTGGTGCAGGTAATGTCCGCTCCGTCTAGGATCAGGCACACATCGTCCTCGCCTCCGGCGTCCACGATGATCTGGCCGTCGTTCAGTGTTCCGGAGATCCGGTAGTCGCCGCCCTTGACAATGGTGACGACGGTTCCGTTCACCACAGCGTCCGGCGCCGTGACGGAATCCCCGTTCAGCGTGATCTCAGAGGGCTCAGGTTCCGCCGCTTCCTGCTCTGCGGATTCCGCCGCTGTGCTTTCCGGAGATCCTGCGGCAGACGCAGGCTGTTCCGATGGCGCAGTTCCATCGGCGGCAGTTCCGCCGCAGGCGGTCATGCTGATCACCAGCAGCACCGCGAGCAGGATGGACAGCCATGCCTTATGCTTCATAAACACACTTCCAATCGTTCAATCTGACAATGGCATCATTATATCATGATTTTTAAGAATTGAAAGAGTTTTTCCCGGTTCAGGCGAAAAAAAGCAGATTTATGAACAAATCGACAGCAAATCAGCCTTTTCGCTCAGAGCAGGACCTGCATCGGAATACGATCCGAGATTCGTTGAAGCAGGAGTCGCCCGCAATCGTTTATACCGCATTTCCCATCTAAACAACTGTCAAACAAACCCATGTCAATTTGCGCCAACCGCAGAAACAGCGGGAGCGTCCCTTGACGCTCCCGCAAATGCCTACTGCCGCCTGTCCTCTTCTTCCTGCCGCAGCAGGTCCAATGCCTTTTGCAGGGCATTGGGGACAGGGATCCCCATCAGGGCGGCGTTCTCCAGGATGGAGATCAGCTCATTGGTCAGGAAGGCGATGATCACGCTGTCCCGGAAAAACGTAAGCCCGAGAAACACGTCCAGCCGTACTCCCACCAGCACCATCATCAGCATCACGCCTTTTTTGACAAGGCCCCGGAATCCGGCCTTGGAACTGAGGGTGCCGCTGCTGGTTTTATCAGACCGGTGAAACACGCCGGCCACCAGCAGCCCCGTCACGTAGTCCACCGCCATAAATCCCAGCAGCGCCGCCAGAGCGCCGTCCCAGCCGCCCAGTGCGGAGGCAAGCAGTCCGCCCAGAACCCCCGCATAGGTACAAATGATCTGTTTCATTTCATCTCTCCTTATTTCCAGGTTCCCATGATCATGAACCGGATATTGACATTGGCGGTGGTCGGGACCGGGGCTGTGCGAAGCAGATAACAGGTCAGCGTCTTATCGGATACTGACGTGCCGCAGACAAAACAGCTTCCGTCCGCGTTGGCCACCGCCGTAGCATTGGAGACAGAGAACGGCAGAGTGGCAGTCAGATCGTTGGAATAATAACCATTGCCCAGCGCCGTCGAGGAGGCTGCTCTGAACGCGATCGTTGCCCAGAGTTCCACCTGACCGCTGTTCCACTTTCGATAGTACCAGCTGCCGCTCTTTCCTTTCGCGGACACAAAGTCCTGCATGGTGGTCCCGCTGAAGGACAGGTTCCCGTAGATCGCCGCATTTCCCTCCACCACAACTCCCTTATAACCGGAGGGGCCTGCGGCTGTGCCTCCTTTCAGCACCACGGCGCTGGTCGCCCGCAGCAGAAGGTCCGATTTGGAGGAGAGGTCGGCGCAGTACCCGGCGCTGCTGTTGCCGCTGGCCGCCAGACTCAGCAGGGCACTGCTCCCGTTCCGGGGATAGAAGCTCAGTGTTGGAATGCTGCCTGCGGCGGAATTCACCAGCTTGATCTCCTGGCCATAGATCTCCGGAGCATAGATGTGCTTTCCGTCGATAAAAGTGCCGCCCGCGTAGGTTCCGTTGACGATCTTGCGGATGGTTTCCCCGG
Organism: Oscillospiraceae bacterium; assembly: GCA_017469795.1. GTDB lineage: Bacteria > Bacillota > Clostridia > Oscillospirales > Oscillospiraceae > HGM13006. The sequence goes on from JAFUFT010000059.1 coordinate 10,978, forward strand.
CGCTGTCCGCCGCAGCCTGAGCCGCATCGGCCGCAGTCTGGGCCGCATCGGCCGCCAGACGGATATTCTCCACGCTGCCGCTGGTGACGCCCAGATCCTTTTTCACTCGATCCACCGTCACCACCAGATCCTGATACAAGCCGTCCTTCTGCTGTCCGGCCCGGATCGCCGCCGTGAGAGACTCCATAGTGTTGTCCCGTGTTTCGATACTGATCTCGTTCCGCTCAGGGTGATGGGGACAGGACCGCATTCCGGTAATCTGCGCCTCCATTTTCTGCCCCAGAGACGGATCCACCAGCATGACCACGTCATAGAGCCCCAGCGTCATATTCGGCCAGGTCTCCGGATCGAGGGCCTGCAGATCCGCAGTCTGAAGCGTCCAGCTCCGTTCCGGCTGCGAGAGCACCTTTACCTTCTCCCTGGCCGCCTGCAGCAGATGCTCGGCCACTGTATAACGGTCGTCCCGCCAGAACCCAGCCACCACCTCGTCAGTATAGTCAAAGCATTCCACATAGGTCTTGCCGCCGTTGATGGAGGCAAAATCCATTCCCTCCGCGCCCTGAGCATAGAGCCGCGTCACCAGACCGCCCGCCTTGGATTTGTATTCCGGCGCACTGCGCAGGTTCGCTGTTTCCGTCAGGAAGGACGGCCCCAGCTGCTTCTTTGCCGGGAAATGCATCGTAGCGGTTTTTGCCGCAGTGTCAAAGACCACCGTACACCCGTAGACCTCCCGGCAGTGCTCCACCACCTCCAGCGCCGTGGGGCCCTGGAGCGAGATGTAGGCCGCCAGGGTGTCCGTTTCCCGGCAGGTCAGCGTCCACCCGGCAGGGAGGACCCGGCGGATCGTCGTCTCCGCTGTGGCGCTGCTTGTCCCGTTGGTGAAACCGGGATAGACCGTCTTTTCCCAGTCCGACAGGTCCTTTTTGAGTACATAACTGACCGCATTTTGGCCTGCATCGATCCCGGAGACCAGATAGTTCTGGCCGCCGGTGGTCTCATAGACCCGGGTTCGTTCCTTCAGGACCAGCACCGCCGGATCCCGGCGGGAAATGCTCAGTTCAATAGTGTCCTGGCCGTTATAGGCCTGCACGATCACATAGTCGTCGCAGGCAAGGGCCTGCCGCCCGTCCGATAAGATTACTTCCAGCATGGCTCAGCCCTCCTATAAGAATGTGGGGCGGTATTTGATCTCCACCCCGCGGGTGATGCCCACTGTGTTGATGAACACCGCCACATGGTTGCTCCCCGGCACCAGATAAGGAAAATCCTCCCACTCCATCTGCGCCGTCACATTCTGACTGCCCAGCCGGAAGATCTTATTGACGCCGTCAAGCACCAGATCCTTTGTGCCGGAAAAGGTGGTGAACAGGGTCCAGATCTGGTCTCCCAGTTCCACCGACACCTGATCGGCGCCGCTCAGCAGCGCCTTCGGCAGCCGGATCACGCAGTCCGTCCGGGGGAAGGTGGACTCGCAATACACCGAGGATCCAAAATCCGTCTGGGCGGAAATCGTCACCTGGGGCTTCTGGCGCATCCCCGAAAGGGTCACATCTGCCGCCAGCCATCCGTCCGTGATGAAAGCGGGCGTCCCCAGATTCTTCAGCACGCAGGCATAGAGAAACCCGTCTCCCAGATTCAGTTCCACCCTTCCGCTTACCGTTTTGCAGAAGCTGCTCCATTTCTCCATGGTGTCCTGACGGCTTGCGCCCCAGAATTCCAGAGGCAAAACGATCTCCATGGCGCCGAAGGACTGATCCAGCAGAAGCAGAGAGCTCCGGTTTTTTCCCTGAAACATATCCGTTTCCACATGACAGGCGCCGATGGTGTAGGTGGAGAGCAGCTTGCAGGAAAACTCGCTCAGGTCATGGTTGTTGATTCGAATCCCGCTGCCGCCGCTGCCATAAGAAAAGCTCATCCCATCGCCTCCCATACCAGTTGCTGCCCTGTATATTTCGCGGTGGCACGGGCCAGCTCCCGGCCGTCCACATACAGCGGTGCCTCCAGCCGGATCCGCATCTCCCGGTCACCGGAGGCCGCAGACACCGGGCTGTTCTCACCTGCAGACCTCACAACCGCGGGGATCACATTCTGCCTTGCCGTCCGGACCAGATCCTGAGACTGCCGCCGGAGCGCCTCCCGGGACGTCTGCTGTCCCCGGGTGATACCCTCGGCAATGCCGGCGGGGATCATCCGTCCCACCTGGTCCCGGAACACCCGGGATGGTGAACGGATTCCCAGCGCCCGCTTTGCCCAGTACAAAGCGCTTTGTGCTGCGGAAACTGCCGCGGCACGAATGGCGCCGCTGCCGCCGTAAATGCCGTAGGCAACTCCCGAGGCGATATTGTATCCCACCGAATACCAGCCGCCGGAGAATGCGTTTCCGACGCTGTGGGCGATGTTTCTGGCATAGTACAGAATGCTCTGCTCGCCGTAGTTCAGCCCGCCGGCGATCTGCGCCGCAGCAGCTGCGCCCGCCTCCTGATATCCGCCGATTGAAAAACCGGCCAGCGCCTTCTGGGCCAGCGACCGGCCGGCTCCCGTGCTGTCCACCGACAGGATACCGTTCATAAACTGATATCCCGCACTTCGTCCCGCGCTCAGCAGCATAGGGGCAAGGCTTGCCGCACCGGCGGAAACATGATTAAACACGCCCCGCATCTGCTGTCTCCATCCTGCCCCGGCTGAAGCCGTATGGGCAAAGGCCGAGGCGATCGAATTCAAGCTGTTGACAAGTGTCTGGAAGCCCTGAAGTGCCGTCTGTTCCGCGGAACGCCGCAGACGGCTGAGGGTCTCGGAAAACTTCTGATCCCTCAGTTCGATCCCTATGGTAATGCTTCCATCCATTGCTTCACTTCCCTTCTTGGTGTGTTTGGCTGATGGCCTCCAGAGTCCGGAGGTGGCTCTGGAGGTCCTCCTGTTCCTCAATGGCGTAGAGCGCACGGTATTTGAGGATCTCCGCCCGCTCTCCGGCATCTCTTCCCCGCAGGTCCGAAACGCGGTATCCCACCCGCTGCCGGAAGGAATGGGTGATCAGCCCCTCCAGCAGGGCCCGGAATTCCCACCAGTGCAGCTTTGCGGTCCTGAGATCCAGCCCGTAATGCCGGAGAAACGCGGCAAAGATCGGCCCTGCGTCCTTGGAAAAGCTGTAGGCGGCGGGTCCCTCCCCCTCTGATTTTGGCTGTCCCAGATTGTAAAACCGGCCCACGGCCTCCACGGCCGCCTCCAGATCATCCGGACGCTCCGCCGGGAACCAAAGCCGGTAAAAGGCCTCCTCCGTCAGGCTCCCGTCCATGGCCGCCATGGCATAGCGCAGCCCCACCCGGAAATCCGTCCGGATGGGGTACGCCTGCCCCTTTACAATCAGACCGTTGGGCGGATTCCACAGGGTATACGGCTCCGGGCCGGTCAGCCTTCCGCCAGAGCCGTCAGTTTTTTTCCCTGTTCCTCCCTGCAGGCCCGGACGGTGTAGCTCAGAAGCTCCAGCACCGACAGCCGGTCCAGAGGCTCCGCCCGCTCCAGGAGCCGGTCTGCCGTCTTCTCTCCCACCAGGGTCCGGAAGTTCTCCACGTCCTCCTCCAGTGTATGGGGCGCGTCATAGTGCCCCACCGCCGCAGCGATCTTCTCCTCCAGCGCATCGCCCAGATAAAGCCGCAGCTCCACAGGATCCTCTTCATAAAACCGCAGCGTCACCGCCCGGTCAAGAAATGTAAAAGGCGTGTCCATAGGTCCTCCTTATGCCTGGGCGGTGTAGGTGTAGCTTCCCGGCCGTCCGCAGGACTTGAGCTCCACCTGGAATTCCGCCGGATCCGAGGCCGCGCCGGCGCCGTCCTTCTGGACCAGAATCGTCATCACACCGGACTCGCCGGTCTTGGTTCCGCTGTGGAAATAGACGTAGTTCCGCTGGACAGTGCCGCCGGTGCCGAATTTGATCTCCGGACTGCAGCAAAAGTCCTGGAACGCATCGGAGACATAGCGGGTTCCGTTGATGGAAAACGTCCGCTGGGCGGAGGTCTTCATGGTGGAGTCCCCCTCGAAGACGTAGCTGCGGTCCTCGCTCTTGGGGTTCAACTCGGCCCCGACATCCTCGATGTGCACCCCCACAAAGGCATAATCCCCCGGAGTGGCGGCATCGCCGTTTTCCGTACAGTCCACCGCCAGGATCATGTCCCGGCCGGTGTATTCGCCGGTGGCCTCCGCAGCCGCCAGCGTGTTCATATAGTCTTTGAGCAGCATATTTATCCCTCCATAAAGTAGTCAAGCAGCAGGGTGATCTGATCCACCAGCAGGCCGTTCTCCTGCAGGATCTCCGGCGCGGCGGTGGTCTCCGCCCGCAGGCTCAGGGACTTCTTCCCCGGCCCGAGGACAGGCAGGATCCCTCTGCGGGTGTTTTCCTCCAGTGCGTTCGCCAGATCCGACATCTCCTGCAGATCTGCGGCTCTTGCCGTCTCTCCGCCCCGGCTCCCCCGCCGGATCCACAGGTCAAAACGTTCCTGCCGCCGGGTGGATCCGTCCAGATAGATCCTGAGGACCGGATCCGCCGGGACGGGACGCAGGCAAGCGTCTCCATGCCCGTCCTGAAGATTGTCCAGTGACAGGGCCTCCAGTCCCGGCATCTGCCGGAGATAGTCCCGAACCGCTTCCAATGTGGTCATTGATGTGCCCCCTTCCAGTATCGCTCCATCTGCCGGAGCAGGCTCTGTTTCTCTCGCCGAAGCATCCTCCGGTGCCAGTGGTCTCCCCGGTTGGGGTCCCGGTGATGGTATTTCTCGTAAAACTGCCGGGAGGCATAGGGCATGGTATAGGTGATCTTCCCTCCGTCCTTGGAGACGGTGGCGGAGCTTCTCAGGGCGCCGGTATCATAGGGGACGTACTTGTCGCACCGATCCCGCACGGCCTTGGCCAGATACACTTGGGCCTCATAGGACCGACCCAGGCCAAGCCGGTCCAGGATCTGCCGGACCGGGATCTTGACCGAAACCTTCATCATACGGCCTCCACCTCCCAGTGATCCAGGGGACTTCCTGGCCGGTGGAGATGGAGCGCGGTGACGATCTGCACCTCCGGCAGCTGTGCCTTCAGCGGTCCTGCCGTCAGCTCCGGTCCTTCTCCGTCCCACACCCCGTCCCCCAAGGAGAGGGCAAGGCCCTCCCTCCAGGGGATCAGCAGCAGGGATTCCGCACCGTCGTCTCTGGGAATCAAGACGCCTCCGGCCTCACCCCGGGACCATCTGGCCCATACGTCCGGCAGTATCGTCCGCTCCCAGCCATCCCCGGTCCTGTGGTACAGCGTCACAGTCATGCGGGCCACCCCCGGTAAAGCAGTCCCGTCTCGCCCAGATACTGCCGGAGGATCAGGCGGAGCGCCTCCTCCCGGGTCCTGCCGGACTCCTGATAGGTCCGGGACCACTGTCCCAGTGTCTCCGACCGCAGGCTCCCGCCCGTTTCAGACGCAGCCTCCACCATGGCCGAGAAGCACTCGATCACGGCCCGGCCCGTCTCGGAGTCCGCTTCCACGGACAGCACCCGGTTCCGGGTCTCCATCAGCATCAGTGGCCAGACCTCCTGTACGCTGCGGCGCAGCGCGTCCCCGGTGAGCGTACCGCCGCCGTCAGCGTAGGCTGTCAGCAAATCGCTCAGGGTCATCGGAGTCCCTCCTTACGCGTGGGTATGGACGCGGCAGAGCTTCGGCTCACGGACCCGGAAGCCGGCGTTCATCTCCACCTGGGCCCGGGAGCCCACAAAGCCTTCGCTGTCCACCAGACGGGCGGTTTCAAAGTTGGTGACGGCGGAGAGTGCCGCGTGGTTGTAGACCACAAAATCCACGTTGGTGAAATCCACTGTCTGGAGCGTATCGGTATAGTCGAAGTACTTGGCGCTGCCCTGCGCCATGACGCCGGCCTCCACCCAGGTCATACCCAGGAAGGTGCCCACATTGCCGGTGGCGGCCATGGCCTCGTTGGTCACCGGCAGAAATTCACTGCCTGCGGCCTTGAGGATCAGAGCGTAGAAGGCCGGAGCGCAGAGCACCACGTCGGCGGTGCCGCCGTCCTTGACGATCTCGGTACGCACGTCAATGACCTGATTCTTCGCGGTCTCCACAGTGGGGGCGGTGGTATCGACGGAAGCGGTGGCCTCCTTCACCAGGCAGGCAATGCCGCTGGCCTGCCATCCGGACTGAACCTCATGCTGGGCCGCCGCCAGGCTCTCGTCCCGCAGATCCGCGTCCACGGCGGCCGCCTGAACACCGTAGATCTTCCGGGAACGCTGGAAGTTGTTGTTCAGCCGGATCAGCAGCAGATCGTCCTCCAGTTCCTCGTCGGTGAAGTCGCGGCCGGGACGGCCGGGCTCCACGGTCTCCGCGGCAATCTTGTGGACGTACACACCACCGGCGGGACCGCCGGACTGGCTGTCGTCGCAGGTAACGCCGGGCACCAGCACGGATGCGTAATAGAGATTGGCCTCCAGCTTGTCGCTGTAGCGCTCGTCAACGTGAAGAGAATTGTAAGTGATAGACATGATTTGTTCTCCTTTCCAGATTGAAAATACTGATCGTTTTATCCCCGGTACCAGGGATTGTTCCGGTAGCGCTTGGCCACCGCGGCGTCCTCCCTGCTCAGGCTTCTTCCCTGGGTGGCCGCCGAGAATCTCGGACGGTTACCTCCGTCCTCAAACAGAAACGGCCGGGTCTCCCGCAGGTCCTCCATGGCCTCCCGGAGTCCCGTGACGGTTCCCTCCTCCAGGCCGAGTTTCGCCCGCCGCAGCAGCAGCTCCAGCAGCTCCGGATCCCGGGTACCGCTGGCGGTCACCGCGCTGGCAATGGCGTAGTCGATCACCGCCTGATCTGCGGTTTCCGGCTGCTCCGACACCGGAGACGGAGACTCCAGGGCCTCCTCAAAATAGTTACGGATCTCTGTGTCCATCGGTTTCCTCCTTCTTCAAATAGTCCCGCCGCACCGTATCCTCATCGACGTGGAAATACCAGCTCAGCAGCTTTTCCGGCCGGAGGATCTGCGCCTGTGTCATCCGCAGCAGCCGGTCGAACTCCGTCCCGGTGTCCTCGAACACGCTGTCACCGAAGGTGATCCCGGTCTCATAGGCGCCCGCCGGGCACAGACCGTAGAGGTCGCACAGCACATCCATGGCACCGATCAGGTCCAGCAGCGCAGGCCGGAGTCCCTGCTCCTGTACTGCGGCGCAGGTGTGGTAGGTGGTCCGATCCCGGCTGACGATTTCCGTGGCGGTAACCGGGCCGCCGCTTCCCACCTCCAGCGCCAGCGCGCCCGCGGACAGATGGCACTGGTTCTCGATCAGATGCAGCAGGCTTCTCAGCGCCGACAGGTACTCCTCCGTCCGCATGACGGGAGAATAGTCGTCAAAGGGCTTCTGCTGCTCCATGGGATCCAGCACCAGATAGGTGTCCGCAGTCAGGTCCTGATAGCCCAGCGCTCCGGGCACCGGTTTGCCGGAGAGCCCCGGCAGGGCCTGACGCTCCAGGATCCGCTTGCGCTTGCCGGAGTGCAGCTCGTAGAGCAGCTCTCCATACAGGCGGTCAAACTCCCGGATGCTCTCCTCTGCCCCGGCGTAAAGGCTCACCGGCAGCTCCGACGCAGGATCCACCGTCCCTGCAAAGGGCATCCGGATCAGGCCGAACAGGGGGCCTGTGGCTTTTTCCACCACAATCTCCTTCTCCAGACCGCTCCAGCAGGAAAGGGAATCCAGCGGGATCTCCCGGTCCAGCTTGTCGCCCTTGAGCCGGTAGGCGTGGTTTTCCAGAATCAGCGTCCCGGCCCGGTAGTCAAAGGATTCCAGCCGTACCAGTTCCTCATCGCCGTTGGTGCGGAAATCGGCAAAATATCCCGCTGCCGGTTTCCCGGACGGATCAAAGCGGATGGGGTAGAACCGGCTGCCGGGGATCAGCTCCACCAGGATCTCCCCGTCCTGTACCCGGGGCCGGAGGACACACTGCCCCTCTGCCGCCGCCAGCTGTACCGCCCGCTGCAGTGCCGGAAGAAATCGATCCATCATCCGCTGCAGATAGTCAGCCCGGGGGCTGCCGGAGATCCGGACTGCCAGCTCTGACGTGACCATTGTGGCCAGATACCCGGTCAGCGCCGCCGCCAGTCCCGTGGGATGGCCGCCTTTCGGCGTGTTCAGGTTATAAAAGGACCGCTGCCACCGGTTCATAGCCTTTGCCATCACCGGCGTCACAGCGGTTCCCTGACCCAAATATCGTTGTTCCAAGTCTTCTTCCCTCCTTCGTTACAATCTCCGCAGGACCGTCATCACGAAATACCGCATATCGTCCATGGCATGGTCCTGCTCTTTGACGGGTCTGTCCCGGTCCTCTTCCGCCCAACGGTAGCGCTCCAGCTCCCGCAGCGTATCCTCGCACCGGGGATGGATCTTCACCCGACCGCTCTTCAGGAACGCGCCCACGGTGCGGATCCCGCCCAGCACGTCGTTGTTGGCCTTCCGGACCGAAAACCTGCCCTCCTGACGGATCAGGGTGATGAAACTCAGGGCCGACGGATCCACCACCACCGCGGAAACCGGCAGATTGCCCGCCAGCGCACAAAGGTCCTGATAGTATTCCCCGTCGGTCTTCTGCCGTCCCGTCCTGCGGCTGTCGTAGTAGCATTCCCGGACCCGCAGCGCCCGTCCGCTGCGTTCCTCCACTGCCCAAAGCCCCATGGAGCAGGGATTTCTGGTGCCGTAGTCCACACTGATATACCAGCTCAGCGGTTCCTTCAGATCCTCCTCCCCCAGGATCTCCTCCGGGGCGAAGGGATAGACCAGGCCCTGGGCAGCCACCCATTCTCCCAGTACATACCGGCGGTAGAAGGTGCCGGAATACATCCGCTCGTAGCGTTCCCGCACCCCGGCGTCCAGCGCCAGGTTGTCGCTGAGGGTGAAGTGCAGGTACAGGGCGTTGCGCTCCTGCGCCTTCCGGATCCACTCCTGATAAAACCAGTGTCCCGGCGTGTCCGGGTTGCAGCTGAAAAACAGCCGGCTTCCCACCACGGAGCATCGGGCGATGGTCTGCTCCACAAAGGACCGGGGCATCAGCGCCACCTCGTCCAGCAGCGCGCCGGCCAGCGTGATGCCCTGGATATGGGCGAAGCTGCTCTCGTCCCGGCCGCCAAAGAGATAATAGGTGTTCTCCACCTCGCCCCGGCGGATCCGCAGACAGTGTTCCGTCCGCTTTTCCGTGATCTCGAAGGCGCCGCCCAGCCACTGGGGCATCAGGTTGGTGACATTGCGCCGCAGGCTCTCGATGGTCTTGCCGCACATGGCAAAGACCTGACCGTCGAATGCGGTCATGCTCCACATGATGAACCCGACCGTCAGAGAGAGAGTCTTTCCGGACCGGATGGCCCCGTCGCAGATGATGGCGTCGAAATCCTCCGAACCGGGACTGCACCACCAGAGCATGGCGGTCTTTTGTTTCCGGCTCAGGGGTCCATAGCGCATTTCCCGGGCTCCTCCGCCGCCTGCCGAAGCATTTCCAGAAGATTATCCTCCCGGGCCTCCGGCTGCGGCTCCGGCGGCTTCTCCCGCCACTTTTCCGGACAGCGGTTCTTCAGCCAGAACACCTGGGCGGACAGGTCCGGCGGCAGTTCCTTCTCCGTTCTTACCGTCTTCTCCCCCTTCTCCGTGACCTCGGTTCGGGTCTCGGTCACGGTGAGTCCCAGGGCACGCTGCAGCAGCGCCTGCTCCACCTGATCCTCAGGGCTGTCCCCGGGGGTCGCTTTGTGGCGCATGATTCCGGCCTCCCTTCCTGGCTTTTCGCATCCCGCACCTCCTTTCCGGACAGAAGAACGGCAGCGCATCCGCGCCGCCGTTCCCGGTCCTGTTGATGATATCATGGTATCATGGCCGGACTTCTTTGTCATCCCGGCTTTGTCCCATCTCTGTCTCCGAATCTTCTACACTTCCTCCCAGCCATAGAGCGCCATGGTAAACCGTCGCAGCGCCTGATCCTTTCGCCGGTAGACGTTGGCCCGTTCCATACACAGTTCCTCGCAAAGCCGCCCGGCGTTTCCCCTGGCCGGATGGATGTAAAACCGGTCCAGGATCAGCTTTTCCTCCTCGGTCAGCGCCTCCAGCGCCGCCTCCACCCCGGCAACATAGACTTTTGTCATCGCCAGCCGCTGCTCCAGCGCCTGCTGCCGGTCCAGAGAGGAGACCAGCATCTCCTCCCGGCCGTTGGTACCGCCGGAGACCGCCCTGCCGTCCACCCGGGCGGACCGAACGCCCTCCCGTCGGTAACGGTTCTCCTCGATCATCAGCGGGATTGCCGTCAGCGCCCGCCGGCACGCGGCATAGTTCCGGAGCTTCTGTTCTGCTTCTCGTTTCCAGTTCATCTGATTCATCCCTCCATGTACCATTTAAGACTCTTTTCTTCTGCTATTCTGTTCTCAGCGGTGAGATCCAGCGATATGTTCTACTTAAAGTAGAGCTTTTGACGACATTATACTCGACTAAAAGTAGAATGTCAAGGAAATATTATAATAATTCTTGCAATTCCTCTACTTTTAGTATACAATGGAGGTGTACATTATGAAAAGGAATGGTGAAACATGAGTATCGCGGAGAACATTCGCCGGCTGCGGCAGCGCCACGGGCTCAGTCAGGCGGAATTCGGTGCCATTGCCGGCGTATCCGACAAAGCCGTCTCCACCTGGGAAACCGGCGCAAAAGAACCCCGCATGGGTGCGATTCAAAAGCTGGCCGATCATTTCCACATCAGTAAAAGCGACATCATCGACGACGAACCTTCCGACGACGCCATCAAATTCGCCCTGTTCGGCAGCGTGGACATAGACGATGATGTCTACGAGGAGGTCAAGCGATTTGCAAAATTCGCTCAGGAACAATACAGAAACCGTCAGGGATGAGGCCCCGGACGTGATCTCCCTCTACGAGCTGGCGGAACAGCGGGACATCGACGTGTACTGGTACTCCATGGATTCCGAGCTGGAAAGCCTTGTGGCAGAGATCGCGCCGGGACATACCGCCATCGCCATAGATCCCTTCAAACTGAAAAGCCTCGGGGACGAAAAATACAAACTGGCCCACGAGTTGGGCCACAGTCTGACCGGCTCCCTGTATCGCAGGAATACGCCGCTGGACGAACGAGGCCGGAACGAGCAGCGGGCGGACCGCTGGGCCATTGAGCATCTTCTGCCCTTTCCCGCCCTGGATCACGCTGTAACCATGGGACATGGAACCCCCAGCGATCTGGCAGAGCTCTTCGAGCTGCCCCAGTCCTTTGTGGAAATGGCCATTGCCTACTATACCGGACCAAAGGCTCTGACCTTCACCGGGAAATAAAAAAACAGCGGGAACGCGTCCTTTGAACGCATTCCCGCTGTTTTTTAATCCATAGTAATAAATTCCGGTATCCGAAACCCCTGATCAGTCATCTCCGTCCGGTACACCGCGCAGTTCCCGATATGCTTCGACCAGTAACTGCCCCCTGATTCCGGTGTCAGGTATTCCAGTGCCCCTTTAAGAGCAATGGCATGGGTGGAAACAAGGATCGTCCTCCCGGGGGATGCAGCCCGCAGAGACTCGAGAAAAGCGCCCAGCCTGGAGACTACCTGATCCAAAGATTCCATTCCCGCCGGTGCAGGATGATGTACCAAGTCCTGAAAGAAGAAAAGCAGTTCCTCCGGCGGGGCCGTCAGATCCGCCCCCTCATAGGGTCCGTAGTCCATTTCGATCAGCCTATTATCTAAAACGGCACTTGTCTCGGAAATCAGTTCGGCGGTCTGAATCGCCCGACGGAGAGGACTGGAGAATACACAGTCGAACTGGATCCCCTGATCCCGGAACCACCGTCCGACCTGAGCCGCCTGCCTGACACCTCTGGGATCCAGATCATAATCGCTCCTGCCCTGAAGCAGCTTCGCTTGATTCAGCGCGGTCTGACCATGGCGCACAAAATATAGATCCACCCGCATACTCAACCACCTCTTTTTCTATCCATTCTTCCAATTCCATTGTACCATGTGGAAAAACAATGTCAAATCAGAAGAAAAGGAAACAGCAGAAATCCCGTTCTAAACGAAATTTCTGCTGTTTGGCAGGGGCACAAGGGATCGAACCCTGGACCTACGGTTTTGGAGACCGCCGCTCTACCAGCTGAGCTATACCCCTATGTGGAATGTGGTGGGCCCTCAGGGACTCGAACCCTGGACCGACCGGTTATGAGCCGGTTGCTCTAACCAACTGAGCTAAAGGCCCATATTTCTAAGGGTAAAGCCGCCACACTTGTGACGGCTTTACCGCTTAGTGGCTCCCCCTGTTGGACTCGAACCAACGACACACGGATTAACAGTCCGTCGCTCTACCGACTGAGCTAAGGAGGAATATTCATGTTGGCATTACCTATCTTCACACCCAGTCACCCAGGCACTATTGTCGGCACACGCGAGCTTAACTTCTGTGTTCGGAATGGGAACAGGTGGACCCTCGCGGTAATCAACACCAACTGCAAA
>JAFUFT010000060.1 GCA_017469795.1 Oscillospiraceae bacterium
AGACCTTTCAACTCTCCAAATCCGGCTTCCTTCAGATTCCACCTCGCGATGGACACCTTTGCCTTTGGCTAACGCTTCCCACTGCCGGGCGCGTTCGGGACTTTCACCCTATAGAACGTGCGCTCGCCGGGCGCACATCAAACAGCAGCCCGTCCGTTACCCGGACGGGCTGCTGTTTTTTTAATCGTCTTCCTCATTCAGCCACTGAAATGTATCATAGCAGCCGTAGTAGTCGCCCAGGGATTCTATGGCGCCCTCCACGCTGTCCTCGGGAAGCAGGCCGGAATCATCCTCATTGCTGAGGATCACTTCAAATCCATATTCTCCCCCGGTCACGCCAAGCAGGATCTCATCCCCAAAATAATCATCGTTTTCATTGAATTTTGCGACCCATTTTGTCATGGTCTGTCTCACTCCCGTGAATCCAAATTATATGATCAAGAGGATTATAGCATTTCTATCGTGATTGTAAAGGGGGAAAACACAAAACAGCAGGAAAACTATTCCGCCATGCGTAATTCATCCCCGGGTTTTACGGTCCCATCCTGCAGGACCCTGACAAAAATTCCTTCCCGCGGCATCACGCAGTCCCCCGCCTGCCGCCGGATGGCGCAGTCCGCATGGCACTCCTTTCCGATCTGAGTGACCTCCACCAGCGCTGTGCCCAGATGCAGCTTTGCACCAACAGGAAGCTGATACACCGTCATGCCTTCCACCAGGATATTCTCTGCAAAATCACCCGGTTTCAGTTTCATCGTGATCCTCTCCTGAAGTTTCTGGACGCTGTCGCATCCAAGCAGCGACACCTGCCGGTGCCAGGGACCCGCATGGGCGTCCCCGACGATTCCGTGACCCGCCCGGAGCTCCGCCTCCGGTACCGGATGCTTCTGGATTCCCCGAACCTCGCTGATACAAACCGCCAGTACCTTAGCCATGATGATGCTCCTGATGCAACTCCGCACAGTCGTGGCTCACGCCGCGCAGGATCTCCAGTCCATGGCGCACCGCTTTTGTAACCGCAGAGAAGTTTTCCGTCGATGCTTTTTTGCTTCCGGGCAGGTTGATGATCAGGGTTTTGCCCCGGATCCCCGCCGTTTCCCGGCTGAGACAGCCCATGGGCGTGATCCGAAGGCTTTCTGCGCGCATGGCCTCCGGGATACCGGGGGTACGCCGTTCGATCACCCGCTCTGTGGCCTCCGGCGTTACGTCCCGGTCGGAGAAGCCGGTCCCCCCTGTCGTCAGAACAAGCCAAATATCCTTTTCATCCGCGCAGGTGATCAGTTCCCGGCAGATCATCTCCTGATCATCCGGAATGATCGTGGTATAGACAACCTCATAGTCCTGCTCTCTGAGCATCTGAACCAGCGCAGGGCCGGAGGTATCTTCCCGAAGTCCCTGGCTTCCCTTGTCGCTGATTGTAATCACTGCTGCTGTATATGCCATTTATCTGTCCTCCCGCACAAAATCTCCGGACTGTCCGCCGGTTTTCCGAAGCAGACGGATATCGTCGATCACCATATCCCTCTGAACCGCCTTGCACATATCATATACCGTCAGCGCTGCCGTGGAAACCGCCGTCAGCGCCTCCATTTCCACACCAGTTTTCCCGGTGCAGGACACAGTGGCGAGGATGTCCACCGCAGTCATTTCCTCGTTCAAACTCAATTCCAGTTCCACACCGGAGATGGCGATGGGATGGCACATTGGGATCAGATCGGAAGTCCGCTTGGCTCCCATAATGCCTGCGATCTGCGCCACGGTCAGAACATCGCCCTTCCGGACGCCGCCGGTCCGGATCAGGTCAAAGGTATTCCGATTCATCAGCACCCTTCCGGTCGCCACAGCCGTGCGTTTTGTCGCAGCTTTATCGCCGACCTGTACCATTCGCGCATTGCCCCTGGCGTCAAAGTGTGTAAAGTCGTCTGTGATCGCCATAATCATCCTCCTATCGTGTTCATGGCCCTTCCCGCTTCACTGGGATGGTCCGCATCCAGGATCCCATGCATCTGCGGCTTATGATAGATCGCCTGCCGGAGCGTTTCCTTCAATTCCCCCCCGTGCTTTCCGCGCACGGGAATCTCCTGGCCGGAGTGCAGACAGGGCTTCAGGCTTCCCTCGCTGGTCAGTCGCAGCCGGTTGCAGGTCCCGCAGAAGTGACGGCTCAGCGGCGAGATCAGTCCGATTCGTCCCGCTCCCCCGGGAAGCCGGTAGAGCCTTGCGACGCCTCCGTTCTCCGGAAGGGGCTTCAGCTCCGGAACCCGGTCCAGCACGATTTTCCCCGGCAGATAGGCTTCTTTCCCGAATTCACCGCCCATGGGCATCAATTCAATAAACCTCAATTCCACCGGTGTTTCCCGGGTCATCGCTACAAACGCCGGAATCTCCGCGTCGTTGAACCCGCCGATCAGGACCGTGTTGACCTTCACCGGCGTGAGTCCGGCGTCAAAGGCCGCCTGAATCCCATCCATCGCATCCATTAATGATCCTCCACCGGTGATATAGGCATATTTCTCCGGATCCATCGTATCCAGAGAAATGTTGACCCGGTTGACTCCGGCTTCCTTCAGGTCCCTGGCGTAGCGCGGCAGCAGAATCCCGTTTGTGGTAAGATCCACCTCCTGGATCCCCGGAATCCCGGAGATCATCCGGCACAGCTCCACGCAGCCTCTCCGAACCAGCGGTTCCCCGCCCGTAATCCGGACCTTGCGGACGCCGAGCTCTGCAGCGGCCGAGGTGATCTCCTGTATTTCCTCAAAGGAAAGGATAGCCCTGTGATCCTTTTGGCAAACCCCATCGGGCATACAGTAGCGGCAGCGCAGATTGCACAGATCCGTGATGGAGATCCGCAGATAGGAGATTTCACGCTCAAATTGATCCTTCATAACTCAGTACCGTCCAAACGTGCAGTTCGGCCATCTGCAGCTCCCGCAGTTCTGGCACAGGCCGCCCGCCCCAAGACTGCGCAGTTCCCGGCGGGTAAACCTTACGCCGGTAAATGCCTGGGGAAGGATCACATCCAGCATGGTCGTCTTTGTGTGGATCGCCGCCCCGGGGACTCCGAGGATCGTGACATCCTCCAGATAGGCCACGGTAAACATATTGCCGGGTTGCGCGGGAACACCCTGAGTGATCACCTCTGCGCCGCTGCCCCGGATGGCCGTCGGGGTCAGGTCGTCGGGATCCACGCTCATGCCGCCTGTCATAATGATCAGCTTTGCGCCTCTGTCCTTCCACTTTGACACAGCCGAGAGGAGCATATCCAGATCATCGTCGCAGAAAATGCATCCGAGCACGTCCGCGGAAAAAGCAGCCACCTTATCCCGGATCACGGGTTCAAACTTGTCCTGTATTCTGCCGGAATAGACTTCGCTGCCTGTCACGATGATGCCAACCGGAAGATGCTCCCGATAGGGAATCAGCTCCATCAGCGGGCGATCCGCCCGGGCCGCCAGCTGTTCCGCCTCCGCGATCTCCGCTTCCTGACAGACCAGCGGAATGATCCGAAGGCCGCAGAGCTTGTCTCCGGGCTGTACCGGATAATGATCCGGAAGCGTGGCGATGGTGATCTCACCGATCTGGTTGATGGAATCCAGCAGCGGCTTGTTGACGCGGAACAATCCGGCCTGCCGCGCGGTCAGCGTCATCTTGCCTTCACTGGGGCCGGAGTATTCCGCGCCGTCCACCGGCGCCATTGCCGCAAGCCGGAGCGCCGCGTCCTCCTCATGGATCTCCCCGGCGTTCTCCTCCCAGATGTAAATGTGCTTTTTCCCGAGATTCAGCAGATGCGCCACATCGTCCTCGGTGATCACATGGCCACGCTGAAAGGCCCTTCCCTTAAAGCCGTCCCGTACCTCTGTGATATCGTGGCAGAGCGTCATACCGACTGCGTCAACCGTTTTAATCTTTTTCATGTCGTTCCTCCATCATGGGATCAGATAGGCGTTGAGTTTTGTTCCGGCAGCGAGCTTCGGCGAGCCGGCGGGAATCTCCGCCAGCAGATCACAGCCGATCAGGCTGTGCAGCACCCCGTTCCCCTGCCCCTTTGACACGTGCATTCTCGCCGTGCCGTCTGACAGATCCAGAATCCCGCGGATCAGTCTTGTCTTTGGGCTGCGCTTGCCGAAGTCCTCTGCAAGAACGACCGGGACTTCGGTGAGCAGCGGTTGGGAAAGCCCCCGCAGCTTTCGGATCAGCGGCAGCACCACCGCGTAAAAATTGGTCAGGGCCGATGCCGGATTTCCGGACAAACCGCAGATCAGCTTTCCGTCCCGGATCCCGTAGGCCGAAGCGCCGCCGGGCTTGAGAAACAGCGTGCGGATCAGGATTTCCGCGCCGGAGCGCTCCATGGCATCCGGGGTAAAATCGTAGTCGCCGACGGAAACGCCTCCGGTGGTGATTACGATGTCACATTCGTCCATAGCTTCCCGCATTACGTCGGCGATTGCCTGGGGATCGTCTCCCGGCGTTGGATACAGTTTTGGAATACATCCGGCCCGTTCGACCGCCACCAGAAATGTATACCGGTTGGTGTTGACGATTTTTCCGCCCGACAGGGTCTCATCCGGTTCAGCCAACTCGCTGCCGGTGGTAATGATCCCGGCCACAGGGGTCCGGTAGACCATCGGACGGGAGATATGCTGCGCCGCCAGCGTTCCAAGCAGCGCGCTGTCAATCACAGATCCCTTTTCCGCAAGGAGCTGTCCTGCCTTGACATCCTCGCCCCGGAGGACAATGTTCTCCCCATCGGAAAAATGCTGAAAGATGCTTACCTTTTCCGCCGTAAACTCCGTGTCCTCATATTTTGTGATCGCAGTAGCTCCGGGCGGCACCGGCGCGCCGGTGAGGATCTTTGTGGCAGTCCCGGGCGTTACCTCGCAGGTCCACATACTGCCCGCGGGAACCTCTTCCCGGATCCTTAAGATCGCGGGATGCTCCTTTGAAGCCCCCGCAGTATCCTCCGCCCTGAAGGCATACCCGTCAAATGGACTGCGGTCAAAGGGCGGCACGTCACAGGAGGCGAAGACGTCTTCAGCCAGGACCCGGCCGGCGGCGTGAAGCAGCGATACCGCTTCTGCAGATTTCGGTCCTTTGATGCAGGAAAGCAGGTAATCTCTGGCCGCCTGATACTCCATATTCTTTTTCATTTCCAACACCTCAATCCTCACACATTTGAAACAGGGACTCCATCAGCAGCCTGCCGGAAGCAGTCCGGCAGATTTTTTGAAAGAAGGCAGATACCTTTTTCCGGGAATACCCGTTTTCTATGGCATTTGCAATAAAACCGGCTTCCAGAAGGATCTGATGATCCATTCCGCACACATCTGAATAGGTATGATGATGGCCCACCAGGTAAACGATCCGTTCCACGCAGTCCGGCAACATATCGGTCCCCGCTAAGAATTTCCGGATCAGCCGCTCGCCTTCCCGTTCCTGATGCTTGCCGTTGGTGTTTCCATACCGTTCTCTGCAATAGGGACAGGCAATATCATGGGTAAGCGCCGCTGCCTCCAGCAGATACTGCGTCTCAGGCTCCAGGCCCCCCTGCTGCCCGATCAGCCGCGCAAAGCTCCACACCCGGAGCAGGTGATCGATATCATGGAGATTCCCTTTCGATTCATCGATCATGCGTTTAGCCAGTTCATGCAGTTCCATGATGCTCCCTCCAAAAAAAACAAAGAGTCTGCTCCGCTTTCGCAAAGCAAACCCAAAGGTTTTGGCTCTCCTTTTCAAAAGCGGAAGGTCGTCAGGTTTCCCTTTCGGCCCGGATGGCGGTTCCCCGCCATGGCCCCGGCGGCATGGCAAATCGCTTTAGCCGCCGGGGCTCGGAGATATGAAGTTTTATGCCAGAGGATTATTCGTCCACGTAGGAAGTCGGCTTGGTGGTCTCGTCCCGCAGGCAGTTCCGGGTGATGCCCAGGATCTCACGGGCTTCGTCAGCGGTAGCGATCTCACGGCCGGCCAGCTTGGCAAGCTCCACCGCACGGGCAACGAGCATTTCGTTGGTGGCGATGATCTTGTTGCCGTTCTCGTCCTTGCCGTACATGACGTTGTCTTCCAGGCCGACGCGCAGGCCGTCGCAGCCCAGGGCCAGACCGGCCAGCATCATGGGCATATGGGCGCGGCCGATGCCGGAGACGGACCAAGTGCAGTTCTCAGGCAGCTTGCTGACCATGAAAGCCAGGTTGCCGGCGGTGCCGGGCATGGAGCCGCCCACGTTCATGATGAACTGGAGATGGGGATTGCCGGGGATATTGTGCTTCTTCACATAGTACAGAGCGGAGTCAATATGGCCGGTATCGAAGATCTCGAACTCGGGCTTGATGTCGCAGCGGACAACTTCCTTGGCCAGCTTGTTGAGCATACGGGGGCTGTTCTCGAAAATGTAGCTGTTGGCCCAGTTCAGAGTGTTGGGGTCAAAGGAGCACATCTCAGGCTCCAGCGCGGACAGATGCTGCAGGCGCTTGTAGTCCTCGTACTCGCCGCCGGAGGTGGTCAGGTTGATGATGATATCAACGCCCTCCTTCTTGCACAGCTCGCGGGTCTTCTCCACAGCCTCGGTGAACTTCTGGAGGCTCATGGACTTGTAGCCGATCTGCATCTCGCCGTTGACTTCCTTGTCCTCCCGGACATGGATGTGGGCGATGGAGGCACCCAGCTTGGCGCAGGCAACGATCTGCTCTGCGATCTCATCAGCGGTATAGGGGACGGTGGGAGCCTGGGCCTTCTTGGTACCGGCGCCGCACACACAAACCTGGATAATGCACTTATTGGACTTAGCCATTGGTAATCAATCCTTTCTCAATCTGTTCTGTCAGTCACACATCTCAATTACAGTTGCCTGGCCCATGCCGCCCGCGATGCAAAGGGTGGCCAGACCGTACTTCAGGCCTCTGCGCTTCATCTCATACATGAGGGTAACCAGGATCCGGCAGCCGGAAGAGCCGACGGGATGGCCCATGGCAATGGCGCCGCCATTGACGTTGATAATGTCCATCTTGTCCTCCCAGTGGAGCTCCTTGATGCAGCCCAGCGCCTGAGCGGCGAAGGCCTCGTTGAGCTCGATGAGCTGGATATCGTCCATGGTAAGGCCGGCGTTCTTCAGGGCCTTCGGAACGGCGTAGACAGGGCCAAGGCCCATGGTCCGGGGATCCGCACCCGCAGTACCCATGCCGATGATCCGGCAGATGGGCTTCAGGCCAAGCTCCTTGGCCTTCTCCTCGGTCATCAGCAGGACGCAGGAGGCGCCGTCGTTGCGGCCGGAGGAAGAAGCGGCAGTGACAGTTCCGGTCAGTTCGGAGCTGTTGAAGATCTTTCCATCTTCATCAGTGGTGATGTTGAAGCAGGGCTTCAGCTTCGCCATCTTCTCGAGAGAGGTATCCCGCTTGACAAACTCATCGGTGTCAAAGACGATCGGGGGCTTTTTCCGGCCCTGGGGAACGGTAACGGGGATGATCTCATCCTTGAATTTGCCCTCGTCGATGGCCTTGATAGCCAGTTCCTGAGAACGGAAGGAAAAGGCGTCCTGCTCCTCCCGGGTGATGCCGAGGGTCTCCGCGATCTTCTCCGCGGTGGCGCCCATGTTGTAGCGGCCGTACATCTCCTCAGGCTGGGACCGGAACTGTCCCTCCGTAACGGCGTCCACCAGTTCGGTGTTGCCGGTGCCGACGCCCCAGCGGGCGCCGCGGATATAAAATACAGCGTTGGACATGCTCTCAGTGCCGCCGGCCAGAACCACATCGGAAAGACCGGTCATGATCTGCATGGCGCCATTATGGACGGCGGTCATGGCGGAAGCGCACTGACGCATGACGGTATGGGCGGAGGCGGAAGCGGGAATGCCGACCTTCAGCGCCGCCACACGGGCAATGTTGGGCTCGTCAGAGGTCTGACGGCACTGGCCCATGATGACCTCGTCGATCTCAGCCGGGTCGATGCCGGTACGGTCCAGGGTGCCCTTCATAACAGCGCAGGCCAGATCATAGGCACTCAGGGGTCTCAGAGAGCCGCCGAACTTTCCAACAGCGGTACGGCAGCCGTCCACGATTACTACATTACGAAGTTCCATTGGAATTCTTTCCTTTCTGTCGTTGGGGTTCATAGATCCACATGGCCGCAGGTAAAGCAATGGCAGTCATGGGGGTTTATGAACCCCCGTTTTCGTGCCGGCCCGGACAGCATCCGGGCCGGCACAGATTTACGGATTAAATCGCAGGCTCCAGATAGGTGATGCCTACATAGTGATCCACGTCGGTGCGCTCATTATCATAGACAACAGGCTTGAAGCCGTCAAAGGTGATCTCCACCTTCCAGCTCTTGCCTCTGGGAAGATCCTCGACCTCCCAGTCGCCGGCCCAGTTGGTGACGGTCTCATAGACCGTTCCGTCCTCGCCGGTCACCTTCACGTTAGCACCGATGCAGACTTCCTCCAGCTCCTTGGGATACGCAACCGTACCGGCCAGGAACGTCTGAGGAATGTTCAGATGAACAACGCTGGATCCCATATCGCCGAGACACTCCAGCTGGGTGACCTTGTTGGCCGCGATGAGCTTGGAGATGTTGCTCTCCGGATCCGCCAGATCGCCGAATACCAGTGCCTGGTTGGGGCAGGCCTCCACGCAGCGGGGCTCAAAGCCGGGATAATCAGGATCATCCAGCAGCTCCGCGCACATGGTACATTTCTGGGGAAGCTGCAGCGCTTCGTTCCAGTACACAGCGCCCACAGGGCAGGCGTCGACAATCTGCTTCTGACCGACAGCCTTCTCCGGATCGATGATCACGATACCGTCGTCGCGCTTATAGACAGCGCCGTCCTTGGCCGCGGCCATGCAGGCGGGGTTGTCGCAGTGGCTGCAGGGCGTGGGAACCGTAGCGGTCTTGACCCGGCGGGGGTTATCGCCGCGCTCCCACTCTTTGATATTCATCCAGTACTGGCCCATCTCGGGCTGAGACTTGGAAAGGGCGGTATCCCAGCCGCAGTGCTCATCCTTGCAGGCCATAAAGCAGGCATAGCAGGCCATGCACCGGGCAGAGTTAATGGCAATACCAGGCTTTTTCATGGGTTTTTTCAGCATGATCAGATGGCCTCCTTTTTATACTGCGCTTCCTTCTCGCCGAAAAGCAGATCTGCCTCGGCGGAGGTGCGGATGGGACGCTCGGTCTCAAGCTGCTGCTTGTCCACCGCGTCGAGGATGTGCTCCCAGCCCTGACCGTAGTTGGGATCGGGATCCACCTTCTCCACGTCGATGTTGCAGCTATAGGGAGACATCGCGGGCACATAGTCGCCGATCAGGCGGCCGGGAGTCAGCACGTTGATGCTGCCGCCCTTGTCCCAGGACTTGTACTTGCCATACTCGATGGGGTTGTAGATACCGGAAGAAGTATAGGCATGGATCGTCTGGGGATAGAGCCGGTTGGTGACCCGGGCAACGCAGAGGCAGGAGCCGCGGTCGTTGAAGAGCCGGACCACGTCGCCGTCCTTGATGCCCTTCTGCTCCGCCACTTCGGTGTTGATATGGCAGACCAGGTAGGGGTTGCCGTTAATGACCACACGGTTCTTCGGAACCTCCCAGAGCCACTTGGCATGCTGATTGTAATGGGTGTGATAGTCGAACCGGGGATGCGGGGAGATCAGGCCGTAGGGGAACTTGTCCGCAGACAGGGACTTGTGACCCTCCCAGGAATCCTGATACTGCGGGATCGGCCGGCGGGCCTCGTCGTCAGGCGCCCAGTAGGTCAGGGACTCGGAGACGAACTCGAATTTGCCGGAGAAGGTTCCCAGCAGGCCCTCTTCCTGGAACACCTTATGGTTCATGGTATCGCAGGCACGGTTCTCCGCGAACCACTGGAAGCCGGGATAGCGGATCCAGTTCTCATACAGGCCGGTCTTGGGATCCTTGTCCTCTTCCTTCATGGAAACGGGGATCACATAGTAGCCCTTCTTCTTGAAGTCCTCCCAGGAGATCTGCTTGGGCAGATCGGAGAACTGCCAGAAGCGCTTGGCCCACTCTTCCTCGGTGCGTCCCTCGGTGAACTTCTCGCCCCAGCCGAGACGGGCGGCCACCTGGGAGAAGATCCAGAAATCGGAACGGCTGTCCCACAGGGGCTCGATGGCCTTGTCCTGATAGACGATGACCTGCCAGGAATTGCCGGACTCGGAGTGCGAGCAGTAGCCGCCCAGGCCGGAGGAACCGACCTCGCCGATATCCACGCGCTCGATGTTGGTGCAGGCGGGCAGGATCACGTCCGCGTGCCGGGTCTCAGGCGTGAAGTAGATGTCCTGGTTGATGACAAATTCCAGCTCGGGGCTCTTGTACATCTTGGCCCACTTGTTGGTGTCCAGCATGGTACCGAAGAAGGAACCGCCGTAACGCCAGAAGCAGTGGACTTTGTTGCATCCGGGGGCCGGATAGACATGACGGGTAAACTCCAGATCCACACCGCCGCCGCAGAAGCCCTCGCCGTACCACTCATAGTGGCCGTCCAGGATCGCGTCAGGCAGATTTGGACGATAGAGCACCTGCTCCACAGAGTTGACCGGTACGTCGTCGCAGACGGGATAGCCCGCGATGGAGGCCAGAGGATCGGAATATCCGCCGAACCAGAAGTTATAGTTCATGGGGGCGCCGCATCCGGGACCCCAGAAGGCGCGGCCGGGCTTGCCCATGCCCTGCATGCAGGAAAGCAGCGTCAGCAGGCGGGCATACTCCGTACCGTTGGAGCTGCGGCAGGCGCCGCCGAAGCCGCCGCGCATACCGGAACCCACGGTGGTGGGAGTCTGCGCCCAGCGGCGGGCCAGAGCCTTGATGTCCATTGCGGGAATCAGGGTCAGCTCCTCTGCCCACTTGGGAGTCTTGGGGGTGCCGTCCGGGCCGAGGCCGAGAATGTGGTTCTTGAACTCTTCGAACCGGTGACCGTGCTGCCGGACATACTCGTGGTCAAAGGTATCCTCGGTGATCCACACATAGGCGATCGCTTCCAGAAGCGCAGCGTCGGTGCCCATCCGGGGGCCGAGCCACTTGGTTGCGTGCTTCACAGAGGTGTAGTTGTTGAAGGGGTCGACATAGACAAACTCAATGCCCATCTCCTTCATCCACCAACGCCACAGAGCGCTCTCCTGCGCGGAGTAGCCGCCGCGGCTGGTGTCGGGATCGGAGGACCAGCAGATGATGGTTTCCGCGTTCTGCATGGCCATCTCCAGCATATCATAGGGCTCGGGGCCGCCCAGACGCCAATAATAGCCGTAGGAATGGGGGGTGCCCCAGTGGAAGCCTTCCCAGGAATCCGGGTTGTCGGCAACACGGGTATAGCCCATCATGGAGAAGAAACGCTTGAACAGGGAGATCTTATAGCCGACCAGGCCCCAGGAATGGTGGGAAGAGGTACATGCGGTGATGGTCTCCTTGCCGTAGGTCTTCTGCAGACGCTTGATCTCACGGGCAACCAGGCTCAGCGCCTCATCCCAGGAGGCGCGGCGGTAGCCGGACTTGCCGCGGTTTTCGGTATTGCGGTTCTTGCCATCGGGGGTCTCCACGAAGTCCTCACGGATCATGGGGTATTTCAGACGGTCATAGGCATAGGTGCGGTCCTTTTCGCAGTAGCCCAGCAGGCTCATGGTGAACTTGCGCTGAGGGGTATACTCCTTGCCGCGGGCCTTGATGACCCAGCCGGCGGGATCGTCGTCGGTAAAGACGATGGGACGCACACGGCGGATCACGCCGTCGATGGTGTGCAGCGTCATCGGGCCGCCCACGCATACGCTGTGGCTGATCTTTTCTCTCTTGCTGTCGGACATCATAACTTTCTCAAAGCTCATATCTGCTGTCCCTCCTTAAACCTTGACTTCGACCATGGCCTTGCCATAGTCGCTGAAGGGGTCAATCTCCACCATGGTGCCCACATACTTGCCGTCCTTGCGCTCGAAGGCACGCATGTTGAAGTCCTCCATGACCGGGATCCAGAAGATCTTTCCGTCGGGGCCCTGATAGTGGGCGCCAAGATGGAACCGATGCTGCAGCATATCGTTGCCCTTCGGATCCTCCTTGGAGGCATCGGCATAGTGCAGGTTCAGGAAGCTGGGATTCACCACGCCGTACTTCTCCCACCGGCGGGCGCCGATGTCCTTCCAGTCATCCGTCAGGGAACGGAAGACCTCCACGATGACGTCGTAAACATAGGCGTCGGGCATACCGCAGCCTTCAAACCCCTCGTACCAGACCCGATAGGCGTTCATGTACTCGCTGGGGTGGTCCTTCAGGATGGCCTTGATCTTTGCGACCAGTTCCTCCTTCTCCATCGTCACAACGCCCTCGGGAAGACGCAGGATATATTTTTTCACAAGATCCACTGTATTCCCTCCTTACTTTGTGTTGTCGCGGATCAGTTTTTCCCGATCCGCAGCGCTGCCGGCGCCGCGGCCGTCGCCATAGCCGTAGTTCCAGTCTTCCGCCAGATCCACAGCCTTGGTCAGCCGGAGGTTGGTATCATCCACCAGCAATCCGGTCGCGTGATACTTGTCGCAGAGCTTCTGAAGGGCAATGGTCCGGGCCTCCTCTTCCGTCTCCGCAATGGCCCAGGTCCTGGCCGCGGCGCAGAAGAGATACTTGGGCTCCGTGGGCTTTTCCCACTGTTTCCGGTCCGCCTCAAAGAAATACTTTTTCATAAGGCCCCTCCTCAATTCATGCGGACGTCGGGGATCTCACGGCCGTTGATCCAGGGATCATACTTTGCCATGAAATTCGCGTCGTCGCCGGCAAACTCATACTGGCCCAGCTCAGAGGGATGGACCCACTTGAATTCGGTATAGGTCCCGGGCTTGGGCTCGGACTGCCACTTGTTGACCGCCTCATAATAGCAGTGGTAGTCGCACTTGGTGTTGGTGTTGTGGGTGATATTGCCGCAGGGAATGTGTTCGGACACGCCGTCCTGCGGTTTTTTGTGGCCGACCATGGTCATCTTGCCGGCAACGGTCTTCATGCCAAGCTGTTCCCAGGCCAGCCGCTCCGCGGCCTCTTCCCCGGATTCCATAGTACGGATCCGGTCATGCGGGAATTCCCACTTGCCGTCCGCGTTCTTACAGATCAGCACATCGCCGGTGGGTCCGGCATGGTGCTGGATCAGCACAGAGATGTATTTCATGCATTCCCCTCCCTTTACAATGTGTACTGATGGTCTTCCATCTGGTAGCCTTCGGCCTCCAGTTGGGCGCCCACGCGCTCCCGGAACTGACGCACAGTTTCCATATGAACGTCGCGGTCGATCCGCCGGACCTCTGCGCCGTCCTCACAGACACTAGCCCACTCCGTGAAGCCGTCTCGGGTGCTTCGACATACAAATTTGTAAGTTTTCAAGCTGTAGCCCCCTTTTATGATTGATTTTCCGTCGGCTCCTGCCAGGACATGAAGTCCATATCCTCCGCAGGAAGCTGTCCGGTAATATCCAAATAGGATATGATCCCCTTCTCCGCCGCGACCATCACACCCATGGGGTGCATTTCCGGCTTCGGCACGATCTCAAACATATGGTCGGCCGCCGCAGGCAGATTCTTCATCATTGCCGTATTGCGCTCGTTGATGGGCCAGGATTTCCGCCGTCCCTCCTCCGCATCCATCTTGTGGATAAAGCACTGGTAGGCGTTGTTGAACAGGAACACATACATGATCTCCATACCGGAAACCACCGCTCCCATTTCCCCTTTGTTGAGAATTTCCAGGAACTTGACGCCGTCCTTTTCCATCGGGGAAAGCTGGATGTCGTTGGCATGATTGTCCCGCTCGGTACGGTCTTTGGAATTGCGTACTTTCTGTTCTTCAGCCATGGACGTTTGTTCACCATCCTTTCCAGCGCAGCGCGCTATTCGACACTTATAATTTACACCTTGGAACTATTCCAAGGTCAACAGGAAATTTATAAAACCATTGTAACCAGCAAAGACGGAGAAAACGGAAACCCCTTGAAAATCCATTGTTTTTCAAGGGGTTTCCTGTTTTGGTTACACATTATTGGTTGTAGCGTTGTTCTAATTCGGTGTTTCCGCCGTGCAATCGTTATGAACTCTTATTTTTGTCCTCCGTGAAACAACATCTGATTCCAGATTTTTATGGTCCTTCCCACCAGCAGCGCAGAGGCAACCGTCCCCACATGGACAGCCTGAAGGCGATGCAGCACTGACAGTTCAATGATGACCGCGCAGGTGACCCAGGTGCAGTCCCCTATGATCTTTACAACGGGGTATTTTCTGTTATAAACCGCAGCGATCGTCCGGATCAGGCCGTCGGGGGACGGCAGCATCAGATCCGCATCGTTGATCAGCGCAACCCCGAGTCCGGAGACCGGGATGCCGACGACCAGCAGAAGGATCCGCAGCCAAAGAATGTCGGTTTCAAACTGCCACAGCCACAGCAGGAAGTCGATAAAGTACCCGAAACAGATCCCAACCGGGAACATCAGGATTGTCTTCACGTCGACCTTTCTGGTGATCACGATGATTGCGATGATGCACAGGATGTGGAACAGGATCGTCCAGTTGCCCAGCGACAGCACCGGCAGAACCTCATTGAGCGCCAGTGGCAGAGAGGTGATGGGCGTAATGCCGAGGGCGGCTTTTTTCATCAGGACCACGCCGAGGGCCATGGTTGCCAGTCCCAAAATGTATTTGATATAGCGATTCAACGGGATTACCTCTCTATTTCCGGCTGAGGGGGATGTCCCCCAGATTGACGCATTCCCTGGTCCGAAGACGTTCAAACAGCTTTACCTCATACCCAGGCATCTGAATGGAGAGATCGAACAGCCCCACAGGCAGATCGTTGAACCAGAAATCACCGTATTCGTCCGTGCGGGTCTCCCAGCGCTTGCCGCCGGAATTGAGCAGGCAACGGGCGCCGATGACCACTTCTTTCTCCACCGGGTCGTAGACCGTCCCGGCAATGAACTGACCGGGGATATTCCGATAGTACACTCGGGGGGCGGAACCCGTCTCCGGCAAAAGCACAGCGGCGCCTTCAATGTAATCCGCCAGTTCCTCCTCTTCCCCGAACATCAGCGCGTCTGTGGGACAGGCCTCCACACAGCGGGGAAGCTTGCGGCCGTGGTCCAGCAGGTGGGCGCAGCCGGTGCATTTCTGTGGAAGATTCAGCGCTTCATTCCAGTACACCGCGCCATAGGGACAGGCGTCGGCGATCTGCTTCTGACCTGCAGCCTTTTCCGGATCGATGATCACGAGACCGTCCTCCCGGCGATAGACCGCGCCGTCCTTTGCCGCCTCCATGCAGGCCGCATTCCGGCAGTGGTTGCAGAACCGGGGGATATAGTGGATCCGGACCTTGGGGATCGTTCCCTGCACATGGTCCGTCACCCTGCACCAGAACTGCCCCGTCAGAGGTTGAGGTTTCGCATAGGGCGTCCAGTCGTTCTCCGCATGCTCGTCCTTGCAGGCCAGCTGACAGTTATAGCAGCCGGAGCATTTGGCCACGTCGATCACAAACGCTTTCGCCATTTCAGATCGCCTCCTTGTTGTCAATCATCCACCCGTCCAGGCAAACCCCCGCGTCCGGGTCGATATGCCGGGCGAAAGCCTCCGGGTAATCCCGCTTCCACTGGGCCATCTCTTCATCGGTGACCTTTTCCACCTGGGCCAGGAAGCCGGCCACCGCCATGCCCGTGGCCTTTTTGGAGGTGGTGGAGGTGGGGGTGATGGTGTTGATAGCGCCGCCCCGGTCCAGCCAGCCCGGAATAATGGGATCCAGCCGGGAGCCGTGGTCCACGTAGCAGACGCCGGGCATCAGCCGTTCCGTCACATAGGCACCGCACAGGACGATGCCCCGCTCATTGAACACCTTGACGATGTCCCCATGGCAGATCCCCCGCTTCTCCGCCTCGGAGGTGTGAAGCCAGACGGGCTCGTACTGATACCCGTCTTTTCCCCGGATCTTCATGGTCCCGACCTCACGGTTCCAGACGATGTCGTCGCACTGGGAGTGCATCCGCCATCTTCCGTGGTTGGAAACGCACAGCAGCGGGTATTTCTTTGCCCGTTCAGAGCTGAGCCGCTCGTCGTGGCTTTCGCTCTTCTCCACCCAATGCGGCACCGGCGGCCGTTCCGGGTCATCCGGCGTATGCTCCCCCAGAAGGGTGGAGTAATATTCCAGCTTTCCGGTGGGTGTGGTGAGCGGATGGTTCTCCGGATCCGAATAGAACGGATACAGGCCCGCAGGAATCTTGTCCAGTTCCTCCTGGGTCTTGCAGGGAACCACATAGATCCGCTTTTTCCGGAATTCCTCCCAGGTCATGTATTCCTCGCATCCAGTGGCCTTATAGAAGAACCGTACCCGGGTCTTTTCGTCCATGTTGTCGGTATAGGCGTCATAGTACTCCGGGCCCAGCTTTTCCGCCACCTTCGCGCAGACGTCAAAATCGCTGAGACTCTCCCCTACCGGCGGAACACACTGTTCCTCCAGATAGATGGAAGTAAAACCGCCGGAGGACATGTCGTTGCCGATATCGTTCATCTCGTGCTTGGTGATCACCGGGAAGATGATATCCGCGTAGTAGCAGTCGTTCTCCAGCCAGGGATGCTGGGCGACGATGCACTCGATGGACGGGTCCTGATACGCTCTGGCGGTCAGATTTCCGTCATTCCAGCAGGTGATCTGGCAAGGTGCGTCGGTCCAAATCATGTGTACCCGGCTCAGGCCGTCTCTGGGATACTTCATGTGCTGGAACTGGTACTGCTGGGTGGGCTGGCGGAAGTTGTTCTGGTCCGGCTGCTGAGACGAGGAGAACACCTGCAGACCGTACCAGTCCGCATGGCCCTCCAGGATCGCCCGGTGAATCAGCGGCCGGGGAATAAACTGCTTCGGCGCGGGGAACTGGGTAAAGAGCTTGATGAGCTCAGGGGCCCGCTTCTTCTGGGCATCATTGAGGACATATCGGTCCATGTTGACCTTGGGATCCACATCTCCGTCCACCGGCCGCAGGGGATCCGCGATCTGTGTGATCTTCGGCACCCACTGGCCCTGATACGGCACGGGATAATCCCGATTCCAAAGGTTCCACTCCAGCATTTTGGCCTGATGGACTCCGGGTTTTCCAAGTCCCCGCATTCCCAGCAGCATGACCTCCAACCGCGCAGGCTCTGAGGAATACGGTCCGCGGATCAGGCCGCCGCCGTTGCCGTGAATGATGGAAACTGTCTTTTTGGCCCAGTCCCGTGCCAAAGCCTTGATGGTCCATTCCTTGACGCCGCACTTCTCGCTGGCCCACTCCGGAGTCTTGGGAATCCCGTCCTCCCGGCCCAGAACATAGTCCTCGAACTTATCAAATCCGTAGGCATGGGTGGCGATATATTCCTTGTCGTATGTGCCTTCCGTGATCCAGATATAGGCGATCGCGAGCTGGAGCGCCGCGTCGGTATTGGGGAGAATGGGGATCCACTTGTCCCCATGGACTGCCGCGCCGTAGTTGAGATCCGGGCAGATATAGATGCTCTTCAGCCCGATTTCAGACAGCCAGTAGCACAGCCGTCCCGGCATGCACATTCCGAAGCCGTAGGGCGTGGTCTCCGGGTCGCAGCCCCAGAACAGCAGAGAATCGCTGTGCTTGGCAATATCCGGATACAGGTTCGCCTGCGGCGCCATCTGGCCCACAGGTTCGCAGCCCCAGACGTATTTTGCCCCCCAGTGCCATCCCTCCCAGGAATCCGGATTCCGCATCTGGAGGGTATAACCGCCCATAAGCGAAAGCAGCCGGTTGGGACAGCCATGGGCCGGAGCCACGTTTTTGCCTTCGCCGTGCATATCCGCCTGACAGAGGACCGCCTCGGGACCGTAGGTGGCTTTGATGCGTTTGAGTTCATCGGCCACGATCTGCGCGGCCTCATCCCAGGAGATCCGCACATATTTGGATTTGCCCCGGTTCTGGGGGTTCCGCTCCCCGTTGGGGTCCCAGTCCACCCGCTTGAGGGGATACATGACCCGGTTGGGAGAATAGACCCGGGACTTGTAGCCCAGGCCGAAGGGCGTAAGCATCGCATGATCCGGCGCCTTGAACACCTTTCCCCGGGCTTCTATCTTCCAGGGATTACAGTTGGCATCCGTGTATTCTGTATCATAATAGTATGGGCGAATGCGTGTGATTCTGCCATCGTTGGTATCTACAACGCAGGGCGCCCCGCTCTCCGGTCCGGTGAGGCTGGTGCTGACAATGCACTGTTGATCCGGTGTAAACTTTTCCGCCATACTCTCTCCTCCTGTTTGAAGGTTCTCTCAGGTCTATTATACCGCGCTTTTATCACAGTTGAAACCAAAATATCGATTTTTGTCACAATCTATGAGTTGTAATCCAACAACATTTCCAGTGCTTTCGCATAGTTCTCCGGAGTGTTTATGTTCATCAGCATTCTGTCCAGATCAAAGCCGGGCAGCGCATCCTCCTCCACATACCGGACTGACAGATGCTCCAGCAGTCCCCGGACGGACCGCCGCCCTGTATCCAGGCAGGATTGCACCGCCGGGAGACAGCTCCGCCGATAGACTGCAAAGGCAGGCTCCAGGCCACCGTCCCGGCGGCGGATCAAGCAGGCGTCCCGGTCTCCGATTCGTTCCAGAAGGAGCTCCGCCAGCTTCACGGTGCCGAACGGGAGATCCGTGGCGGTCAGAAAAACCAGGTCCGCATCAGTTTTCAGGAAGGCGGCCTCCAATCCGGCCAGCGGTCCCATGCCTGGCCGGAGATCTGTTATCTCGCCTGCGCCGGGATGTGGAAACCGATCCGCTTCTCCCACGGAAACAAAGACGGAAAACCGGTCCCGGTAGATTTCGATCAGACGGGATAAAAAGGTCCCCTCCGCAATCGGCAGAAGCGCCTTGTCCCTGCCCATCCGGCTGGACTGTCCTCCGGCCAGGATCACGCAAATGGTATCCTCCATAACATCTTTGCTCCTTCCCCTTTTATCGTATCATACCACAGGAGCGGAGTCTCAACAAGATGTTTCTTCCCATCGTCCGAGCTTCACGCCTGGAGTCGGCATTTTGCTGAAAAAACAGGCGTCTGCTTTTTCTTATTTTGGAACAAAATCGATCCCTTTCTTGTGGACAGAATGTATCACACGTGATACAATATTTGGGTAAATGTATTATTATTTCGAAAGAGGGATGATTGTGAAAAACCGTACTAACCCCTGGATTTCCATCATAGCCTGTCTGATCGTCCAGATGTGTGTTGGAATCCTGTATCTCTGGAGTGCGCTCCGGTCTGACATTGTTTTGTCTTTCGCCTGGAAAGACAGCGCGGCCGGAATGGTCTCCTCCTACATGATTTTCGCGTTCGTATTCGGCAATCTGATCGGCGGATTTATCAATGACAAATTTGGCCCCAGAGTCACCTGCCTGATTGGCGTGATCTTTTTTGCCGCGGGCGTTGGCTTGACCGGCCTGCTCACCCCCGCAACCGTCTCGCTCCTGAACCTCACCTACGCCGTGATGGCCGGCCTCGGTTCCGGAATCGCCTATGGTTCCTGCATTTCCTGCATTCAGAAATGGCTTCCCCATAAGATGGGCCTTGCCTCCGGACTTGCCTGCTCCGCGTTCGGTCTGTCCACCGTGGTGTTCACGCCCGTCTCCAGCATTCTGATGGACGCCTTCCGCAACGCATCCGGTGTTGTCGACTTTAAGCCTGTTTTCCTGATCCTTGCAGGTGTATTTGCTGTTCTGGGCATCGGCGCCAGCCTGTTCATCAATCTGCCCAACCAGGATTATATCGACCAGCTTCCCCCTCCCCCCACCGCTCCCGGCTCCGGCCTGAAGGACTTTACGCTCAAACAGATGCTCAAGACAGGAGTTTTCTGGGCGTTCTTCTTCTCGATCTTCTTCATCAACGGCACCTGGAACCTCTGCGTGCCTCTGATCCGCAACCTGGGCATTGTCCGCGGTCTGACCCCTGCCATGGCACTGTTTTGTGTCTCCTTCACCGGGATCACCAACGCGGCCGGACGGCTTGTTATGGCCGGCGTATCCGACAAGCTGGGACGTTATAAGACCATGTATCTGCTCAGCATCCTGACCATGATCGGCGCGCTGCTGCTGACGAAAGTGGGCGGTTTCGGCTACTTCCTGGCCATTGCTCTGGTCGCCTTTGCTTACGGCGGTCCCTCCGCGGTGAACGCGGCGCTTTCCACTGCCCTGTTCGGATTTACCCATGCGGGCGTCAATTACGGCGTAGCGATGCTTGCCCTCGGATTCTCCTCCGTGTTCTTCAACTTCATCGCCAACCACGTGATTAACGCTGCCGTCGATGTTGCGGCCGGCACAGCAGTCGGGATCATGCCCACCTTTATCATGGGCGCAATCACCGCGATCATCCCCATTTTCCTGATCATGTATATCAAATACAAAGTCGAATCCTATGTGGAGCCCGAGAAGAAAGAAGCTCCCTGAGACCTGCTGATTCAAGGAAGACCCGGCCTGTCAAAGGCCGGGTCTTTGCCGTAATATACAAACGGTTTGTATAGTTTTCACATTTTTTCATGGTAATAAATCCCTATTCGCTTTGAAGTATTGACAAAGTAAAGTTTTAATGCAATAATGTATCACAGATTATATATCTTGGGGGGTTATTTCATGGAAACCAACACCGCAAGCAAGTCGCTGAAGGATTTTTCACCGCTGATCTGGTGTAAATTCATCCTGTTCTCACTTTTCGGCGTCTTCTCATTCTTTATCAACATTCCCTTCCCTGACCTGGGTCAAATCGTGATCGGCCCGTGGGAGTGGGGACCGATCCCGACTACTCCTAATGTTTTGTGTTCCCATCTGACGAACATTATCAAGGCCGCCCTCTATACCGGCAACTTCAAGTTCATGCCCTTTGTGGTATGGGCCATCGGCCTGTTCGCCGTGGTTGACGTGATTTGGCTCCGGCCCCAGAAGGCATGGAAGGACAAAATCACTTCGGCCTTCTCGATCTTCAAGATCATCGGCTTTGTGATTCTGTGCATCAACATCATCGACATCTACTTCCATGTACATCCTGGGTTCATGAACTGGATGTTCAACCCCGTGGCCTCCTTGAACGACAACTCCATCGCAAACTTCGTTATGGCCAACATTCTGGTCACCATCTGCATCTCCATCCCCTGTGCCTCCCTGTTCCTCCCGTTCCTGGTGGACTACGGCCTGGTGGACTTTGTGGGCGTATTCGTCCGTCTGATCATGCGGCCTCTCTTCAAGCTTCCCGGCCGGGCAGCCATCATCATGGTCACCGCCTTCCTGGGGAACTTCTCTGCCGGCCACATTGCCGTCAACAATTACTATCAGACCGGCCGCTTTACCGAGCGCGAGTCCGTCTGTATCGATACCAGCCTCTCCACCGTGTCTGTAGGCTTCCTGATGGCTCTGGCTACAATCACCGGCGTCAGCCAGGCCGGTTACTGGAACACTTACTTTTGGGTGGCGTTCCTGATCACCCTCCTGGTGGCCCTGATCGGCGTCCGCATCCCGCCCCTGCGCGGCATCCCGGACACCTATTATGAAGGCACTGAGCCCAACCCCGAGAAGATCATCAAGACTCACCTGGTCTCCACTGCCTTCACAGAAGCCCTGGAGATCGTGGAAAAGCAGGATACCCTGCTTCACCGGATCGGTTACATCGAGAAGGAGACTCTGTACGTACTGGGTACTGTTTCTGCCGGCACCTCCTTCTTCGGCACCTTCGGTGTTGTGCTCTACACCTTTACTCCCATCGTCCAGTGGCTGGGTTACATCTTCTGGCCCTTCTTCCGGATCTTCGGCTTTACCGGAGAGGAGCTGTCTGTTGCCTGCACCGGCGCCATGATCTCCTTCGTTGAGGTCACTGTCCCCGCTCTGCTGGTCGCCGCCGGCGTCTGGAGCATGCGGCTGCGCTTTATGCTCGCGGTTCTGCCCGTTACTTCGATCATCTTCCTTGCTTCCTTTGTTCCCTGCTGCATGGGTACCGAAGTCCCGGTGAAATTCTGGCATCTCTGCGTGATCTGGCTGGAGCGTATGATCCTGTCCATCATCATCACCGGCATCTTCGCAATGATCCTGTTCCCCGCATCGATGGTCGTGTAATCATTCCGATATCAGACGATGCCGCTCCACCGGAGCGGCATCGTTGTTTTTGTTCGTAAGCGACAAATCTAGCCACGTACAATCCCCGGCCACGGGAATACCGTAACCGGGGTGTAAGGCATCATTTACTTACAGGATTCCGGAGCCCTCCAAG
>JAFUFT010000061.1 GCA_017469795.1 Oscillospiraceae bacterium
GAACCGGCGTACAGTTCGGTAGCGGCGGCGAGCGAGACGGTAGCGAGCCGACCGCCTGCAAGCTGCCAGGCGAGTGCGCGATCCCGCGCAGGGGGTCCCCGGCGCCGGGGGTTCCCCCAGGGGGACCGCCTTGGGTCGATTCTTTCCCCTATTTCTTGGCGAATCAAGAAATAGGGAACGCGCACCCACTGCTGTCGCAGCGGATCCCATCGCACGGAATGGACCGCCGGAGGCATCCCGGAATGAGTTCGACAAACTCCAATCTAACGCATAAATACAATCAGAAAGGATTTTTCATATGGACAAGATCAAACCCCGCACCCTGTCCGGCTTCATGGAACTCCTGCCGAAAAAGCAGATGCAGATGGAGCGGTTTATGCAGGTGCTCCGGGACACCTACAGCCTCTACGGCTTCACGCCCCTGGACACCCCCATCATCGAGGACGCCCAGATCCTGCTCGCCAAGGGCGGCGGAGAGACGGAAAAGCAGATCTACCGCTTCCAGAAGGGCGACAGCGATCTGGCCCTGCGTTTTGACCTGACGGTGCCCCTGGCCAAATATGTCGCCCTCCACTACGGGGAACTGTCCTTCCCCTTCCGCCGGTTCCAGATCGGCAAGGTCTACCGGGGCGAGCGGGCCCAGCGGGGCCGGTTCCGGGAATTCTATCAGGCGGACATCGACATCATCGGCGACGGGAAGCTGGACATCATGAACGAGGCGGAGATTCCCGCCATCATCTACAGGACCTTTTCCCGGCTTGGCCTGAAGAAGTTCCAGATCCGGGTGAACAACCGGAAGATCTTAAACGGCTTCTACGCCATACTGGGCCTGCAGGAAAAATCCGGCGAGGTCATGCGGACCGTGGACAAGCTGGACAAGATCGGCCCCGACAAGGTCCGCGCCGTTCTCATTGAGGACGTGGGCGTTTCTCCGGAAGCCGCCGATGAGGTGCTGAAATTTATCGCCATTTCCGGCACCAATGCCCAGGTGCTCTCCGCCCTGGAGGGCTATCTGGGCCGGAATGAGATCTTTGATCAGGGCTACGAGGAGCTGTCCACCGTGGCCGGATACCTCTTCGCCTTCGGCGTCCCCGAGGAAAACTTCCGGGTGGACCTGACCATCGCCCGGGGCCTGGATTACTACACCGGCACCGTCTACGAGACCGCTATGCTCGATCACCCCGAGATCGGCTCCATCTGCTCCGGCGGCCGGTACGACAACCTGGCGGAGTACTACACAGACAAACCTCTGCCCGGCGTGGGCATCTCCATCGGCGTGACCCGGCTGTTCTACGTGCTGGATGAGCAGGGGTATCTCAGCGACGAAGGGGTCACCGCCCCGGCGGACGCCCTGGTGCTCTCCATGACCGGCGACATGGCCCCTGCCATTTCTGCCGCCACAGCCCTCCGGGACGCGGGCATCCGCACCCAGATCTACACAGAGCAGAAAAAATTCAAAGCCAAGATGAGCTACTGCGCCAAGCTGGGCATCCCCTTTGCCGTGCTTCTGGGCGAGGACGAGATCGCGGAGAACAAGCTCTCCGTCAAAAACTTTGAGACCGGCGAGCAGGTGACCGTCCCCACGGAAGAGGCCATCGCGCTGATTCGGGCCGCCCTGGCGGAAAAGAACCGGGGCACTGTTATCACAGAGAAATAAAGGAGAAATGGAAATGGTACAGTCAAGAACCCACAACTGCGGAGAGCTTCGCATCGGCGATATCGGAAAAACCGTGACGCTCTGCGGCTTTATGGAAAATGTCCGGGAGGTGGGCAGCGCCCTGTCCTTCATCGTCCTGCGGGACTTCTACGGCGTCACGCAGATCGTGGCGGAGACCGAGGAAATGGTCAATTTGGTGAAGGGGCTCAACAAGGAGTCCACCATCTCCGTCACCGGCACCGTCCGGGAACGGGACAGCAAAAACAAAAAGCTCCCTACCGGGGAGATCGAGGTGGTGCCGGAGAAGATCGAGGTACTGGGCCGCTGCCGCCACAACGAGCTGCCCTTCCAGATCAGCCGCAGCAAAGAGGCCGACGAGGCCACCCGCCTGAAGTACCGCTATCTGGACCTGCGGAACCCCGAGGTCAAAAAGAATGTGGTGCTGCGGTCCAATGTGGTCGCCGCCCTGCGGCAGGCCATGACCGCCGAGGGATTCCTGGAGATCACCACCCCCATCCTCACCGCATCCTCCCCCGAGGGCGCCCGGGACTATCTGGTGCCCTCCCGGAAACACCACGGCAAGTTCTACGCCCTGCCCCAGGCGCCCCAGCAGTTCAAGCAACTGCTGATGGCCTCCGGCTTTGACCGCTACTTCCAGATCGCCCCCTGCTTCCGGGACGAGGACGCCCGGGGCGACCGGACTCCCGGTGAGTTCTACCAGCTGGACATGGAGATGGCCTTCGCCAATCAGGACGATGTGCTGGCGGTGCTGGAGAAGGTGCTGGTCCCCGTGTTCGAGCAGTACGGCGTCTACAAGCGGGTGACCCCCGCCCCCTTCCGCCGGATCCCCTTTGCGGAGGCTATGGAGAAGTACGGCACCGACAAGCCGGACCTCCGGATCGACCTCACGATCCAGGACGCAACGGACTTGCTCCAGTCCATCGGCTTTGGTCCCTTCGAGGGCAACACCGTCAAGGCCGTGGTGGTCTCCGGCTTCTCCGCCACCCGGAAGCAGATCGACAAGCTCTGCGCGGAGGTGGAGGTCCAGACCGCTGAGAAGTCCTACTGGTTCCGTGTGGATGACAGCGGCGAAGTCGTCGGCGGCATTGCCAAGTTCATCCAGCCCGTGAAGGAGCAGGTCATTGCCGCTCTGGGCCTGGAGCCGGGATGCTTCGTGGGCCTCACCGCCGGGAAGAAGGCCGTGGCCCAGAAGACCGCCGGCGTGCTGCGGACCAAGCTGGGCGCTCTGTGCCCGGACCATATGGACAAGGAACAGTACCAGTTCTGCTGGATCGTGGACTTCCCCATGTACGAGATCGGCGAGGAGAGCGGCGAGCTGGAGTTCTGCCACAATCCTTTCTCCATGCCCGACGGGGGCCTCACGACCCTGGAGAAGGCCGCCCGGGGCGAGATCGATCCCCTGACCATCACCGCCTGCCAGTACGATCTGGTCATCAACGGCTACGAGTCCGCCTCCGGCGCCGTCCGGAACCACGACCCGGAGATCATGGTCAAGGCCTTCGAGCTGGTCCGT
This sequence comes from Oscillospiraceae bacterium, assembly GCA_017469795.1. Classification (GTDB taxonomy): domain Bacteria; phylum Bacillota; class Clostridia; order Oscillospirales; family Oscillospiraceae; genus HGM13006. The sequence goes on from JAFUFT010000061.1 coordinate 3,192, forward strand.
CTGGGCGAGGAGGACGTGAAGAAAAAGTTCCCGGCCATGTATAACGCCTTCACCTACGGCGCGCCGCCCCATGCGGGCGCGGCCCCCGGCGTGGATCGTCTGATCATGCTGCTCACCGGCGAGGAGTCCATCCGGGAGGTCATCACCTTCCCCATGAACAAAAACGCCCAGGACGTGATGATGGACGCCCCCTCCGCCGTGACGGAAAAACAGCTGGAGGAGCTGGGAATCGCCGTGGTGGACGAGGAAGCATAAGGAGCATCATAAGAGGAGGATCACCATGCAGCTGCATTTTTACGGAGCAGACCGGGCCGTCACCGGCTCCTGCCATGGACTGACCGTGTCAGGCCGCCGGGTGCTGATCGACTGCGGCCTGCAGCAGGGCCGGGACGAGGTGGACAACGGCAGTTTCCCCTTCCATCCCGGCGAAATCGACGATGTGATCATCACCCATGCCCATATCGACCATTCCGGCCGTCTGCCCCTGCTGGTCAAGCAGGGATTCCGGGGCGCCGTCTATGCCACGGATATGACCTGCCAGCTTCTGCGGATCATGCTGCTGGACTCAGCCCATATCCAGGAGTCCGACGCGATCTATGAGAGCCGCCGTCTGGCCCGGTCCGGCAAGGACCCGGTGGAGCCCCTGTACACCACCGCCGACGCGGAGGCCGCGCTGGCCCTGCTCCATCCGGTGGAGTACGGGCAGATGACGCAGATCTCCGAGGGGATCTCCTTCCGGCTCACGGATGCGGGACACCTGCTGGGATCGGCCTATGTGGAGCTTTGGGCCACAGAGAACGGCCAGACGAAAAAGCTGGTGTTCTCCGGGGACATCGGCAACGTGGACCAGCCCATCATACGGGATCCGGAGCCGGTCTCCGGGGCGGACTATGTGATTATGGAGTCCACCTACGGCGACCGGAATCATGAGATGCCCGACGACTACTCCGCCGTGCTGTCCGGGATCCTGGAGCGCACCTTCCGCAAGGGCGGAAACGTGATCATCCCCTCCTTCGCAGTGGGCCGCACCCAGGAGCTGCTGTTCTTCTTCCGGGAGATCAAGGACCGGGGCCTGGTGCCATCCAATCCGGATTTCCCCATCGTGGTGGACTCTCCCCTGGCCGCGGAGGCCACCCGGATCTACGCCAGCGACCTCAGCGGCTATCTCGACGAGGAGGCCGGCGCACTGATCCGGCAGGGCGTCCCTCTGTTCTCCGCCAGCAACACCCGCCTGGTGACGACATCGGACGAATCCAAGCTGCTCAACAACGACACTACACCCAAGGTCATCATCGCCGCCTCCGGCATGTGCGACGCCGGCCGGATCCGCCACCATCTCAAGCACAACCTCTGGCGGCCCGAGTGCGCGGTGGTCTTTGTTGGCTATCAGGCCCTGGGGTCTCTGGGCCGGGCGCTCCAGGAGGGCAAACGCTCCGTCAAGCTCTTCGGCGAGGAGGTGCGGGTCAACGCCTCCATTGAAACCTTCCACGGCCTGTCCTCCCACGCCGACCACGACCATCTGGTCTCCTGGATCCGGCAGTTTGAGGGGGACAGCCCCACCCAGGTCTTCGTGGTCCACGGGGACGAGGAGGTGTCGGCGGGTTTTGCGGAGGAACTCCGCGGTCTTGGCTTCCGGGCCCATGCGCCGCTGTACCGGGAATCCTACGACCTGCTGGCCGGACAGATCACGGAAGAAGGCGCTATGCCCGAAAAGAAGAAGCGCAGCGCCTTCCAGAACGGCTCGCCCCAGTACCGCCAGCTGGAGGAGGCCGGCAGAAGGCTGGAGGAGGTCATCCGGCAGAACAAGGGCCTGTCCAACAAGGAGCTGGGCAAGTTCACCTCCCAGCTTCAGGCGCTCATCTCCAAATGGCAGCGGGACAACCGATAAAGACAGGAGGCAGGACGTCCGTCCTGCCTCCTTGATTTTCAGCTCGCTTCATCCGTAAAGTTGTAGGCGTAATCCTCCAGCGGCTCGATGGGCGGAAGATCCGCGCCGAACACCTGGGAAAACACGGTCCGCATGGTGTTGATGCCGGTCTGCCCTTCGATCTCGAATGCCGTGCCGGGATAGTACACGCAGGACAGCACGTTCTGCATGTAGGGATTCTCCACATGGGGATCGTAGCTTTCGATCTCCCCCAGCTGGACCATGTGCAGCGCGTAGCGGTTGCCGTGGTCCGACAGCAGGAGGATCAGCGCCTCCGGGTCATGAATCCGGAGCTGCTCCACCAGATCCCGGATGAATCCATTGATGAATTCCACCTGTCCCAGATACAGGCTGTGGTCCCGCCAGTTCCAGCCGTTTTCAAAGGGCAGCGCCTCCCCGTGGGGCCCCACCATAGTGGGGGAATGGGGGCACTGGATGTAGCCCACCGTCAGGGTCGGCTTACCCTGTGTCTCCTCCCAGCAGTGAAGGCTCACCTCCAGCGCGTTGTCCAGAGACGCCCGGTAGTTGGCCCCGTAGTCCGACACAAAGAACTGATCCAGGAAATACCGGAGCCAGCGGGACTTATTGTACAGGCTGTTGCGCATCAGATACTCCGAGATCGTCCGGCGGGTCTGATGGGAGGTCAGCACTCGGCAGCCGGAGGTCCCAAGATAGTCCACATGGTTGATCAGGTTGATCTGATATCCGTTGGCGGCAAACATCCGGTAGAGCTGACAGTTGTTGCGGAACATCGCCTGCTTGTGGCCGGAGTCCTCCTCCGTCACCACATAGTCGAGGTTCAGCAGGTTCGACACCAGAGCGTCGGTGTGGATGGCCTCGGGATTCCGGCTCTCATAGGCCACCGAAAAGCCCTGATTCTCCAGCTCCCGCAGGAACGGCCCGTTGTCGTAGTCATAGTAGTGCAGCAGGTTCTCATACCCGCCGTACTCGTCAAAGAGGAAACAGTATACGTTCGGCCGGTCGTCTTTTGTAAATCGCACGCCGGACAGATCGAATTCATCCGGCTCCCTGCCTTCGGCGAATTCCCGGCGCACCTCATGGCTGCCCACCATGGCTGGAATGGCCATCACCCCGTTCATCACGGTCATGGCGCCGAAAGCGATCAGCACAAGCAGACAGCCTGTCCGCAGATCCGGCTTCTTTCGAAGCAGCAGGACAAACAGGGCGATCAGCAGCACCAGCAGCACCGCCAAAAGATACCGGTCACGCAGGAAGGGGACGACCCGTTTCAGATGCACCGCCAGCAGGCAGAAGTTGATGACCACCAGCATGGCCGCATCGGTCCAGAAGGCCGCCCGGGAGGCGTTCCGGAAGAAGATCAGCGTCAGGAAAAAGAACGCCAGCGCATTGACGGTGAACACCACCAGGAAGGGCAGCATGGCCGACGGAGGCACCTCCGCGGCGTTCCTCGCGAACATGAATACGCAGGGAAATCCGCAGACCGCCAGCATGGACAGCACCGGAACCAGATCATATTTCACAAAATGGCGCATCCTGTTTCGCCTTCCTTTCCGTACCGGGCCATCATATCACAGGTTGCGCACATTTTCAACACGAAGCCTCCGCATTCGATCCTTTGGCAGGCCCTGCTCCGCGCACAAATTTTCTTTACAAACAGGGGAAAATCCCCTATACTTAATAAGATACGGAATTCATTGAGGTGCAGACTATGACCGATTTAGATAAAATCAGAAATTTCTCCATCATCGCCCACATCGACCATGGGAAATCCACCCTGGCGGACCGTCTTTTGGAGGCCTGCGAGGCGGTGGAGGCCCGGGACATGGAGGACCAGATCCTGGACAACATGGACCTGGAGCGGGAGCGGGGCATCACCATCAAGGCCCGGGCCGTCCGGCTTCTGTACCCCGCGGCAGACGGGGAGACCTATGTGCTCAACCTGATCGACACCCCGGGGCACGTGGACTTCAACTATGAGGTGAGCCGGTCCCTGGCGGCCTGCGAGGGCGCGGTACTGGTAGTGGACGCCTCCCAGGGCGTGGAGGCCCAGACCCTGGCCAACACCTATCTGGCCATTGACGCGGGCCTGGAGGTCCTTCCGGTCATCAACAAGATCGACCTGCCTGCGGCAGATCCCCAGCGGGTCAAGCAGGAGGTGGAGGACATCATCGGCCTGCCCGCCGAGGACGCGCCGGAGATCTCCGCCAAAAACGGCATCAACATTCCCGCCGTGCTGGAGATGATCGTCCGGGATCTGCCCGCCCCGGAGGGCGACCGTTCCCTCCCCCTGCGGGCGCTGATCTTCGACAGTCAGTATGACAGCTATAAGGGCGTTATCGTCTATTTCCGGGTCATGGACGGCGTGATCCGCCAGGGCATGGACGTCCGAATGATGTCCGGCGGCGCGGTCTACAAGGTGGTGGAGGTGGGCTACCTCCATCCCCGGGGCATGGAGAGCGCGGAGGCCCTGGGCGCCGGCGAGGTGGGTTATTTCACCGCCTCCATCAAGAACGTCTCCGACACCCGGGTGGGCGACACCGTCACGGGCGTGGAACACCCTGCGGCAGAGCCGCTCCAGGGCTATAAAGACGTACAGCCCATGGTCTATTCCGGCGTATATCCCGCCGACGGAGCCAAATATCCGGAGCTGCGGGACGCCCTGGAGAAGCTCAAGCTCAACGACGCCTCCCTGAGCTATGAACCGGAGAGTTCCGTGGCTCTGGGCTTCGGCTTCCGGTGCGGCTTCCTGGGCCTGCTGCACATGGAGATCATCCAGCTGCGGCTGGAGCGGGAATTCAACCTGGACCTCATCACCACCGCCCCCAGCGTGGTCTACCGGGTCACCCGCACCGACGGCACCGTCACCATGATCGACAATCCCCTCAACTATCCCGATCCCACAGAGATCGAACTGGCGGAGGAGCCCTTTGTCCGGGCCTCCATCATCACCCCGCCGGAGTATGTGGGCGGCATCATGGATCTGTGCCAGGACCGCCGGGGCGAATACATCGACATGACCTACCTGGATCAGAGCCGGGTGGAGCTGCATTACGACATGCCCCTCAATGAGATCATCTTCGATTTCTTCGACTGCCTGAAGTCCCGGACCCGGGGCTATGCCTCTCTGGACTACGACCTGACGGGCTACCGGGCGAGCAATCTGGTTAAGCTGGACGTGCTGCTCAACGGCGACATAGTGGATGCCCTCAGCTTCATTCTCCACGCAGACAAGGCCTATCCCCGGGCCAGGAAGATCTGCGAAAAGCTCAAGGAGAACATTCCCCGCCAGCTCTTCGAGATCCCGGTTCAGGCGGCCATCGGCTCCAAGATCATCGCCCGGGAGACAATCAAGGCCCTGCGGAAGGACGTTCTGGCCAAGTGCTACGGCGGCGACATCACCCGGAAGAAGAAGCTGCTGGAAAAGCAGAAGGAAGGCAAAAAACGGATGCGCAGCTTCGGCTCCGTGGAAGTGCCCCAGGAGGCATTCATGGCGGTCTTGAAGCTGGATTCGGAATAAGGAGGCCATCATGGCAAGATCCGCTCAAACAGTTGTATCCCAGGACAAATCTCTGGGCATTTATATCCATATTCCCTTTTGCCGCAGCAAATGTCAGTACTGCGATTTCTATTCCCTGCCCCGGTCGGAAAAGACCCCGGAACTCATGGACAGGTATGTCCGGGCCCTGGAGAAGCACATTCAGGAGGGCGGTGCCCGGGCGCCGAAATACGTGGTGGACACGGTATACTTTGGCGGCGGCACCCCCAGCTATTTCGGCGCGGAACGGCTGCGGCGGGTCTATACGGCCCTGTCCCGGCGCTTCAACATCGCCAAATCCGCCGAGGTGACTCTGGAGGCCAATCCGGAGTCCATCACGGAAAAGGGCTGCCGGCGGCTGATCTCCACCGGCTTCAACCGGATCTCCATCGGCGTTCAGACCAACAACGACCAGCTGCTGAAGGTCCTGGGCCGGCCCCACACCTTCCGTCAGGCCCAGAAGTCTATGGAGATCGCCAGAGAGGCCGGGTTCCAGAACATCAGTCTGGATCTCATGTACGGCCTGCCCGCCCAGAGTCCCCAGGCCTGGGCCGACGCCCTGGGCTCCGTCATCGACATGCAGCCGGAGCACATCTCCTGCTACGGTCTGACCGTCCAGCCGGGAACGCCTCTCTACCAGTACCGGGACCAGGCGGCACTGCCGGGCGACGACGCCCAGGCCGCCATGTACCTCTATGCGGTTTCCACGCTGGAGGCCTACGGCTACCATCAGTACGAGATCTCCAATTTCGCCCAGACCGGGAAGGAATGCGCCCACAACCTCAAATACTGGATGGGCGGCGAGTACATGAGCTTCGGTCCCTCCGCGGCCTCGGACTTTGCCGGGACCCGGTACACCTTCGCCTCGGACGTGAACCGCTATATCCGGGCCATCGCCACCGGCGATGCCATCACCACCGAGGTGGAATACGTCCCCATCAAGGAGCGGGCCGGCGAATATCTGATGCTCCGAATGCGGACCGTCTACGGCATTGAACGGAAGGAGTACGAGTCCACGTTCCTGATGCCCTTCGACCCGCTGGAATCTGTGCTGAACTTCTACGGCACCCGGGGGCTGACCCGCTACAGCCGGGAGACCGGCCGCTGGTGCCTGACGCCCCAGGGATTCCTGGTTTCCAATCAGCTCATCAACCAGCTGATTGAGGCCCAGCGGAAATCTACGCCTCTGTCGCCCCACCGGTTCTGAGGGATCATAAGCTGGAGTTTGTCTATCTTATTCTCCCGTTTTTTAGACGCACCCCCGAGCGTGGGAACGAAACGGGATTGGCCGCCGGAGGCATCCCGGAAAGACTTCGACAAGCTCCAATTTCACATTATAAAACCAAACAGGGAGGTAATCCTATGGCACGCTTAGAAAACAAAATCGCAGTAATCACCGGCGGCAACTCCGGCATCGGAGAGGCCACCGCCAAGCTCTTCGCCCGGGAGGGCGCTACCGTGGTCATCACCGCCCGCCGGGAATCTGAGCTCCGCCGGGTGGCGGACGAGATCACCGCTTCCGGCGGCAGCTGTGTCTATATCCCCGGCGACGTGACCGTCACTGCCGAGGTGGACAACGTGATCGACAAGACCGTGGAGATGTTCGGCCGTATCGACATTCTGGTGAACGACGCAGGCATCGGCGACCGGCATACGCCCACCGCCAAGATGGAGGACGACTTCTGGGACGAGATCCAGGATGTGGATCTCAAGGGCGTCATGCGCTGCTGCCGGGCCGCGCTCCGGCATATGGTCCCCGCCAACCGGGGCTCCATCGTCAACGTGGCCTCCATTGGTGGCGTGTATTCCTGCGCGGGCGCAGCCTATTCCGCGGCCAAGGCCGGCGTGCTGAGCCTGACAAAAAATCTGGCCATCCAGTATTACGGCACCGGCATCCGGGTCAACTCCGTTTCCCCTGGCTCCACCGACACGCCTCTGTTCTCCCCGGAGAAGTTTGAGGGCGTGGACGAGGAAATGCTGGCGCTGACCGCCCGGAGCCATGTCCGCACCATCGACCATATGCTCTCTCCCTATGAGCAGGCCTATGCGATCCTGTTCCTGGCCAGCGACGAGGCAAGCGGCATCAACGGACAGGATCTTGTGGTGGATTACGGCGGACGGCTGTAATTTTCCTTTGGACATCTTAACAAGAGGAGGGGTCAACTGTGGACGACAAACAGGAACGGGAAAGCCTGTTTGAAAAGCACCGGGAAAACATCTATTTCCGCTGGGGCATGACCGCCTTTGTGGTGATCGTGGCCTGTGTGCTTGTGGCGGAATTCATCATCAATCTGTCTTCTGTCATGGGGGTGCTGCGGATCTTTATCCGCGCCATGGCTCCCGTGTTTTACGGTCTGGGAATCGCGTACCTTCTCGACCCCATCGTGGAGCGGCTGCAGCTGGTGCTGCGCCCGCCGCTGGAGAAGCGCATGAAAACGCCCCAGCGGGCGGAGGGCCTTTCCCGGGGTCTGAGCATCCTCATCGCCATGCTGATCCTGGTGCTGGTGATCTGGGCGCTGTTGGCCATGGTGCTGCCCCAGTTGCTTGACAGCCTCAACACCATCATCGGCAATATGCCGATCTACTACAACACCCTCAGCAAGTGGGTCACGGACCTGATCGCCGACAACATTGAGGTGGCGGACTTCACCGGCGAGGTCATGGACACGGTCTATCAATACCTGACCAACTGGATCAGCTCCTCGCTGCTGCCCAGGGTCCAGTCCGCCGTGGTCAGCCTGACCACCAGCGCCGTCAGCATCGTCCGGGCGCTTCTGAATCTGGTCATCGGCCTGATCATCTCCGTCTATCTGCTTCTGGGCAAGGACCGGTTCCTGGCCCAGGCCAAAAAGCTGTGCTATGCGCTGCTGGGCGAAAAGCACGGCGGATACGTCTGCAACGTCTGCACCTTCGCCAATCAGGCCTTCGGCGGCTTCATCGGCGGCAAGATCATCGACTCCATCATCATCGGTGTGCTGTGCTTCATCGGTCTGAGCCTGCTGAAGATGCCCTATACGCTCCTGATCTCCATCATTGTGGGCGTCACCAACGTGATCCCCTTCTTCGGGCCCTATCTGGGCGCCATTCCATCGGCGCTTCTGCTGCTGGTGATCGATCCCCTGCACGCCCTGTACTTCGTGATCTTTATTTTGATCCTCCAGCAGATCGACGGCAACATCATCGGCCCCATGATCCTGGGTGACGCCACCGGCGTCAGCGGCTTCTGGGTCGTGGTCTCCATTCTGGTGTTCGGCACCTTCTACGGCGTGCTGGGCATGGTGCTGGCGGTGCCGCTGTTCGCGGTGATCTATAAGCTGGTGTCGGAGCTGACGGGCCGGCTGCTCCGGAACCGGGGCCTGTCCACCGTCACCGACGACTATCAGGCCTGGAACTATCCGCCCCGGCCGGATCTGGACAACTGGCTCCGAAAGAAAACGCCCCGGCGGCACCGGTTTGCCGCATGGCTCTCTGCCCGGAGGGCGCCCAAGGATCCCCCGCCCCCGGAGGATCCGCCCACCCCGTGAGATCTTTCCCTTTTCAGGAAATTATCTGTTGAAAACCCCGGGCAATGTTGTATAATTGATTTGTAAATCAAAAATAACTTTACGGAGGTAGATTACAATGTTTGACGCACTTATCGCAAAGCTCAAGGCCGAACCCAAGACCATCGTCTTCACTGAGGGCCCCGACGCCCGGATCCTGGAGGCCACCTCCAAGCTTCTGGCGGAAGGCATCATGAAGGTCGTTCTGGTGGGCAACGTGGCCGAGGTCGAGGCTGCGGCCAAGGCCGGCGGCTTCAACATCGAGGGCGCGGAGATCATCGATCCCGAGACCTACGCCGAGATGGACGCCATGGTCGAGAAGATGGTGGAGCTCCGCAAGGGCAAGATGACCCCCGAGCAGTGCAAGGCCAATCTGCTCAAGGGCAACTACTTCGGCACCATGCTGGTGAAGATGGGCAAGGCTGAGTGCCTGCTCGGCGGCGCCACCTACTCCACCGCCGACACCGTCCGTCCCGCCCTGCAGCTCATCAAGACCAAGCCCGGCAACACCATCGTGTCCTCCTGCTTTATCATGGTCCGCGACAACGCCGACGGCACCCAGGACAAGCTGGCCATGGGCGACTGCGCCATCAACATCCATCCCACCGAGGACAACCTGGTCGAGATCGCCCAGGAGACCGCCAAGTGCGCCCAGACCTTCGGCATCGACCCCAAGGTCGCGTTCCTGAGCTTCTCCACCAAGGGCTCCGCCAAGGACGACGAGGTCACCAAGGTCCAGAACGCCGTGGCCAAGGCCAAGGAAGTCATGGACGTGCCCGTGGACGGCGAGATGCAGTTTGACGCTGCCGTCGCCCCCGAGGTCGGCCAGCTGAAGTTCCCCGGCTCCCCCGTTGCGGGCCAGGCCAACACCTTCATCTTCCCCGACGTCACCGCCGGCAACATCGGCTATAAGATCGCTGCCCGTCTGGGCGGATTCGCCGCCTACGGCCCCATCCTGCTGGGCCTGAACGCGCCCATCAACGACCTGAGCCGCGGCTGCAACGCCGACGAGGTCTACAAGATGGCCATCATCACCGCCGGTCTCGCCTGATCGCATAAAGATTTGGAGCCTGCCGCAGGGCAGGCTCCTTTTTTGCATATCATAGCGTGTTGTATACGATCCTTCCGCCCAGAACCGTCAGCTTCACCCGCCCGGTCAGAGTCTCCCCGCCAAACACGGTGTTCCGGCCCTTGGAGTAAAACCTCTCTGGGTCCACGGTCCAGACCTCCTCAGGATCGAAGGCCATCAGATCCGCCCGGTCTCCGGGCGCCGCCGCTACCGGAATCCCGAGAACGGCCGCGGGCGCCGCAGTCATCTTCCGGATCAGCTCCGGCACCGTCAGATATCCCGGCTTCACCAGCGCCGTATAGCAGGCCGCCAGACTGGTCTCCAGTCCCACCATGCCGCTGGGCGCTTCCGGAAGGGGCCGGGCCTTTTCCTCCGCGGAATGGGGGGCGTGGTCCGTGACGATGCAGTCCAGAGTCCCGTCCAGCACCGCCTCCAGGATCGCCTGCCGGTCTTTCTCCGTCCGAAGGGGCGGGTTCACCCGGGCCATGGTGCCCTTTTTCAGCAGCTCCTGCTCCGTGAAGGTGAAATACTGGGGGCAGGTCTCGGCGGTGACGTGTACGCCCCGGGCCTTGGCCTCCCGGATCAGCCGGGCGGATCCCGCCGTGGACACATGGGCAATATGGATATGCCCTCCGGTCTCCTCCGCCAGCATCAGATCCCGGGCCACCATCAGGTCCTCGGCGATGGCCGGCCGTCCCGGCAGGCCCAACGCTTCAGAGACCGCGCCCTCGTTGACCGCATAGTTCTGTACCATCTCCCCGTCCTCGCAGTGGGAGATCACCGCTTTCCCCAGGGGCATGGCCGCCTTCAGCGCGTCCCGGACCCGCTTGGCTGAGTCCACCGGCACGCCGTCGTCGGAAAAGGCAATGGCTCCGGCCTCCGCCAGCGCGGCGAAATCCGTCAGCTCCGCACCCTTCTGCCCGACGGTCACCGCCCCGATGGGCAGCACCCGGCACGTTCCCGCCGCTTCGGCCTTTTCGTACACATACCGGATCCATGCCGGGGTGTCGATGACCGGCTTCGTATTGGGCATGCAGGCCACCGACGTGAAACCTCCCGCCGCGGCCGCCGCGGAGCCGGTGGCAATGTCCTCCTTATAGGTCAAACCCGGATCCCGGAAATGCACGTGCATGTCAACCAGGCCGGGGCACAGGTATTTGCCCGTCAGGTCCAGGACCTGATGGCCCGTCTCCGGGAGCCCGGGCGCCATGGCGGCGATCCGCTCCCCTTCGATCAAAAGGTCCAGCGGTGTGACTGTCCCACCAGCCGGATCGACAAATTCCGCGTTTTTCAGCAAAAGTCCCATATTGACGCAGTTCCTTTCCGCATAGAATGGCTGATCCCGGGCAAACTGTTTCCCGGGGAGGGATAATTCATGGAAGTGAAATCGTTTTTTACGGCCATGGGCATCGGCGCCGCGGCCGGTACCGCGCTGGGCATGATGCTGCCCCGCAACCGAACCATGCGGCAGATGGGGCGGAATCTTTCTTCCGCCGCCGCCGACACGGTGAGCCGCGCGGCAAACACCGTGGAAAAAAAGATGCAGTGATGCCCCGCCGGCACGGGCTGGACCCGTGCCGGTACATAGTATACCATGTTTTCCCGTCCGGAGAAAGATTTTTTGAAAAAAAGCTTGCTTTTTCCGAGTCCGGGTGCTATAATCTTCAAGCATATTGAAGCACATGCGCCAGTAGCTCAGTTGGATAGAGTGACTGACTACGAATCAGTAGGTCGGGGGTTCGAGTCCCTTCTGGCGTACCACCCCACGAAATCCGTTGATTTCGTGGGGCCGCTTTTTTATTCCCTATTTTCTGTCCACGATCAGGAGGTCCCTTATGAACGACCGCAGCATTCTTCAGCCGGAGGATTACGTAGAGCCCTCCTGTGTCCTGTGCGGCGATCCCTACGGCACGGAGCCGGAGGTCAAACCCGTCCCCCAGCAGCGGATCCTGGAAAAACTGGATGATTATATGAGCCGCCGGGACTACGCCGGCGCCGAGCGCCACCTGCTCTACTGGCTGGAGGAGGCAAAGATGGGCCGCGACAAACGGGGCCAGCTGCTGATCCGGAATGAGCTGGTGGGCCATTACCGGAAGGCCGGCGATCGGGACAATGCCTTTGCCAGTGCGGAGGAGGCCCTGCGGCTGCTGGAGGAGCTGGACTTTTCGGACAACATCAGCGCCGCCACCACCTACACCAACGTGGCCACCGCCCTTAACGCCTTCGGTGAAAACGAACGGTCTCTCTCGCTCTTTGAAAAGGCCCGGGCAGTCTATGAGGCCTCTCCCCGGACTTCACCGGATCTGCTGGGCGGTCTGTACAACAACATGGCTCTGACCTATACGGCTCTGGGCCGGTATGAGGAGGCCTTCGCCCTCTACGACAGGGCCATGGACGTGATGGCCGAGGTTCCCGCCGGGGTACTGGAGCAGGCCATCACCTGCCTGAACCGGGCGGACACTCTGGCAGCCCAGCTGGGCATGGAACAGGCGGAGGGACAGATCAACGATCTGCTGGATCAGGCCTGGGACCTGCTGCAGGACCCCGCCGCCCCTCGGGACGGCTACTATGCATTTGTCTGCGAAAAGTGCGCCCCCACCTTCTCCTACTACGGGTATTTCCTGGCGGCCCAGGAGCTGCAGGATACCTCCAAAGCGATCTATGAACGGGCTTGAACTGTCCCGGGCCTATTACGAGGCCCACGGGAAGCCCATGCTGGAGCAGCAGTTCCCGGAGCTTCTGCCCTTTCTGGCCGCGGGGATCCTGGGCAGCGGCTCGGAGTGCTTCGGCTATGACGACGAGATTTCCCGGGATCACGATTTTGAACCCGGCTTCTGCCTCTTCCTGCCGGGGGAGGACATGGTGGACCGGCGCAGCGCCTTTCTTTTGGAACGAGCCTACGCCAAGCTGCCGAAAGAGTTTATGGGCGTCTCCCGTGCTACGCTCCAGCCGGTGGGCGGGCCCCGGCACGGGGTCTTCCGGACAGCGGAGTACTTTGCGGAAAAGACCGGCTCCCCGGACGGCATTCTGACCGTCTCCCAGTGGCTGACGGTGCCGGAGCAGTCTCTGGCGGAGGCCGTCAACGGCGAATTATTCTTTGACAATTACGGCGAGGTCACCCGGATCCGGGCGGCGCTATCCTGCTACCCCGAGGAGATCCGGCGGAAGAAGCTGGCCGGGCATCTGCTCCTGATGGCCCAGTCCGGCCAGTATAATTATCTCCGCTGCATCGCCCACGGAGAACCCGCCGCCGCCCAGCTTGCTGCGGTGGAATTCGTCAAAAGCACCATGGCAGCGGTATTTCTGCTGAACCGCCGGTATCAACCCTATTACAAATGGAGCTTCCGGGCCATGCGGGCCCTGCCGGAGCTCTCTCTGCTGGCGGAGCTGCTGGAGTATCTCCTGACCACGGACAACGCTCCGGAGCTGGTCCCGGAAAAGTCCGCCGTCATGGAGAGCATCGCCGGCGACGTGATCGGCGCGCTGCAGGCCCAGGAACTGACCAAGGCCACCTGCGGCGATCTGGAAAAGCACGCCTACAGCGTCAACGACAGCATTGCGGACCCGGAGCTGCGGAATCTGCACATCCTGGCCGCCGTATAAGGAGGACAATATGAAAATACACGGATTGCAAAAGCTGACCCTGCTGGACTTCCATGAACACGTGGCCTGCACCGTGTTCCTGGGCGGCTGTGATTTCCGCTGCCCCTTCTGCCACAACTTCGAGCTGGCGGAGGGCAAGCTTCCGCCCATCATGGAGGAGGAGGAATTGCTCTCCTTCCTGAAGAGCCGCCAGGGACTTCTGGACGGCGTAGCCTTCACCGGAGGCGAGCCGTGCCTGCATCCGGGCCTGCCGGATCTGATGGCGAAGATCCGGGATCTGGGCTACGCCACCAAGCTGGACTCCAACGGCTATCATCCGGCCCGCCTCCGGGAGATCATAGATCGGGGCCTTGCGGACTATGTGGCCATGGACATCAAAAACAGCCCCGCCAAGTACGCCATGACCTGCGGGATTGAATCGGTGGATCTGGACGTGATCCGGGAGAGCATCGGCCTGCTCATGGAGCGCGCCCCCGACTATGAGTTCCGCACCACCGTTGTCGCCGAATTCCATGAGGCCGCGGACTTCCATGCCATGGGCGAAATGATCCGGGGCGCCCGGCGGTATTTCCTCCAGTGCTTTACGGACCGGGACTCCGTTCCCTTCGGAAATCTCCACGCTCCCACCAAGGCGCAACTGGAAGAATTCCGGGATATTTCCAAAAATTATGTGCCGGACACGGAACTGCGCGGCGTGGATTGAACCACAATATATTGTGTTCTGCAAAAATAAAAAACAGAATATGTTGACAACAGGCTCCCCTCGTTGTAGAATGTAGGAGTTCGGAATGAGAAATGATCTGAACTCGTTTATCACGTTCTGCGAGGAGGAGCTTTTTGTGTATCAGGTAGTTAAAAGAGATGGAAAAGTGGTTGACTTCCACATAGAAAAAATCAGCGCCGCCATCACCAAGGCCTTTGAGGCGCTGGGAAAGCAGTATCACCCCAATGTGATCGATCTGATCTCCCTGCGGGTGTCTTCGGACTTTGAGACCAAGATCAAAGACGGTCAGGTCACCGTGGAGGACATCCAGGACAGCGTGGAAAAGGTCCTGTCCGAGTGCGGCTACGCTGACGTGGCCAAGGCCTATATCCTCTACCGCCGTCAGCGGGAGAAGGTCCGCAACATCAATTCCACCCTGCTCAACTATAAGGATCTGGTGGACAATTATCTGAAGATCAACGACTGGCGCGTCAAGGAGAACTCTACGGTGACCTATTCCGTAGGCGGTCTGATTCTGTCCAACTCCGGCGCCATCACCGCCAATTACTGGCTCAGTGAGGTCTATGACGACGAGATCGCCGAGGCCCACCGCAACGCCGACATCCATCTGCATGACCTCTCCATGCTCACCGGCTACTGCGCCGGCTGGAGTCTCAAGCAGCTGATCCAGGAGGGTCTGGGCGGCGTTCCCGGCAAGATCACCTCCTCCCCCGCCGGTCACCTCTCCACCCTCTGCAACCAGATGGTCAACTTCCTGGGCATCATGCAGAACGAGTGGGCGGGCGCACAGGCCTTCTCCTCCTTTGACACCTATCTGGCGCCCTTCGTCCGGGTGGACAACCTGAGCCAGAAGGAGGTCAAGCAGTGCATCCAGTCCTTCATCTACGGCGTCAACACGCCCTCCCGCTGGGGCACCCAGGCGCCCTTCTCCAACATCACCCTGGACTGGACCGTGCCCGCCGATCTGAAGGACCTGCCGGCCATCGTGGGCGGCAAGGAGATGGACTTCACCTACGGCGACTGCAAGGCGGAGATGGACCTGGTCAACAAGGCCTTCATCAACATCATGATCGAGGGCGACGCGGACGGACGCGGCTTCCAGTACCCCATCCCCACTTACTCTCTCACCCGGGACTTTGACTGGTCTCCCACCGAGAACAACAAGCTCCTCTTTGAGATGACCGCCAAGTACGGCACCCCCTATTTCTCCAACTACATCAACTCCGATATGGAGCCCTCCGACGTGCGCTCCATGTGCTGCCGGCTTCGTCTGGACCTGCGGGAGCTGCGCAAGAAATCC
>JAFUFT010000029.1 GCA_017469795.1 Oscillospiraceae bacterium
GCGGATTCTTTGGGATCGGCGGCTTTAACATTTCGTGTATTGCAAATTACGATGAAGCCCGCGTTGAGTTGACACTGGCGAAGTCTGACAAGGACAGAAACAAAAGCGCCTATGATTATCTGTATTCCCAGAAAAACGATACTTGCAGGATCCGGAGAATGCAAAAAAGTTCGCGGAGTGGAAAAAGCAGCATGAAAAGGATGGCTCAGGATCGGATACATGAAAGTACGTATCATTGAAAATGCCGCCAAGTGCAACTACTGCGGCGATGTGATTGAGAGCACATACCGGCATGATTTCCAAACGTGCAGTTGTGGCCGTGTGTCCGTCGATGGAGGCCATGACTATTTGCGCCGGTGCTATGCCAGCAAGGATGCTTTCACAGAAATGTCAGTCACAGAGCCGGTGGAGGAAGCAGAACCAAAATGAGAAATGAAAAGTGTCTTTTCGCTTTTCTTTCTATGGTTTGGTACCTTATTGCACGTCTTTCACATTAGCAGAACCTCTTTTGTCCTGGCGGACAAAAGAGGTTCTGCTTTTTATTATTCTATTAAACATCAAATCCAGCATAAAATCCCCCGGCCGAACAGGCCAGGGGATTCCCTTTGCTATATTCAGGAAACCGGATTTCCTTTTCCGTCAAACAGGGGGAGTTTTTCCAGATAAATGATATCATTCCGGTCGGCAGCGCCGCCCTCGGCCAGGATCGACATACGGCCGACTACGATACCCTCTGCTTGCTCCACGAGATTCTCCACCGCTGCGATGGAACCGCCGGTGGAGATTACATCGTCCAGGATGAGGATACGCTTTCCCTTCATCTTGGCGGCGTCTGCGCCGTCCATGTATAGCATCTGCTTTCCCTCGGTCGTAATGGATTGATCTTCCACTTCGAACACGCCGTTCATATACAGCTTTTTTGCCTTGCGGACCAGGAAATACTCGTTTCGTCCGCTCTGACGGGCCATTTCATGGATCAGGGGAATCGCCTTGGCCTCGGGCGCAACCATATAGTCAAACGGAGGCGCCTTTTTCAGCAGTTCTGCCGCGCATGCGCAGGTCAGTTCCACATCGCCAAAAATCACGAATGCAGCGATCATTGCCGAATCATTCAGCGGGCAAAGGGGAAGATCCCGTTCAAGGCCGGCGATTCTAAGCTTGTAAGTCATCCAAAAACAACTCCTCTTATCATATTTCCATGATGAATTATACTATCGCGCCCGATTGTTGTCAATTTGAAAAAGTCAGTTATCATCGAAAAATGATGTGGCATTTTAACGCTGAATATGGTAGAATATTTCCGTGATTTTTATGTAAGGAGGACACAGTATGGAAAAAATCTTCAAGCTGAAGGAAAACGGTACGACTGTCCGCACAGAAATCATTGCGGGTCTTACCACCTTCATGACCATGGCCTACATCATCGCGCTGAATCCGAATCTTCTGACGAACTTCGGCAGCGGTCTTGGTGACGGCACCATGGTCCCTGAACTGTGGAACGCTGTCTTTATGGCTACCTGCCTGGCTTCCTTTGTGGGTATGCTTGTGATGGCATTCGCTGCGAACAAACCCTTTGCAATGGCCCCCGGCATGGGCCTCAACAGCTTCTTCGCTGTTGTGGTCGCCAATATCTGCGGTATGCTCGGCATCACCTATGTGGAGGGCTTCCGGGCTGCCCTGGTCATCATCCTGGTGGAAGGCATCATCTTTGTGATCCTGTCTGTGCTCAATATCCGGGAGAAGATCGTGGAAGCGATCCCGCTGGGCGTACGGCTCGGCATTGCCCCCGCCATCGGCCTGATGCTCATGAACATCGGCGTTGGCTCCAACGTCGGCATCTATGCCGCCGGCAATGATTTTGCCTCTCCGTTCTATGTGATGCGCGACTTCTTCGGCGCGCTGACGCCCCGGGTAATTCAGGGCGGCATGGGAGCAGAAGGATATGCAACCATGGTCCTGACTGTCGCTACGATGTTTATCGGCCTGTTCGTGATCATCATTCTTGCGCACAAGGGAATCAAGGCATCCGTGCTGATCGGCATGCTGGTTGCTTCTGTTGTGTACTGGGCAGGCGAGGCGATCTTCCTGCATACCAATCCCTTCGCGTCTCTGGCAACTGCATCTTGGATTCCTCCGTTTGCAGATATGGCCTCAACGACCCTCTTCAAATTTGACTTCAGCACCTTCTTCAACATCGGCTGGTTTACCGCTATCACGCTGATCATTACCTTCTGCATGATCGATATGTTCGATACGATCGGCACGCTGGTAGGCACCGCTTCCCGGGCTGGCATGGTGGACCAGAACGGCAATATGCCTAACATGAAGGAAGCGCTCCTGGCTGATGCGGTCGGCACGGTTGCCGGTTCCATTACCGGTACCTCCACCGTTACCACATTCATCGAGTCCGCTTCCGGCGTGGAAGCAGGCGGACGTACGGGCCTGACTGCTCTGACCACCGGAATCATGTTCCTGGCCTGCATCTTCATCGCCCCCATTGCTGCGATTATTCCTGCAGCTGCCACTTCCTCCGCGCTGATCTATGTAGGTATTCTGATGCTTGCCGGTCTGAAAAACATCAACTTTGACGACATCGCTCAGACAGTTCCTGTTGCCCTGATGCTGATCGCCATGCCGATCTCCGGCTCCATCGGTCATGCCATTGGTCTCGGACTCATTGCCTACACCATCATTAAGATCTTCACCGGAAAGGCCAAAGAGGTCTCTGTTCTGACCTATGTGATCTCCGCGCTCTTCCTCCTGAAGTTCTTCGTCGTTGCGTAATGACAGTTTTAACGGCTGCCCATTTGGGCAGCCGTTTTTCTGTTCTGATTGGCATCATCGTCAGCCGGGCTGCTGACTGGTGTGATGCTCCGTCCGGACCGGGCGGTCCCGAAACAGCAGAGAGATGCACCAGATCCCGGCCAGTCCGACGATGGTGTAGATAATCCGGCTCCAGACGGCAGTTTGTCCGCCGAAGATCCACGCAACGAGATCAAACTGGAAGATGCCCACAAGGGCCCAGTTCAACGCTCCGATGATGGTAAGCGTCAGAGCAGTTCTGTCCATAATCATACCTCCTAAAAAAATGGTTCCGCTCAAAGGTATTATGGGCGGAACCGGTTTTTTTATTCAGGCGTTTTTCTTTGCTTTGATCACTTTCAGTCTGGAGAATTCCTCGCGTTCTTTTTCCTCCAGCGCTTCTGTGATCAGAGAGATCGTGCTCTCGTATCCGGGGATCACGATATTGCGCAGTGCATTGGCTCGTTTTTGCGTTTTTTTGATGGTAAAGGCAAGCCGGTAGATCGTATTTTCCATTTCAGCCAGTTCTTTTGTCAGTTCCTTGACCTTGTGGAATTTCATCAGTGCCTCGTCCAATGCGGAATTCGTGACCGAAAGACCGTATGTCACACGCTGAGAGGGCGGGTCGGCAGATACCGTCGGTATTTCAACCCCCATCACAGAACGATACCGGATCTCCACAGAGTCGTCAATTGGGACGGATTCCGCCACATGGATGGTCTTTCCCATCGTGATATTGGCAAGCATCAGCGCGTCATAGGCTTCGGTGAAGGTGCTGTCGATTCTTGACTGCAGCGCCTCCGCTTCGGAGATCAGGCCCATCATTTCACGGGTCAGGATATTCCGTTTCCGATCCATGAGCTCGTAACCGGTGGTCGCCAGTTCCAGAGAATGCTTGGTGGCGATCAGGTTGCCTTTGGTCGGGAGTACAGCCATAGTCGCTTCCTCCTTAGAATGTCACGTCTTCCACGTAATGCGCATCGATGTCCTCAGCGCTGATCCGATCCAGCTCTGACTTCGGCAGAATGGACAGGAGCTTCCATCCCAGATCCAGGGTATCGTCGATGCTCCGATCCTCCCGGACGCCCTGAGTCAGGAAATAGGCTTCAAAGGCGTTGCCGAACTTCAGATACAGTTTATCGGTATCGCTCAGTTCGTCTTCGCCGATAACGGAGGCCAGAGAACGGGCGTCCTGGACTTTCGAATACGAGGCGAAGAGCTGGTTGGAGACGTCGGAGTGATCCGCTCTGGTATAGCCCTCGCCGATTCCGTCCTTCATCAGACGGGAAAGGGAGGGAAGCACGGAAATCGGCGGATAAACGCCTTTCTGTTCCAGCTCACGGTCCAGAACGATCTGTCCCTCCGTAATATACCCGGTCAAATCGGGGATGGGGTGCGTAATATCATCATTGGGCATGGTCAGGATCGGAACCTGGGTCACGGAACCGGACTTTCCTTTCAGAATTCCCGCCCGTTCATAAAGAGATGCAAGATCGGAGTAGAGATAAGAGGGGAATCCTTTTCTGGAGGGAATCTCACCCTTCGAAGAGGAGAATTCCCGAACCGCTTCACAGTAAGAAGTCATGTCCGTCATGATGACCAGAACATGATATCCCAGATGGAATGCCAGATATTCCGCTGCCGTCAGCGCACACCGGGGCGTTAGCATACGTTCAATAATTGGATCGGACGCCAGATTGACAAACATGACAACCCGCTGCAGCGCGCCGGCTTCCTCAAAGTCCTTTTTGAAGAAATCCGCCACGTCGTTTTTCACGCCCATCGCAGCGAAAACGATGGCAAATTCGCCGTCATCCGCCGCGACCTTGGCCTGGCGAACGATTTGCGCGGCCACGTCATTGTGCCGCATACCGGCTCCGGAAAAGATCGGGAGCTTCTGTCCCCGGATCAGGGTGGACATGCCGTCGATGGCGGAAATGCCGGTGTAGATGCAGTTTCTGGGATACACCCGGGCCACCGGATTCATGGCAGATCCGTTGATGTTCCGACGCTCCTCGGGGTACAGCTCGCCCAGGCCGTCGATGGGACGTCCGGCGCCGTTGAAGACCCGGCCCAGCATCTCGCTGGAGAGCGCCAGTTCCATGGGTTTGCCGGTGAAATTCGTCCGGGCGTTTTCAAGGGAAATGCCCTTCGTGCCTTCAAAAACCTGCAGGACCGCACGGCTGCCGTCCAGCTGGATCACACGGCCATAGCGTTTTTCACCGCTTGTGAGCGTGATTTCCGCCATCTCGTCATAGCCGATCCCGCTGACTCCATCCAGAAAAATCAGCGAACCGACCATTTCAGATAGACCAATATACTCTAACTTCATTGTCGAACGCCTCCTTTACTGATAAAGTGCGGCAACAGACGCAATCGCTTCGTCCACAGCCTGTTCATAGGGTCCGAACTGGGAAAGGTCATCGTTGGGGATCTCATATTTCATCCGGACAAGCTTTTCGAAGATCCCTGTGGCCTTGATCTGAGAAAGCGGTACGGATTTGGCGATCAGGCCGCGGCAACCGTCGAAGAGCCGGAAGATGACTGCCATCATCCGCTTCGTCTTTTCCATAGGAACATAGGTGTCTATGGCATGGAACGAATTCTGCTGCAGGAATCCCAACCGAATTACTCGAGCGATCTCGATGGTCAGCTTCTGATCTTCCGGCAAAATGTCGGATCCGATCAGCTTTACGATCTCGTTGAGGCTGGTTTCCTCCTTCATAACTGCCTGAAGCCGGGCGCGCAGCTTCAGGAAATCCTCTCCAAGCTGCTCATTATACCAAGGCGTCAGATCTGTCAGGTATTCGGAATAACTCTGATTCCAGTTGATGGCGGGGAAATGGCGCGCATAGGCCAGCGACCGATCCAGCGCCCAGAAGGTCCGGATAAAGCGCTTGGTGTTTTGCGTCACCGGTTCGGAGAAATCGCCGCCCTGGGGCGAAACAGCACCGATGATGGTGATGCTGCCTTCCTTTCCGGAAAGAGTTTTCATATATCCGGCCCGCTCATAGAACTCCGCCAGCCGGGAGGACAGATATGCGGGGAAGCCTTCCTCCGCAGGCATCTCTTCCAGACGTCCGGAGATCTCACGCAGCGCCTCTGCCCAGCGGGATGTGGAGTCCGCCATCATCGCCACATGATATCCCATATCCCGGTAGTACTCCGCAATGGTCATGCCGGTATAGATAGACGCCTCACGGGCCGCCACAGGCATATTGGATGTGTTTGCCAGCAGGACAGTACGGTACATCAGCGGCTGGTCCGTATGGGGATCAATGAGTTCGGAAAACTCATCGAGTACTTCCGTCATCTCGTTCCCGCGTTCTCCGCAGCCGAGATAAACGATCAGATCCGCATCCGACCACTTCGCCAGCTGATGCTGTGTTACGGTTTTTCCGGCGCCGAAGGGGCCGGGGATCGCGGCGCATCCGCCCTTTCCCAGCGGGAAAAGCGCGTCAATGATCCGCTGTCCGGTAACAAGGGGTCTGGTGATCGTGCAGCGGGCCTCCACAGGACGTGGCGAACGGATCGGCCACTGCTGCGCCAGCTTCAGCTCCAGGATCTCTCCCGCCGCGTTTTTTACTGTGACAAGCGTATCGGTAACTGTGTATGCTCCGTCCGGAACCACCGTCAGCACCGTACCGGACTGATCGGGCCGCATCATGCTGCGGTGCCGGATCACGGGCGTTTCCTGGCACTCGGCATAGACAGCGCCGGGGGCGAGTTCGTCTCCGGGACTGACGCAGATCGTAACGTCCCATTTTTTCTCCTCATCCAGGGCAGGGATCTGAATGCCCCGGCCGATAAAGGCGCCGGTGGCCTCCGCGATTCCGCGGAGAGGGCGGCAGATGCCGTCGTAGATGTTGTTGAGCAGTCCGGGTCCAAGCGTAATGGACATGGGGGCGCCCTTCGGAAATACCGGCATTCCGGGCATCAGGCCGGTGGTATCCTCATAGACCTGAACCGTGGTGACATCGCCTTCTACGGAAACGACCTCGCCGATCAGGCGCTCGGTTCCTACTTCGACCATATCCATCATAGCCAGCCCGCGGCCGCCCTTGACGGTTACAACGGGGCCGTTCACGCCTTCAATATAGTACTTTGTCTCAGACATGATACGCCTCCTCAGTCATCCGCAAGGCTGATGCCGAACAGCTCCGCAAAGTGGCCGTCCAGATCGCCCAGCGCAGTATCGTAACTCTCGTCCGCCCGCAGGAGCCGGGAAGGGCAGTCAACGATCAGGCCGCCGAGGGTGAAAGTACCCTCCTTGAACGTCACGTGCTTTCCGGGCAGGGAAGCGGCCAGTTCCCGGGAATACTTCATATCGGAAGGTCGAAGCCAAATCTCTCCGTCGTAGGGATTGCCCAGGGCCGAAAAGGCTTCTGCATACAGTTTTTTCAGATGCGGCAGATAATCATCTGTTTCCGTAAACGCACTGATTTTTTCCCGTACCGCAGCAAAGACCTCCTGCGCAATGGCTTCCCGACGGTTGGTGATAATCCGCTTGTCCGTCAGCATCCGCTTGGAAATCTCCCGTCCGGCGTCGCTTGTGATCGCACGGGCCCGGGACTGAACCATGGCGTCAGTTTCACGCTTGATCTGGTCTTCCGCTTCCCGAAGACGGGCGTCTCGCTCCCGGGAGATCTGATGCTGCAAAGCGTCGCGTTCTTTCGCCGCATCGTTTAAAACAAGTTGTTTGAACCTGTCGAGTTTTTCGTTCATATCTGGCATAAATATTCCATCCTTTATACCTTGATGCCGATCGCCTCGCGGATATACCGCGTGATGGAATCGGGTTCTCTGCCTGTATGATGCCGGTCGGGAATCTCCACTAGCAGGGGACGGACAGAGGTCAGCTTCAGCGCATTGACCTGTTCGGGGCAAAGCGCCGCGAGCTTTTCGTTGATGAGCAGGATCCCGATGGAGGGATCCTGGACCGCAGCCTCAATGGCGGAGAGCGTTTCTTCCCGGGTATCGGCCCGAGTACCCTCTATTCCCGCAAGGCGCAGACCTGTGAGCGTATCCGAATTGTCGGAGATCACAAAGTAACGCATCTTACATAAAGAGCATCAGAAGCGCAACCAGCAGGCCGTAGAGCGCAACGCCTTCCGCAAGGCCGACAAAGATCAGCGCTTTGCCGAAGATGCTGTCGTTCTCGCTCATGGCGCCAAGGGCCGCAGCAGCTGCGGATGAAACAGCGATACCGCCGCCCACACCGGAGAGGCCCACGGCCAGCGCAGCGCCCACATACTTCAGTCCATCGCCCACGCCGGCAGCGGCGGCAGCGGTTTCCTCAGCGGCAAAGGCGTTTCCGGACACGGCAAAACCAAAAATCGTGGCAATCGCGACCAGGCCGAAGAAGCAGAAGCAGTGCGCGATCAGAGAGGAGCGGACGGCTTTTCCGGCCGCATGACGGCGGGCAATGTAAGTCAGGGGCAGCACGATCGCGGCGGCCATAAACAGCATAATAAAGAATGTCATCTTTTTTTCCTCCATCAAAGATCATTTTTTGTCGTACAGTCAACCATATAAGGCTGGAACTTTCGGCCGCCGGATTCGTAGAACCGGCCGAACATCTCGTAGAATTCCAGACGAAGTACCTGAATGCAAACCATCAGGCCTTCGATGCCCATCACAATGATATTTCCCAGCACCAGAACTACCGGGTTGGCGGGATCTCCCGCCAGAGTGTAGACCACCAGCATCATTCCGGCGTGGCAGATGGCATAGGCGCCGACACGCAGGAACGAGACCGTATTGGTGACAAAGGAAAGAAGCACTTCGAACATCTCGAAGAAGTTCTCGGCGATAAAGCCGCCGATTGACTCCGGTTTCCAGTCCTTTCGCTTTTGCACCAGTTTTCCGAGGGGCTCCTGGCAGAACATAATCAGAACGGGCAGAACAATAAAGATTACGATATACGCGCCGGTGAAAACCTTTTTCCCGGTCACGAGCATCAGAACCGCACCGGCCACTACTGCCAGGTAGAACACCAGACCGGCCACGGAATTGTTCGTGAAGAAAATCTTTTTGATGTCCTTCTGCCGGATGCCGTTGATGATGTTGATGACCATCATCATCACGATCAGCACCGCGCCCATGGCGGCGGATACGATCAAAATCCTTGTGGCGTTCTGTCCGGATTCCAACACATGGAATCCCGGAATCAGCTCCTCGTATCCGAAAAAGCTGCCGAACACAAATCCGAATATTACGGAAAACACGCCGACGCTTCCGAGAATGCCGCCCAGCCACATCCCCTTCACTTTGTAAAGGAATATGCCCAGCAGGATCAGGACAAGTCCCTGACCCACGTCACCGTACATAATACCGAACAGAACGGAATAGGTGATTGCCATCAGGAACGTGGGGTCAAACTCGTTATAAGCGGGAAGGCCGTACATCTCCGTAAAGGGCTGGAACAGTCTGGCCCAGAAATTGTTTTTCAAAAGAACCGGCGGTGCCTCTCCCTTCACCGAGGAAGGGGAGTCGTCGCTCAGCAGAACATCCGGGAACGGACGGAACCGCTCCTGGATCCCCGCCATTGCGTTTTCCGGAACCCAGCCGAACACCATAAAGGAACTGTCTCCGGCGTGAACAGCGTATTTCTTGATTTCTCCGGCGCTGAACATGAACTTGCTGTAACTGTAGACCGTCAGGAGCTTTTCCTGCTCTGCCTGAACCCATTCGGCATACCCGCTCTCCAGAATCTCCAGCTCAGTCCTGCAGCGCTCCGTATCCTGATTGAGCATCTGCGCAGTCTGTTCCGGCGTTCCCCCCGTATGACCGGTCAGGCGCATACGCTCAAATCCGAGGGAATTCATAAAGTTGTCGGACCGGTCGGCGCAGCTCTTCGGCGTAACGTAGACCAGATATGCGTAATCCGGATCCGTCTGGGTGGGATAGAGAATAATCTCCTCCATCTGAGAGATCTTGATCAGGAGGGAATCATAGGATTCTCTGGGCATTCGTCCAAACCGGAAGCGAATGTAATTGAGATGATAAATCTCCTCGAGATCACTGGGGAGCTGGGAAAACTTCTCCAGATCCTGAATGTCCTGTGTGTTGTCGCGGATCTGATCTTCCAAATCCTTTCGTTTGGATTCATATTCCGCCAGCCGGGACGACAGGTCCCGAAGGTATTCGTCTGCGGACTCTTTATTCAAAGCGCTGCTGCGAAAATCCCGGAACCGGGCCGGAATGTTCAGCGAACTCAGAAGCGATTCTGCAGACGCCAGGGATTCCTGCCACGGGTTAGCCCATTCAAAGGGAATCAGGTGCTTGCTGCTTGTCACCCGGGCGGCTTCCACGGGATGGAACTGTTCATTGACGAGACAGGTGCAGATCACATCGTCAATGGAGTCCGCTGGACCGGTGACGGTTAGCATTTTCATGGGAACGACTGACATTTCATCACCTCTTAAACACCGATCAGTGTTACAAATTCATTGGGGTTGCCCCCATAGCGAATACACTCAACGATGCTGATAATGTTGCGAAGTTCTATTTCTTTCAGGGTCAGATAAGCGATCGGGGTATACACCGTGGGTTCAGCGGCCCGAAGCTGACGCCTGGAGAAATTATACTGCAGGGTATAAAGGTAGGCTTCCACGCCGGACGGGGTGATCGAGCGGAACAGCGATCCGTAGGGGCCGTTCCGGACCAGCTCAAAGGCGGCGTCATAATCCGGAGAAGCGATCAGCTGCTGCATATATTCCTGGTTCAGCTTTGCCGAACAGGGAAGCGGGAAGCTGAAGAGCTTGATATCATCCGGAGAAAAGTACTTTTTCAGCCGCAGGAACTGAACCAGATTCATCAGATCCGTTTCCTCGTCTAGCGCCTGCCGGATCAGCTTTTTGGTGTCTCCGGCATAATTGCGCGAGGTGGTCTGATAGAGCTTGGCGTAGTAGACCACCTGCAACATGTTGTCCACGAATGCATGGGATGGCTTCTTCTGCTCTCCGGCAGCGATGCGCATCAGGGCGGAACCGTAAATGGTGTGTTCAGCGGCCAGCGCAATTCCCTGAAACGTATCGGCGTTCTGGAGGGCCGACAGGTCCAGATTACTGGAGTTCTGCAGCATGGCATCCCAAGTGGTGACCGGCTCCAGAGAGGTGATCGACGTCAGGCGCCGCATGGACGCAAGAATCGCGGCGTGCTCTGCCTTGTACAGCGGAAAGCGCATCAGCTCTTTGTCATTGAGGTTCATGAAGCTGAAGATGCGTCGGTACTCATCCACATAAGCGCCCCTGAGAGCGTTTTCCAGGGTTTCCCGATGCATATTGGAAGTATTGATGCCGGCAAGCCGGTCCCGATAGCCGGGATGTGCCTGCAGAAACGCCGCCGCCTCCGGAACGGTACGCTTGGCGGTAAGCTGCCGGTAATCCTCCGGCTGCATCCTGCGGCCGTAGAGCGCATGGACCTTCGCAGAAACGGCATAATAGGCAGAAGGCATTCAACCGCCCGCCTTTCCGACAATGCGCTCAAAGATGGTCTGGACCCACAGATCCTTTCTCGTCTCATAGATCACGTCCACCTGTTTGAGCTTGGTTTCCAGCCGCTCGTCAAGTTCCTTCAGGCGGACTGCGCTTTTTTCCTGCTCAGATTTTTCAAGCCGTGCAAGGTATTTTTCCGCATTATCCAGATAGTTTTTCCGAAGAGATTCGATCTCCGCTTCCACGGAAGCGTCGATGTGTTCGCTTTTCTCTTTGACCTCTTCAGTCATCTGGTTGGCCTGATGCTCCGCAGCAATGATTTTCTGGATCAAATCTGTTTGATTCAAGCGGATCCCTCCTTGTTCTAAGGAATGTACCTATAAAAAGTATTATAGTACGAGATTCAAAAAAGTACAAGTATCAGAATGGGGAGATTTCCTAAAAAGCAGGATACGGCCGCTTTGAATAAAGCAGGAAATTGCCGGCCTTGAACTATATGGATAATCCGTTTGTCACCGGAAACCAGACAGCAGCGTCCCGTCTTTCGTCAGAATGATCGTTCAGCCAAAAAATGTAGTAAAAAATACAGAAATGAAAAATAAAGACCTGAAAAAAACACTTCCAAAGTTCCATACAGTTATGTATAATAGGTGCAGACTTAATATGAGAGGACGGATATCATGGATCAGCGTTCCAATAAATTGCTGAAGCTGCTGGAAAAAGACTGCACATTGACTCCCGCGCAGCTTGCCGCCATGTGCGATACAACGGAAGAGGACATCGCTCTTCGTGTCCAGAGCCTCAAGGATGAGGGCGTGATTCTGGGTTACAAAGCCCTGATCAACTGGGAAAAAACCGCAATCGAAGCCGTAGAGGCGCTGATCGAGGTAAAGATCACCCCCCAGCGTGATAAGGGATTTGACCGGATTGCAGAGCGGATTTATCAGTACGAGGAGGTCGAAAGCTGCTATCTGATGTCCGGCGGCTATGACGTCACAGTGATCATTACCGGGCGTACGCTGCGGGAGGTGGCGCTGTTCGTCTCCGAAAAGCTCTCCACCATTGACGGCGTGACCTCTACCGCCACGCACTTCATCCTCAAGAAGTACAAGCAGCAGAATGTGGTGTTTGAACAGCGGGAGGAGCAGAGAGAAAGGCTGATTTTCTCATGATCGACTACAATTCTGTTATTTCCCAGCGGGTTCAGGACATCAAACCCTCCGGTATCCGGAAGTTTTTCGACATTCTGGAAACCATGACCGACGCCATTTCCCTGGGTGTAGGCGAGCCGGATTTCCAGACCCCCTGGCACATTCGGGACGCCGGAATTTACTCACTGGAAAAAGGATTCACGAAATACACCTCCAACGCCGGCATGACTGACGTGCGCCGGGAGATCTGCAACTATCTCAGCCGGCGGTTTGACCTGCACTACGATATGAACTCTCAGGTACTCGTTACGGTCGGCGGAAGCGAGGCCATCGATCTGGCAATTCGCTGTATCACAAACCCCGGCGATGAGATCCTGATTCCGGAACCCAGCTTTGTATGCTACGGACCCATCGCATCCCTTGCCTCCGGCGTGCCGGTCCCGATCCGTCTTGTGGCGGATAACGAGTTCCGTCTGAGTCCGGAGCAGCTTGAGGCTGCCATCACCCCCAGGACGAAAGCTCTGGTTCTCCCGTACCCCTCCAACCCCACCGGAGGAATCATGGAGCGGGAGGATCTGGAGAAGCTGGTTCCCATCCTGAAACAGCACGGCATCATCGTCCTTTCGGACGAGATCTACGCAGAGCTCACTTACGGACAGCACCATGTGTCCAT
The DNA here is from genome assembly GCA_017469795.1 of Oscillospiraceae bacterium. Taxonomy (GTDB): domain Bacteria; phylum Bacillota; class Clostridia; order Oscillospirales; family Oscillospiraceae; genus HGM13006. The sequence continues at coordinate 13,065 of JAFUFT010000029.1, forward strand.
GGCAAACATTCCCGAGATGTACGATCAAACCATCGTGGTCAACGGCATGTCCAAATGCTATTCCATGACCGGTTGGCGGCTTGGATATGTCTGCGGCCCCGGGGAGCTGATCGCCCAGATGACCAAGATCCATCAGTACGCCATCATGTCCGCACCTACGACCAGTCAGTACGCCGCTGTTGAGGCGCTGAAGAACGGCGACGAGGATATTGAGGCCATGAAAGAGGAGTATGACGGACGGCGCAGATACCTGGTAAACGGACTTCGGAAACTGGGCCTGAGCTGTTTTGAGCCGAAGGGAGCCTTCTACGTCTTCCCGTCGATCCAGTCCACCGGTCTCAGTTCCGAGGAATTCTGCGAACGGCTCCTGGTGGAGCAGAAGGTCGCCTGCATTGCCGGAAACGCCTTCGGCGAGAGTGGCGAGGGGTTTGTCAGAATGTGCTACGCGGCAAGCATGCAGAATCTGGAGGAGGCGCTTCGCAGGATCGGTCTTTTCCTTGACAGCCTGAAGAAATAATGTTACCTTACATAAGGACATGAGAGATCATGTCCTTATGATTTTATCCATGCTCAAAACCCGTGCTTTTCAGCACGCCGGAAAGGCGGAACATAATGCACAACTGTTTTCATGCAGGAGACATCCTGCTCCCACAGAAGATTTCCATGAAAAAATGGGCCTGCGTAGCCTGTGACCAGTTTTCCTCACAGCCGAAATACTGGGATCGGGTCGCCGCTTTTGTAGGGGAGGACCCTTCCACATACCATATGATCATTCCAGAGGCCTATCTGCGTCAGGGAGAAACCGACGCCAGGCTTCAAAAGATCCATCATACGATGGACCGCTACCTTTCCGAAGGCATTTTCCGCACGTACAGAAGAAGCTTCATCTATCTGGAGCGGATAATGCCGGACCGAAGCCTGCGCCATGGGCTGATGGGCCAGGTGGATCTGGAGGATTACGATTACACCCCCGGCTCCGGCTCCAGGATCCGTGCCACAGAGGGTACCGTTCAGGACCGGATCCCGCCGAGAATGCGTCTACTCCGCGGCGCCAGGCTGGAATTCCCGCATGTGCTCATGCTGTGCGATGACCGGAAAGACGCGATTATGACGGCGGCGCAGTCGGTACGCGGGGAAAAAGTCTATGACTTTGATCTGATGGAGGACGGCGGACACATCACCGGATGGCTGATTTCCGGACTGGGCGTCAGTATTGTCAACACCGCCGTTTCCGACTACATCTCCGCCGTTGAAACCTCACAGGAACCCGGGAACGCCATGTCCTTCGCGGTGGGCGACGGAAATCATTCCCTTGCCTCGGCAAAGGCATGCTTGGAGGAGATCAAGCCCACGCTGTCTGAGGAGGAACGCCTGACCCATCCCGCCAGATACGCGCTGGTGGAGCTGGAGAATATCCACGACCCAGCCATCGAGTTTGAGCCGATCCACCGCATTGTCTCCGGCGTCCCCATGGAAGCGCTGACGAAGAGGCTGAATGCCTGCAGCGCAAAAGACGGCTATCCGATCCATCTGATCACGAGCGCAGGGGAGGAGACGATCTGTCTGGACCGCTCCCTAAGTCCGCTTGCCATCGCGATCCTGCAGCCTGTTCTCGATGAACTGGTCGAGGAATACGGGGGAACCATGGACTATATCCACGGTGCAGACGCCGTAAGAACACTGGCAATGGAAACCGGTTCCATCGGTCTGATCCTCCCCGGAATGGAAAAATCCTCGCTGTTTCCCGGCGTGCTGCACGGCGGCGTATTGCCCAGAAAGACTTTCTCCATGGGAACCGCCCGGGAAAAGCGCTACTACCTGGAAGGGAAAATGCGTCAATGATTGAATTGCGATCCAAAGCAAACGCCAAGCTGAACCTGACGCTGGATGTGATCGGAAAACGCCCGGACGGCTATCATGACCTCTGTATGGTCATGCAGGAAATCGCGCTGGGCGACGATATGACGCTGCAGCTGGAAACAGGGGAGCCCTGGCGCGTGATCAGCGAATCTTCCGAGATTCCCTGTGACGATTCCAATCTGGCCGTCAAGGCCGCAAGATTGTTTTTCCAGGCTACCGGGATCGAATGCGGCGGTCTGACCGTCTCGATTCAGAAGCGTACGCCGGTCTGCGCAGGCATGGGCGGCGGCAGCGCCGACGGGGCCGCCGTTCTGCGGATGCTGGACGCCCATTACCGGCATCCGCTTCGCCATGAGGCGTTGTACGCCGTTGCCGAGGCCACCGGTTCCGATGTTCCGTTTGCGCTCTTTGGAGGAACGGCTCTGGCCGAGGAGAAGGGGCAGATCCTGACAAGACTGGCTCCGGTGCCCCCATGCCATATATTGTTATGTAAACCAGATTTCCCGATTTCCACGCCTGCGTTATTCCGCACCATTGACGCTGAGACCATCTCCGCGCGTCCTCAGACCGCCGGGATGCTCCGGGCATTGGAAGAAGGGGATCTCCGGCGGATCGCATCGCTGCTGTGCAACGTCTTTGAGCCCGTTGTCGCAAAAGAACATACCGACATCGAATCGATCCGGCGCACAATGCTCGAACAGGGTGCGCTCGGGGCGTCTATGACCGGTTCCGGGCCAACGGTATTCGGAATATTTGAAGACTGCAGTCTGGCGGAATCCGCATTTTCCGTTCTGAAACCGCTTTATCCCGACACGTTTATTACTTCCCCTGTATAAAACTGAAAAAATCCGTCCATATTGTGGTTATCAAACTGCAGATGGGCGGTATTTTTATGAGGAAAACCAGGAAACACAGGACTGGAATCTTTGTGGCATTGATCGTGCTCGCGCTGTTTTTTTCGGCCGGAACTTCTCTGGAACGCACGCAGCAGGGGATCGCGCAGAATCTGATTCGGCTTCACGTCGTCGCGGCGTCGGATTCCCCGGAAGACCAGGCGGTCAAGCTACAGGTGCGGGACGCGGTTCTCCGGGAAACACAGTGCATCACGGCGGAAGCGAACAGCAAGGCGGAGGCGGCCCGGCTTCTCAAAGACAATCTTGACAAACTGATCTTTTCGGCTGCGCAAGCGCTTCCGGATCCGGACCAGCAGCTGAATATAACCTTACAGCGGGAACTGTTCGGAACAAGGTACTATGACACTTTTGCGCTTCCGGGTGGATACTATGACACGCTGCGGATCGTAATCGGACCCGGGGAGGGGAAAAACTGGTGGTGCGTGGTATATCCCCAGATGTGTACCGCCGCCTCAATGGACCAGCAGGAAGCCATCGCGGCAATGGGCGGGCTTGACGAGACCCAGCGCGGGATCATCAGCAGCACGGAACCGGAGTACCGGCTCCGGTTCCGTTCACTCGAGCTTCTGGAGGATATTCTTGGGTGGTTTCGCGGCGGATCGGAGGGGATCCCCGGATCCCGGTGACAACGAAGCCAAAATATGCTACAATGAACAAAACAGCGAAAGGGAATGATCTCATGCTGAAACTGATTCTGGGGCGCGCAAAATCCGGAAAAACCACCCGGATGATGCAGATGATAAGTCAGTGCCCTGCCGAGGGAATGTCCTCGCGGATCGTGATCGTTCCGGAGCAACTGAGCCATCAGACTGAGCGGGTCCTCAGCGGGATCTGCGGCGACAGCATCAGCTACAGCGCCGAAGTTCTCAGTTTCACCAGGCTTCAGAACCGGGTCGGCTCGATCTACGGCGGAAACGCCCGTAATGTCCTGGATCAGGCAGGACGTTTCCTGACGGCGAGGCTCGCCCTGAACAGCATACAGTCCCGCCTGAAGGTCTTTGCAACCGCCTCTGCCAAAACGGAGTTTCTGTCCGGGATCCTGTCTATGATCGATGAGTTCAAGTCCTATGACGTTACGCCGGAAGTGCTCGGAAGCGCAGCCCGGGAATCAGAAGGCTTTTTCTCCCAGAAGCTGCAAGAGCTCTCTGAGATACTCGGCGCATACAACGCCGTCACGGCGCGCAGCGCCTATGACCCAAGGGGCAAGCTGACACTGCTCTGCCGGCAGCTGAAAGAAACCGATTATGCCGATGGCAGATGGTTTTTTGTGGACGGCTTCATCGACTTCTCCGCCCAGGAGATGCAGGTGCTTGAGGCGCTCCTTCGCCGCTGTGACTCCATGATCATCACGCTTCCCTGGGACGAAGACCCGGAGGATAAGGCGCTGTTTGCGCCGGCGGAGGAAACACTGGCCCGGCTGATTTCCCTTGCGGGATCCACAGGCCAGAAGATCGAGGTCATACATACGGATTACCTGCGGGAAATTCCGTCGGAACTGACACACCTGGAACGGGATCTGTTCCGGTTCCGTTCGGAGCCGTTCTCCGCACCGGCAGACGCGATCCGGATCGTATCTGCGGAAGACCGGATTGAGGAGATCCGGCACTGCGCTTCGGAGCTTCGCCGCCTTGCCATGGACGGTACCCCATGGCGTAAGATGTACGTCGCTGCCGGGGATCCGGATTACTACGGTCCCGTACTCGAGGCGGTATTCCACGAATACGGGATCCCTGTCTATACCGGGATCAAGCAGCCGATCACCGGTCATCGGGCGGCGGCGTTCTTACTCAGCGGTCTGGAAGCCGCTGTCGAAGGCATGGACACGGAAACGGTGATTGCCTACATCCGTTCCGGCTACTGCGGCGTTGCAAGAGATGAATGCGATCTCTTGGAGAACTACGCCTATACCTGGTCCGTTTCCGGCAGCAAGTGGAATACCGAATGGACGGAGCACCCCGACGGCTATGACGGAAAGTTCACCGACAGCACGCGGGAGGAGCTTTCGCTTCTCAACCGGCTCCGGCACATGGCGGTGGGGCCGCTGCTCCGGCTCTCCGCGGGGATCAAATCCGCTAGCAACGTCCGGGGCCAGGTCCAGGCGATCTATCAGTTCCTGGAGGATACGGATTTGTTTGCAAAAATAACGGATCAGCTCCGGGATGAAACGGACGCGGGCGACCTGGAGGCGGCCCAGGAAACAGCGCAGATCTGGAATACGATGATCGAATGTCTGCAGCAGATCGTTTCCGTGCTGGGCGGAACGGCCGTCCGCAGCGACGAGCTCCTGAAAATACTTCGCACAACGCTTTCTCAGTATGAGCTGGGAACGATCCCCGCTGTCCTGGAGGCCGTTTCCTTCGGCGGACTCGACTCGGTCCGCGGGATAGAGCCGGACATCCTCTATGTGCTCGGCGCCAACGAGGGGCTGATTCCGGAACAGAAGACCGGCAACAGTCTTCTGACAGAACAGGAGCGCCGGATCCTGCGGGATCAGATGGAGATCCGGCTCGCGCCGGACAGCGAAGGCGCCATGGAGCGGCAGATGCTCCAAATCTACAATGCTTTTTCCTCTCCCCGCAAAATGCTGTTCGTATCTTACTGCTTATCCAACGGCGGAGAATCCCAGCAGCCCTCCTTCCTGGTGGGCAGGATGAAGCGGATGTTCCCGGGAACGGAGTCCATCGCATCAACCTGCCGCATTGCCGACGCGGGGACGGTTTCCGGTCTGACGCAGCTTTATCTCTCCGCGGAGGAGCAGGGGCAGGACTCCCTTCAGGATCTGATCCGCAACGCGGCGCATCAGGTCCCGGAACTGGAAAATGCCATCGTATCCGCAAAAGCCGCCTCGATGCCCAGAGAGCTTCTGGTTCCCCAGATGTGGACGGAACGCATCTTCGGCAGGGAAGTGACGCTGACTGCATCCCGTCTGGATCAGCTGGCAAAGTGCCCGCTCAGCTTCTTCCTGAATTACGGCCTCAGGGCGAAACCCGTCAAAGAGGCAACGTTTGACGCGGCGGAGTACGGCACATTCCTGCACTATATTCTCGAGCACACGGTTGCCGATGTGGTAAAAAGTGGGACAGAACTGCCGCTCACCGAAGAACAGAGCCGGTCGATGATCAGGACATATATGGAACCCTATCTGCAGGAACGCATTCAGGAGGAAAGCATCCTTTCCGAGCGGGAAAAATACCTGTACCTGCGGAATGTGGACGAGGCAGGACGAATCCTTTCCGAGATCACGGAAGAGCTTTCCGCCTCCGATTTCAAACCCTGCGGCTATGAGCTGACGTTCGGCTCCGGGGCGCAGATGGGACAGGTCACTGTGCACAGCACACTTGGCGCCGGACATCTGGACGGAACGGTTGACCGTGTGGATCTGTGGAAAAGCCCGGACGGGGATTATTTCCGGATCGTGGATTATAAATCCGGCTCAAAGGTTTTTGATTACACCGATCTGAGCCGCGGGGTGGGGATGCAGCTGTTCTTGTATCTCTTCGCTCTGAGGCGTTCCGGTATCCCGGACCAATCCGATCACCCGATCCCTGCCGGGGCGCTGTATCTGCCCACCAAACGAATTATCCGCACCGTAGAGGCGGGGCTGGACGACGTGGAGGCCGAAAAAGCAAAAACCGGAAAAGACCCAAAGCGTTCCGGTTTGGTCCTCGGTGCGCCTGATGTGCTTCAGGCCATGGATCACGACCTGGCAGGAAAGTATCTTCCCGTCAAGAAGCTGGACAATCCGGGAGAATACGCGATCACAGAGTCGCAGATGGATCTTCTGGAAAGGTTCATCAGCAGGCAGATGGAGCAGGCGGTGGAAAATGTGTTCTCCGGCCGTTTCGTTCCGGAGCCCTATTATCGGAAAGATACGGAAAACGCATGTCTATACTGCGAATACGGGGATGTGTGTCAAAAGGATCCTGACTTCCGGCGGAGCTTCTATACGCCGAAGATCAGCGCAAAGGAATTCTGGTCCAGGATCGGAGGGGAAGATAATGGCTGAACTGAAACTCACGCCGCAGCAGCAGGCCGTGGTGCATGATCGGGGCGGGACCCTGCTGGTATCGGCCGCCGCCGGCTCCGGCAAGACCAAGGTCCTGGTGGACAGAGTCCTGGACCGGATCATCTCAGAGGGCAAAAACATCCATGAGTTTTTGATCATCACATTCACAAATGCGGCAGCTGCGGAGCTTCGGGCAAAGATCTCCGAGGCCATCAGCCGGGAGCTGTCGGAGCATCCGGAAAACCGGCATCTTTCCAGGCAGCTGAACCTGCTGCAGCTAAGCCATATCTCCACTGTACACGCCTTCTGCGGAACGGTGATCCGGGAGTATGGATATCTTATGGATATTCCATCGGATTTCCGGGTGCTGGAAGACGGAGAACGGCAGGAACTGCTTCAGAAGCAGCTGGATCAGCTTCTGGACGACGCCTATGAAAAACAGGATCCCGGATTCCTCCGGTTAACGGACACTCTGGGAGCAGGGAGAAACGATAATGCACTCTGCTCCCTTGTGACCGCATTATACGAAAAGGTCCTCAGCCAGCCGGATCCGGAGAAGTGGCTGAAACGCCAGCGCTTTGAAATCGATCCGGAAACAGATCTGACGCAATGCCTCTGGGGTTCTCTGCTCATCGACCAGGCAAAGACCCAGATCCGCGGACTGATCGAGCGGTACACCTGGGCGATCGACGCCATGCAGGGAGATGAAGCCCTTTCGCAGTCTTATCTGCCCGCCTACGAGCAGCAGAGAACGTGCCTTGTAGCCATGCTTCCGGCGCTGGATCTTCCCTGGACGCAGATCGCAAAAGCGCTTGAAATGGAGTATCCCTCCGTGCGGGTCGTCAAGTATCCGGATAAGGAACACCTTAAGGCCATTCAGGACATAAAAACCGACGGCAAAAAGATTCTGGCTTCGCTGGCGCGAACCTTTTCCAGAGATCCCGAGACGCTGAGGAAAGAACAGAACGATGCCGCGCCGAGCCTGTACGGTCTTTTGGAGCTTGTTCTGGAGCTTGACAAACGGTTCTGCGCGGAAAAGCGCCGGAAAAACGTGCTGGACTTTTCCGATCAGGAGCATCTTGCGATCCGTCTCCTGACGCATCCGGAAACGGGACAGCCTACTGACGCGGCAAAAGAACTCTCCGAACGCTTTGCGGAAATCATGGTGGACGAGTATCAGGATTCCAACCGGGTGCAGGAGATCATTTTCCGGGCCATCGCCCGCGGCGGGGATGAGAACAGGTTCCTCGTGGGTGATGTAAAACAGTCGATCTACGGATTCCGTATGGCAGAACCGGAGATGTTTCTGAACAAATACAACACTTTCCCGGAGGCCGAGTCCGCGAAGGAAGGGGAACCGAGAAAGCTGATTCTCTCCAGGAATTTCCGTTCCAGGCCGGAGATCCTGGAGGCGGTCAATCACACGTTTCGCACCGTGATGTCTCAGGCCGTCGGCGGTCTAAGTTATGGAGCGGATGAATCCCTTTATGAGGGACTGGACGTTTATCCGGCGGCAAACGGATCCCATGTGGAGCTGCACGTTCTGGAACTGAGAAAAACGGAGGAAGACGCGGAAGAACTGAGAAACCAGAAGGAAGCGGAGTGGATCGCCCGCCGCATCGTCGAACTCCTGAACGAACCCGCCATGATTCGCGAGGGCGATGCGCTCCGGCCGGTTGCCCCTTCGGATATTGCGATCCTCTTCCGTTCACGCACCGCCATGGGCGTCTTTGGCAAAGCCCTGCGGGAGGCCGGCCTGCCGGTTTCCGCAGACATGGAGGAAAACCTGTTCGAGACGCCGGAGGTCAAGGTGCTGATGAATCTGCTCCGGGTGCTGAACAATCCCCATCAGGATATTCCGCTGCTTGCGGTGCTGTGCAGTCCGCTGTTCCGGTTTTCCAATGAAAACCTGGCGCAGATCCGGGCGCAGAGCAGAAAAAAGCGCTTCTATGACGCCATGCTCGAATGTCATGAGCCGTGGTGCATTCAGGCGCTGGAGCGGCTGCAGCAGCTCAGGAAGGAAGCTGCTGCGCTCTCCGCGGACCGGCTTGTCTGGACATTGATCCATGAAACCGGCCTCCTGGAGATATATAGCGCCGTGGATGGGGGCCGGCAGCGCCGCGCAAATCTTCTGGCGGTATATCAGTTCGCAAGAAACGGTACAGCGGGGGAATTTATGAATCTCTACCGGCTGATCCGCATGCTCGAGCGGGCGGAAACGCAGGGAACGCTGACCGCGGCCCGAAAAACAGACGGCATTACACTCACCACCATCCACAAATCCAAAGGTCTGGAGTATCCGGTCGTGGTGCTGCCCTGTCTTTCCCAGAGATTTAACACCCGCGACCTGTCCGCCGCCGTCCTGTACGACAGCGAGACCGGTATAGCCTCGCAGATCACGGATCTTGAAAACCGGATCCGTTATTCCGGACTGTGTCACACCGCGCTGAAGTCGAAAATGTTATCCGATCTCCGTTCCGAAGAGCTCAGGCTCCTCTACGTCGCCATGACACGGGCCAGGGACTATCTGATCATGACTTACGCGGATAAGAATCCTGCAAGAGTGCTCTCCAGGCTGCGCACCGGAGCAGGAATGCCAGCATGCCGGTGGGCCGCGCTTCAGGCGGACCAGCTGGGAAAATGGGTCCTGCTTTCCGCCCTCAACCGCGTGGAAGCCGGCGATCTCTTCGCCCTGTGCGGAAGGCCGCTGTGCGACCTGACGGTCTCGGACCATCCATGGAAGATCACCTATGAGGCGGTTGAGCAGGTAGAGCCTCTATCCTATGAGGCGGGATCTGATGATGCGCAAACAGAGGAAATCCGTCTGCCGGATCCTTCACAGCTGGTGGAAACCCTACAGTGGAAAGACCAGCATGCATCCGCTGCCCGGACACCGTCCAAGCTTACCGCAACACAGATGAAAGGCCGGGAAAAAGATGCGGAGGCGGCAAACGGCGCCAAAATACAGGCGAGCGCACCTCAGCTGCGGCGCCCGGAATTCATTCTCGAGCAGAAGGGGCTCAGCGCCACGGAGCGCGGAACCGCGGTACATCTGTTTTTGCAGTTCGCCGATTATTCCCGCTGTACGACGCCGGAAGATGTGGAATCGGAAAAGCTGCGGCTGGAAGACAATGCGTTTATGACGTCGGAGCAGCTTTCTGCGGTAGACCCGAAGATGATCGCCGCACTCTTTACCTCCGATTTCGGAATGCGTCTTACGAACGCGGAGCATCTGATCCGGGAGTTCAAATTCTCTCTCATGGTCGATGCCTCTGAATACTATCCGGGTGTAGACGGCGAACAGATCCTGCTTCAGGGCGTCGTTGACGCCGCCTGGGTCGAACCTGACGGCATCTGCGTGCTGGACTTCAAGACTGACCGTGTCACCGAGGAAACCATCTCCGAACGCACTGCCTATTACCGTGGGCAGCTGAAGACCTACAAAACAGCGCTGGAGCGGATCCTCAAGCGCCCGGTCAAAGAAATGTACTTGTATTTCCTGTCGGCTGGAAGGGAAGTGAAGCTTTGATCCGGGGCGTGGTTCTGGACATGGACGGGCTCATCACGGATACGGAACGGCTGTTCCTTCGCTTCTGGAGTGAGGTCATGGCAAGCCATGGGTATCCCGCGCACGAAGAGCTTGTCGCGCACTGCGTCGGACTGGATACTCCGGAGGCGGAAGTCTATGTCCGGTCGAAGCTGGGGGACTCCTTTGAATACCGCACGATTCTCGAGGAGGCGTCCGCCCTTTCAAGACAGTATTGCAGCCGCAACGGCGTGCCGTTGAAAGACGGACTTTCCGAGCTTCTTTCGTTTCTGGAACAAAGCCAGATCCCTTACGGCGTGGCAACGTCCGCAGGATATGAATCCGCGAAAACCCGCCTGACCCAGATCGGTCTCTGGGACAGGCTGCATGGCGTTGTCACAGGAGATATGGTACGGCAGGGCAAGCCTGCGCCGGACATTTTTCTGAAGGCATGCGAACAGCTCGGAACTCCGCCGGGGGAAACGCTGGTCCTGGAGGATTCTCCCCACGGGATTCTCGGCGCGTATCGGGCCGGATGTATTCCGGTCATGATCCCTGACCTCGCCCAACCGGGAGATGCATCTTCCATCGCATACGCAGTCGTTCCTCAGCTGGATCAGGTGATTCCGCTGATCCGGCGTATCAACCAATCCTGAAAGCACAGTCCGGATGCGTCTGCATCCGGACTGTTTTCTCTCAGTTATCTGCGATTATCACACTTGTCCTGCTGATTGTTCTGCTTCTGCTCATTCTGATTGCGATTCTGCTGATTATTCTGGTTCTGCTCATTCTTATTCTGATTCTTGTTGGACATTGCAATTACCTCCTTCTGAGATGTCGGATCACTCCGCACAGACAGTATGCCCGTTCCTCTAAGATTTATCCCTTGGACGGAATATCACTGCCGCCAGGTACCCGAACACTACCGCAGCGGAGACTCCGCCTGCCGCAGCGGTAAATCCGCCCGTAAAAATACCGATCCAACCATCCTTGTCAACGGCCTCCCGCACGCCCTTGGCCAGATTATATCCAAATCCGGTCAGGGGAACTGTTGCTCCGGCGCCGCCCCACCGAAAAACCGGCTCGTACAGTCCGAGCCCGCCCAAAAGAACGCCTGCTGTCACGTAACATACCAGGATCCTCGCGGGAGTCAGCCTGGTCCGGTCGATCAGGATCTGTCCCACGGCGCAGAGGATACCGCCGCAAAGGAACGCATTGAGATACTCCATCATGTCTCGTCTCTTTTCATCGTTATTTCCACCGCATGACAGATAGCGGGGATCGACTCTCCCTGCTGGGAGGAGACAGGGGAGAGCAGCGCACCGGTGGGGCAGAACAGGATCCTGTTCCAGACTCCCTCCCGCATCTTCCGCAGAAGATACCCGCATAAGACCGCGGCGCTGCAGCCGCACCCGGATCCCCCTGCGTGTACATCCTGCCTCCGGGCATCATAGATCAGCACGCCGCAGTCCTCCTGCACTCCTTCCATCCGGTATCCCTCTCTCTCAAACAGCTCCGCCGCCAGAGAAGACCCGACGGCGCCGAGATCGCCGGAGATGATCAGGTCATAGTCCTCCGGCCCGTTGCCGGTATCCCGGAATTGGGCGCAGACCGTATCCACGAAGGCAGGCGCCATGGCGGCCCCCATGTTGTTCGCGTCGGAAACGCTGAGATCCACGATTCTTCCGGCGGTAAAACCGGAGACATAGGGCGGATCGGCATGGTCCCCCAATATCACGGCGCCCGCTCCGGTTACGGTCCACTGGGCGGTGGGCGTCCGCTGCCCGCCGTACTCCAGCGGAAGCCTGTACTGCCGTTCCGCCGCGGCAAAATGGGATGACGTGATCGCTGCAGCGCGCCGGGCGAAACCGCCGGCAACTGCCATGGAGCTCAGGCACAGACCTTCCGCCATCGTGGAGCAGGCACCGTAAATGCCGAAAAAGGGGATATCTGTCCCGCGAATCGAAAAGGTAGTCGCAATGCACTGATTAAGCAGATCTCCGCCGAACAGCAGATCCAGATCGCCGGTCTCCAGCCTTGCCTTGCGCAGTACGGTTTCCAGAGCGATCCTCTGGATCTGACTCTCCGCTTTTTCCCAGGTATCCTGGCCGAACGTCGTGTCATCCCACGTCTCGTCAAAGAAACCGCCCAGCGGACCTTCCGCTTCTTTTTTTCCGGTCACCGCGGCGGAAGCGAGGATAGAGGGCGGTTCACAGTACCGGACCGTCCTGCGGCCCCATCTTCGACAAATCATATGATCCCTCCTGTAATGTGATCGCGTTTAGTATCTGCCGAAACACGGAAAACATGCAAAACCGGCGGCCTGGCGGCCGCCGGTTGCAAGTTTGGGATTTATGGAACGTGCGCGTGGTTGTTGATATGATCCTGGCAATAGCAGTAATACCCGTTGCATTTGGAGCAGTAACGGAACTCCAGATCCGGATCGGACACATCGGTCCGGCCGCACACCGCGCACTTATGCCGGTAGGCAGGAGCGTCCACAACGGAAGCTTTCGGCGCGGAATGCGCTTTCTTCGTATAGGCTTTCGCCCAGCCGGGGTTCGGTCTTGCGCTCGTATGGGGGACGTGGCGCAGCTTCTGCTGCCAGCTCTCCGGCAGAACGTTCAGACATCCGCTGCCAAAGAAAAGGAAATAGTTAAGAAGTGCGAACAGGGGGAAGAAGTCCAGCTGGACCAGATTGAACACAAGCAGAAGAAGGTATACCCAGGCAAGATATTTCATCTTGATTGGGATGATATACATTAGAAGCACCCGATTGTCCGGGTACAGCGTGGCCAGCGCCAGGAAGAGGCTCATATTCAGATAAGAACCGCCGGGCTGTGCATTGAGGATCAGCGCTGCAGCGTCCATGATCAGAATGCCGCAGAGGTAAAACAGATTAAACTTCAGCGTACCCCAGACCCGTTCGACCATCCGTCCGATCCCGTAGTAGGCAAATAGCAGCAGGAACAGCCAGATACCGGTGCTCTGGGGCAGAAACACATAGGTAAAAAGCCGCCAGACCTGACCGTGCAGAATCAGCCCCCGGTCAAACCGCATAAAGGTATAGAACATCCCGCTTTTATCCGCCAGCATCACAAAGAAGGAAAGCAGTGTGCCGACGCAGATGATCAGCATCAGGTTCGGGATTCCTTTACTGCTGTTGTTATACATAAACCGGTCTATTTTCCGGCGAAGCTCTTTCACGGGGCAAACCTCCTCTTATGTATTGGTGATATTCTATTCCATTTAACCCGGAAAGTCCATGAAAAAAGTGTAAACAATTTCGGAATCCCGGCCTTGAAAGATGTGTTGACAATTCCGCAATCTATGATATAATAGCGATAATTTCATAAGCCCTTATTAAGAGTGGTGGAGGGAACGGCCCTATGAAACCCGGCAACCTGCGTCTGCAAGGTGCCAAATCCGGCGGTGCGAATCGAAAGATGAGGCGAACTGTCTTCTTCACGTTCCGCGCTTGCGGGGCGTTTTTGTTATTTCTAACTGAAAAGAGGTAGTGAAATGAAACGTATCTTTACATCAGAATCCGTGACGGAAGGACATCCGGATAAAATATGCGACCAGATCTCTGACGGGGTCCTCGACGCGATCCTGACTCAGGATCCCATGGCGCGGGTGGCATGTGAAACGATCACGACGACCGGCATGGTCTTTGTGATGGGTGAGATCTCAACGACCTGCTACGTGGACATTCCGGGGATCGCCCGGGACGTGATCTGCCGGATCGGCTATGATCACCCGGAGTATGGTTTTGACGGAAGGACCTGCTCCGTTATGACCGCCATCGATGGACAGAGTCCCGACATCGCAATGGGCGTAGACAACGCCTTCGACGACGAGAACGAGACCGGAGCAGGGGATCAGGGAATGATGTTCGGATTTGCCTGCGACGAGACCCCGGAGCTGATGCCGGCGCCCATCTCCTACGCCCATCAGCTGGCCCATCGTCTGACCGAATGCCGGAAAACCGGGATTCTGCCGTGGCTGCGCCCCGACGGCAAAAGCCAGGTTTCCGTTCAGTATGACGAGGCCGGAAATGTGGAGCGGATCGACGCCGTGGTGGTCTCTACCCAGCACAGCGAGGATATCGACATCGACACGCTGCGCCGGGAGATCATCGAACATGTGATCCGCCATACCCTTCCGGCGGAGCTGCTCGATTCGGAAACAAAATTCTTTGTCAATCCCACGGGACGCTTTGTGGTGGGCGGGCCTGTTGGCGATTCCGGACTGACCGGGCGCAAGATCATTGTGGACACATACGGCGGCTACGCGGCCCACGGCGGCGGATGCTTCTCCGGAAAGGATCCCACCAAGGTGGATCGCAGCGCTGCGTATATGGCCCGCCATATCGCCAAGAACATCGTTGCCGCAGGGCTGGCACGGAAATGCCAGATCGAGCTTGCCTACGCGATCGGTGTTGCGCAGCCGGTTTCCGTGCTTGTGGACACATTCGGAACCGGTACCGTAAGCGATGACCGTCTGTCGGACGCCGTCCGCAAGGTATTTGATCTTCGTCCGGCCAAGATCATCGATTATCTCAATCTCCGCCGTCCCATCTACAGCCAGACAGCGGCCTACGGCCACTTTGGACGTCCGGAGCTGGATCTTCCCTGGGAGGAGATCCGAAAGACGGACGAGCTCAAAGCAGCCGTTCGGGACTGAACTGTCAACCGTCTTTACCATTTAGGGGAAAAACAATGAATTTCGTATGTGAAGCCGGCTTTCGCTCCTTTGTCTGCCTGGACTTTGAGACCACCGGGTTTTCCGACCGGACAGACCGTGTCACGGAGATCGGCGCCGTAAAAGTTCTGGACGGAGAAATCGTTCAGCGGTTCTCCACCCTGGTAAACCCCGGAAGGAGCATCCCCCCGCAGGTCGTCGCTCTGACCGGGATCACCGACAACATGGTTGCCAGTCAGCCGAAGATCCAGCAGATCCTTCCGGTGTTTCTCGGTTTTCTCGGATCGCTGCCGATCGTCGCGCACAACTCAAAATTTGACTGCAAGTTTTTGGAGCGGGATCTTCTGAGCATTGACCGGAGCATCGAGAATCCTGTGGCGGATACGCTTCAGCTGGCGCGCCGGATTTGTCCCGGGCTTCCCAGCTACAAGCTCGGATATCTCACAGACCACTTTTCTATCCCGCTCCGGAACGCCCACCGCGCGTGGTGCGATGCGGAAGCCACCGCACTGCTCTATTTGACGCTGCAGAATATGTAAGAAAAAGACCCGTGAAAAGACGGGTCTTTTTTATTGTTCCATCGCTGCCCGAAGCTTATTCAGCGCCTTTTTCTCAAGCCTGGAAACATAGCTTCTGGAGATTCCGAGCTGTCGGGCCACCTCCCGCTGGGGAAGCGGCTGGAAGCCGGACAGACCGTACCGCATCCGGATGATCTGCATTTCCCGATGATCAAGAATCTCCTGAAGGATGCCGGCCATCCGTTCCGTTTCGCTGCGAACATGAGCCTGCTCCAGCATATCCTCATCGGAGCAAAGCACGTCGATCAGCTGAAGCGATCCGCCGTCCTTTCCTGTTTCAATCAACTCGGAAAGGGATACGTCTCCCGTTGTTTTCCGCTGCGCTCGAAAATACATGAGGATTTCGTTTTGAATGCATCTGCCGGCATAGGTCGCCAGCCTCGCCCCTTTGTCCGCGTCAAAGGTGGAGATCGCTTTGATCAGTCCTATGGTACCGATGGAAATGAGATCGTCCATATCGGAGTAGGACGCGTAATACTTTTTCAGGATATGGGAAACCAGCCGAAGGTTTCGTTCCACCAGTATGTTTCTGGCCTCCAGATCTCCTCCGGCGGCCAGGGCAAGATAGTGTTTCTCCTCCTTTGCGGAAAGCGGCTTAGGAAAGGAACCGGAGGCTGTTGTCAGCCGCAGCGTATAGAACAGCGTATTTGCAGTGAGCACGAGACCGATCATAAAGTCACCTCGGATCAGTCTATGCGCCGGGGGCTTGTCATCTTGCGCGCATCGAAGAAAAAGAACTGGAGTTATTCCGTTTGGGGGCGTATAATGAAAAAAGCAGATTACAGGAGGCTGAATGACCTTGATCATCACAAAGGAGCAGAAAGAACAGATTAGCCGGACCTTTTCACAGTATGCCGAAGGCTATGATATGACGGACCCAAAGATCCGGTTAAAAGCGGCGCATACATACAGAGTGGCCGCTCTTGCACAGCAAATCGCAGAGACAGCCGATCCGGAGTACTCCGGCATGGCCTGGCTGTGCGGCATGCTGCACGATATCGGCCGCTTTGAACAGGTCCGGCGGTACCACACGTTTATCGACGCCGAATCCGTAAACCACGCGGAATTCGGCGCAGATCTGCTGTTTCGGGATCATCTCATCGACTTTTTTCACCCCACACTGTCCGACTCCGATCTCCGGCTGCTGGAAACGAGCATCCGATGCCATAATATGTACCAGCTGCCGGAAGGGCTTTCCGATCTGGAAACAAGATCCTGTCAGATCCTCAGGGATGCGGACAAGATCGATATCCTGCGGGTGATCTGCGATACGCCGCTGGAGGATATTTACGGAGTGTCTACGGAAGCGCTGCGGACCGCTCCGGTCAGCGAGGCGGTCAAGAAGTGCTTTTACGAGAGGACCTCTGTACTGAGGTCGCTGAAGCGGACGCCGATGGATCATCTTGTGGGACACATCTGCCTGATTTTTGACCTTGCCTATCCGATCAGCAGAGAAATCATCGCGGAGCAGGGGTATCTGAACACGCTCCTCTCCTACAGTTCAGACAACCCGGACACCCGGGCCTGGTTCCGGTATATGCGGTCCGACATCGGACCATACAAAGTCTTGTCTTGAAGATTGCGGAAAACGGATGTATACTAAGAGATAACCGTTTTATGAAAGGATGGGCGTCATGAATCCCTGGGGTCACTTTAAAACGATCACGCACCACAAGCTTCTGGTCATGATCTATTGCTTTCGGGTCGGATTGATTCGTCAGGGATTGCTGCATGACCTTTCCAAATACTCCTGGACAGAGTTTCGGGTCGGTGCAAAATATTACAGCGGTACCCACAGTCCCAACGCCTCCGAGCGGGAGGAGATCGGCTATTCCACCGCATGGCTCCATCACAAGGGTCGAAACAAACACCACCTGGAATACTGGATGGATTACAGCGGCAGGGACTTCCAGATGACCGGCCAGCCCATGCCGACCAGATATATGGTCGAGCTGTGCATCGACCGTATCGCCGCCTGCAAAGTCTACCACGGAAAAGCGTATACTGACGCTGATCCTCTGGCTTATCTGAACCGGAGCAGAGACGCGAAACTGATGCATCCCCGCACGAAGGCGCAGGTCGTTGAGATCCTCACGATGCTTGCCGAAAGAGGAGAGCGCGCCACGCTCCGATACATCCGGAAGGAAATACTGTCTCATCCGGTTGCCTGCTATGCGAATCTCCCGGATCAGGCGGAGCATCCTGAGGAAAAGGACTTCGCCTTCATCAACGGGGACGCGCTGAAAAGCCTGGCAAATGAGCTGGAAACGCCCTTTTATCTATATGACGAGCAAACGATCCGGGATCGATGCCGGCAGCTTTTCGACGCCTTTTCGTGGAATCCCGGATACCGCCAGTTTTTCCCGGTCAAAGCGACTCCCACGCCGGCTGTCCTGAAGGTGCTTCGAGAGGAGGGGAGCGGCGTCGTCTGCTCTTCCGCAGCGGAGATAGCGCTTTGCAGCGCATGCGGATTTCTCCCCGAAGAAATCCTGTTCATGTCAAATTACCCGGAGGAACGGGATATCAAAGCGGCCGCCGCACTCGGCTGTCCGGTGATCCTCGACGGACCGGGGCTTGCAGAGACCTATGCCGAATACGGCATGCTGAAACACGGGGTCGGTCTCCGAATCAATCCCGGCGGCGTGTTCCGATTCGGCCTCACAGAGGCTCAGCTGGACGGACTGAAGTTCGGGTTTACGCCTGACGGCGCTGCAGAATGTGTCCGGAAACTGCAGACTTTTGGCGTGACTTCGGTCGGTCTCCATGCATATCTGTCCGGCAACACGCTGGAACCGGGGTATTATCCCGAACTGTGCCGAACACTGGTCTCCATTGCAAACGACCTGACCGCAAGGACAGGTATTCAGATCACATTCCTGAACATCTCCGGCGGTTTGGGGATTCCCTACCGGCCGGAAGACCGGCCTGTTAATTTGAAAGCCGTGGCGGAATCTGTCCGCACCGCCCTTCAAACAGAAACGGCCGGAACGCCGCTTGCGGGCATTCCGGTCTATACAGAGCTCGGAAGATGGGTGACAGGTCCAGCAGGTCTTCTCGTCACAAGAGTCAACCACGTCAGAAACGGGTTCCGCAGGATCGCAGGCACGGACGCGTCTGCGTCCAATCTGATGCGTCCCATGATGTATCAAGCGTATCACCACGTTTCCGCCGCGGGGAAGGAAGGCTCTTTGGAGCGGTCCCCATGGGATGTGGTCGGCACTGTGAGCGAAAACACAGACAAATTCGCGGCGGACCGTATGCTTCCGGAACTTGTTCCCGGGGATCTTTTGAAGATCCACGACGCAGGCGCTCACGGGTACTCCATGGGCTATCATTACGGCGGACGGCTTCGCTGCGCGGAATACCTGTTGGGTGCAGATGGAAAAGCCCGCATGATCCGCCGAGCGGAAACTACGGCAGATTACCTTTCTACGATGATCTTCTGACTCACACGCCGCCGAATCCGATCGCGCAGACGCTCAGGCCGAACGTGACCGCAAGCACCAGCGTCAAAAGCGCGGCTGTTTCCAGAAGACCCGGCAAAATCGCCCAAAGGATCCGGCGGTTCCTGAGCTTTCGAAGGAACGCTTCACCGGATGCGGCGTGCGCCGGGATCGGATATGAGAAAAAGTCGCTGAGATAAATATTACGTTTGAAACCGGTACGCATTTTAATTCCTCCCTTGTTGCTATACTAAAAGTGGACACAAAGGATAGAATAATTCACTCTCGACTGGTAGAATAAAAGCAAAGGAAATCTCAAAGTAGACCTCTGAAAAAAGGAGGACAAGAGATGAGTAGAAAGCGTTTGAACCCGTTCGAGAA